>JABFYH010000047.1 GCA_013361335.1 Gemmatimonadaceae bacterium | reverse complement strand
CGCGCGCGATCGATTGTGGTCATGATTGCGTGCACGACGGCGAGCTCGAGCCGTCCCGCGTGAGCGCCGCCCCCACCCCCACCCCCGCCGCCGTGCCGGAGCCCGAGCGTACGACGCGGTGACTGCGCTCGGCGCCGCCGCGGTGGCGGACGACGTTCGCATCACGAGCCTGCGTCCCCTCCGCGGCCCGAACCTGTGGGCGCGCACCCCGGTCGTCATCGCCGAGCTGCGGGTCGGTGCGCTCGCCGTGCAGTCGCCACGCGACGTCGGCGAAATTGCCGAGAGGGTCGCGCCGCTCGTCGGCGGGAAAGAGCCGCTCGCGAGCTGGGGGACGCTCCTCCTCGCGCTCGCCCGGATGCTTCAGCGGCGCGCCGGCGCGCCGGATCCGCATGGGCGCGTCGTCGCGAGCGCGCCCGGCGACGACCGCTGGACGGTCGTCGTCGGCTTCGACGAGGAGGAGCTCGCGGAGGACGCGCTGGACGCCGCCGCGCGCATCATCCGCGATCTGCTGCGCGGCGACGATCCCGAGATCGACGAGACGGTGGCGACGCTCGTGCGCACCTATCGGCGTGCACGGCCGGACCCGACGTCGCTCGCTGTGATCGAGGAGGCACGCCGGCGAGGCATCCCCGTGCGCCGCAACGCCGAGGATCGAACCATCCAGCTCGGCCTCGGCGCAACGAGGCATGATCTCGGTGCAGCGATGGCCAAGCTGGCGGAGCCGCAGTCCCGCTCCTCCGTGCCTCCGCTCGACCGCTCGTCTGACATAATCGCTTCCCTGTACCCACCCGGCGCACCGTCGAGGATCCCCGTCATCGCGACCACCGGCACCAATGGCAAGACGACGACGACGCGGCTCATCGCGCACCTGTTCCGCGAGCATGGGCAGCGCGTGGGATACACGACGACCGACGGCGTGTACTTCCAGGACGCGCTCCTGCTCGAAGGCGACCTCACCGGCCCCTTCGCCGCGAACATGATCCTGTCGCACCCGGAGGTCGACGTCGCCGTGCTCGAGACGGCACGCGGCGGCATCCTGCGCGCGGGGCTCGGCTACGACGAGTGCGACGTCGCCGTCGTCCTGAACGTGACCGCCGACCATCTGGGGATGCGCGGCATCGACACCGTCGAGCAGCTCGCCGAGGTGAAGGCGGTGGTGCCGTCGGTGGTGCGGCCGGATGGCTATGCGGTGCTGAACGCGGACGATCCCCTCGTCGCCGCGATGCGCGAGCGCACGCCGGGCCAGGTGGCGTTTTTTTCGATGCTGCCCGTGGGTGCGAACCCGGTAGTGGAGCTGCATCTCGCCGCCGGCGGGATCATCGCGCGCGTCGAGGAGACGGACGACGGCGCCGAGGAGCTGGTGATCCGCCAGGGCTCGCAGCGCCTGACCCTGGGCCAGGTGGCCGACGTGCCGCTCAGCTTCGGCGGACATGCGCGCTTCCAGATCGGCAACCTGCTGGCCGCCGCGCTGGCGGGGTTCACCCAGGGCGTACCTCTCGACACCATTCGCCGTGGCCTGATGAGCTTCGCGCCCTCGGCGTCGCGCACGCCCGGGCGCCTCAACGTGATCGAGACGGTGCGCGGTCGCGTGCTCCTCGACTACGCGCACAACGCGGCGGCGATCGCCGGCCTGCTCGACTTCGTGCGTCGTCTGCCCGCGAACCGGCGAATGGCGCTCCTCGGTGTCCCCGGCGACCGGCGCGACGCGGATCTCCGCGAGGTCGGGCGGCTGTGCGCGGGGCTCGACCTGGCGGTCTTCAAGGAGCACGAGGACTATCGGCGCGGCCGGCCCCCGGGTGAGACGGCACGCATCATGGCCGACGGCGCGCTGTCGGCCGGGATGCCCGCCGATCGCGTCCGGTCGTTCGACGACGAAGCGCCGGCGGTGGCGGCGACCCTCGAGATGATGCAGCCCGGCGACGTCGTCGCGCTCATCGCCGACGATGCCGACGCGGTCCGCGAGCAGCTGCGCCCCTTCCTACGCGTCGTGCCCTGAGGCAGCGGAATGCACAGAACGCCGCGATCAGCTCTCCCCATCGCCGGGACGCTCGAAGACGAGCGTGAGGCGATGCGCGTCCTGCGACATCATCGCCGGCCGCCAGCCGCCCCGACTCCGCTCGTTCAGCAGATCGGTGAGCGCGTCCTCGTCGTCGCGCGCATGGCGTGACAGGCGAAGCATCACAGCTTGGTATTCTTTCATGCGCGCGAAGTTAGTAGCTTCCGCCCCATGGACACCACCCCCGCGTTCCCCACGCTTCGCGTCGTCTCGCATCCGCTCGTGCAGCACAAGCTGTCGCTGCTGCGCGACCGCGCCACGCCGACGAAGATCTTCAAGGAGCTGGTCGACGAGATCGCCACTTTGATCGCGTACGAGGCGACGAGCGAGCTCACGCTGGAGCCGGCGCCGGTCGAGACCCCCCTCGAGCGGACGACGGGCAAGCGGGTGAGCGGCAAGAAGCTGACACTGGTGCCGATCCTGCGCGCCGGGCTCGGCATGGTGGAAGGGGTCGCGCGCCTCGTCCCCGCGGCGCGGGTGGGCCACATCGGGCTGTACCGCGATCACGACACCCTGGAGCCGGTGGACTACTACTTCAAGGTGCCGGGCGACGCGGCGGAGCGCGACTTCTTTCTCCTCGACCCGATGCTCGCCACCGGCGGGAGCGCGGCGGCGGCGGTCGCCTCGCTCAAGCGCGCGGGGGCGACCCGGATCCGCTTTCTCTGTCTCGTCGCCGCACCGGAAGGGGTCCGCCGTCTCTCGAGCGCGCACCCGGACGTCATCGTTTACTGCGCCGCGCTCGATCGCGAGCTGAACGATCAGGGATACATCCTGCCTGGCCTCGGGGACGCGGGGGATCGGCTCTTTGGGACCCGGTGATTCGCGAACCGTTCACGGTTCACCGTTCACGATTCACCCAAACCACTCCCGCGGACAATCCCGCTGCTGCCGGGCGGCGTCGACCACCCATTGCTGGGTCGACTGGTCGGTGATCTCCCCAGGCACACGATTGAACCACTCCGTCGCCTGCCGCATGTCCCCCACCCGCCGCCAGAGCTCACCGACCAGATAGGTCAGCACCGCGCGCTCCTCCCGCGCCACCCCATCGAAGCTGTCGAGCGCCTCGGCAAACTTCCACGCCGCCTTGCGGCGGAAGAACCGCTCGGCTTCGGTGTCCGCTTCGTCCACGCAGCACCAGGCGGCCCGCAGCAGCAGGTCGGCGACATGCCGCACGTCGAGCGCCTGCCACTCGGCCACCTTCGCCGCGGCCTCGTACTTCTCCGAGCCGGCCACCGTCGTCGTGGAGAGCTGCGGCGCCAGCTCGTTCCACACGTGCTCGCGCAGCCCCGGGCTCACCTCCGCCTCCTCGGTGAAGTCGCGCTCCGCCCCTGAGTACCCGCAGCGGCTGCACATGTGAATGAGATACGGCAGCGGCTGCGTCCCGGCGGCGCGCTCGTGGAAGTCGGTCCGCTTCCCACCGAACGAGTTCGTCGAGATCACCTGCTGGGACTTGAAGCGCGTGTCGCAGATGGGACAGCGCAGCTCGATTAACTGCAGCGTGGTCATTGCCGAGTCTCCTGCTTCTCCAGGCCTGGCGTTCGCCGTCAGCCTCAAGGGAAAAAAGCGTGCCACGCGTGGGCGACCACCTCCGGCTCCCCGCGTCGCCGCTCCGTGCTCCGCCACCGCGCTGCTTGACCGCTCATCGGCGCATCCGCTCCGCCGCTCGCCGTGCGGTCTCTTGTTGCGACCACCAGTCGCCGCTATCATTCCGCGTCCAAATGCGCCCGCCGCCGGCGCAACCGTCCGCGCGACGGTCGCCCGCCGCCCTCTCGCAGGTCGCTTCCCGGTCGAATGCTGATCAACCTGCTGCCAGATTTTTTCGCCGTTCTCGAGAGCACCGACCGCGTCGCCGCCTACCAGCGCTACTACAACGCCCACCGCAGCATCCTCGAGCCGTACTGGCACAACTACGTCGTCGATCCGGAGGGGCCGCACTTCGCCGACGTCGTACGCGCCACCGCGCTCGCCGATCGCGCCGACCTGCGAGAGATGCTCGAGCGCACCGACGTCGTGGCGCTCGCCCGCAGCACCGAGCAGCGCTGTGCCCAGCTCCTGGAGCAGGACGTCGACGTCGACATCGTGCTCATGGTGGGCGTCGGCGCCGCGAACGCCGGTGAGCTGGTCGTCGACGGGCGCGGCATCGCCTTCACCTGCCTCGAGCACTTCACCTCCGTCACCAACCCCGATACCCAGGGCCTCGGCCTCGACCCCGAGCTGCTCCCGCTCTGGCTCGCCCACGAGATCGCGCACGCCATCCGCTACACCTCGCCGACCAGCCGCAGCGAGCTGCGCGCCCTGATCGACGACGCGGGCGGCTACTACTCGTACTGGGACACCGGCCGGCGGGCGCCGCTGCGCGAGCTGCTGGTGAACGAAGGGTTGGCGGTGCATGCGTCGCAGGTGATCAGCCCCGGTCATGCGGCGTGGGAGTACTTCGGGTTCGGACGCCGGCAGTACGCGCGCGTGCGCGAGCTCGAAGCTGTCATCAGTCGCGCCGTCGTGGAGGACCTGGATCGCGCGGGGCTCGGCCTTCGCTTGCGGTATCTCTCGGGCGGCATGAGCGACGAAGCCCGCACCGTGGACCGCTACGTCCTCCCCGAGCGCAGCGGCTACTTCCTCGGCGCCCGCATGGCCGAGCCGGCGATCGACGCCCGCGGCATGGCCTGGGCGGTCCGCGCGAGCGCGGCGGAGCTGGGCCAGCTCGCCCGCGCCGCCCAGGCGACGGCGTAGGAGCCGGGGAAGCGGCAGAGCGGTAGAGCGGCAGAGCGGTAGAGCGAAACGACGAGGGCGCCCGACACCAGTCTGGTGCGCCCTGCCCGCTCATCCGCTCCACCGCTCCCCGACTCTACTTCCCCACACAGAAGCGCCGGAACACCGCGTCGAGCACGTCATCCACCTGCACGACGCCGATCAGCTCGCCCAACGCCTCGGCCGCCGCGCGCACGTGGATCGCCGCCACCGTGGCCGGGAGCACGTCGTCGCGCCACGCCGCGCCGAAGGCGCGGAGCTCCGCCCCCGCCGCCGACACGGCGGCGAGATGCCGCGCCCGCGTGAGCCCGGGCGCGTCGACCGCCGCCTCGCCGTGCTGCTCCGAAAGCCGACGCTCCACGAGCGCGAGCAGCTCGGCGAGGCCGGCACCGGTGCGCGCGCTCACCACGACGTCCGCCCTCATTTGTTCTCTTTTTGGTATTAAATCGCCCTTCGTGGCGACCGTGATCACCGGCGCCGTGGTTCGCTCGCGGAGCGCGGCACGTGCCGCATCGAGCGTCGCTTCGTCGTCGCCACAGGCCAGTACGACGGCGGCCTGACCCAGATAGCGACTCGAGGCCGCGATCCCGAGCTGCTCCACGACGTCGCTCGTCTCGCGCAGCCCCGCGGTATCGACGAGCCGGAGCGGCCAGCCGGGAAGATCGAGCACGGCCTCGATCGCGTCGCGCGTGGTGCCCGGGACGTCGGTGACGATGGCGCGCGCCTCGCCCAGCAGCGCGTTGAACAGCGATGACTTGCCGACGTTCGGCCCACCGGCGAGCACCACGAGCGCCCCGTCGTGCACGAGAGTGCCGCGATCCCCCGTCGCCAGCAGCGCATCGAGCGCGGCGATCAGCTCGTCGGCCACCCCCTGAATGCGGCCGCGCGGCACCGGCCCGTCGTCCTCTTCGGGGAAGTCGACGTCGTAGGCCAGCAGCGCCTCCAGATCGAGGATGCGGCTCCGGAGCGCGCCGACGCGCTGCGAGAGCCCGCCGTCCAGCTGTCGCAGCGCCGCGCGATGTGCGGCCGAGCTGCGCGCGTCGATCACGTCGCCGATCGCCTCGGCCTGGAGCAGATCCAGCTTGCCGTTGAGGACCGCGCGCCGGGTGAACTCGCCGCCGTCCGCCTGGCGCGCCCCCGCCCGGATCACCGCCGCCAGCACCGCGGTCGGTGCGACGAGGCCGCCGTGGGTGCTCAACTCGAGGAGGTCGTCGCCGGTGAACGAGTGCGGCGTGAGATAGAGCGTCGCGACGACGTCGTCGATGACGACGCCGGCGTGGTCGCGCACGCGGCAGTGGGTGGCGCGCCGCGCGGTCTCGGGGACGGGATCGAGCAGCGCGTGCGCGATCGCGCGGACGCCGGGGCCGCTCAGGCGAACGATCGCCAGGGCGCCTCGCCCCGTCGGCGTCGCGATCGCCGCGATCGTGTCGCCGTCGCTCACGACGTCGGCGCCGGCGAGGCGAGCGCCGAGCGGCGCGCTCACCGGCGGGCGGCGGGCCCCAGCGTCAGCGACTCGCCGGGCTCGATCACGTGCACGCGCTCGCGCGCGTCGTGCGTGGCCAGGCTCGCGCGCAGCCGGTCGATCGCGTCGTGCGCGCTTGCCGTCACGTGGCGAAACGTGCCCCAGTGGTAGGGGAGCATCGCCCGCGCGCGCAGCGTGGCGAAGAGCGCGAGCGCGTCGTTGCCGGTGAGGTGGCCGCGCCGAAACCCCGGCTTCCACGCCGGCGCGTAGCCGATCGGCAGCAGCGCGATGTCGAGCTGCCGCGCCTGCGCCCAGAGCACGCGCTCCACCAGCGCGTGCGTCGACGGCGTGAGCGCCGTGTCGCCGGCGAAGAAGGCGCTCTCCTCGTCCGATTCGAGCAGGTACATGTTCGTCGCGCTGCGCCACCGGTCGAAGCCGTACCGGTTGCCTTTGTGCGTCGCCCGCCCGGTGTGCACGCGGAGCTCGTCGCCGATCGTCACGCTCTCGCCGTCGTCGATCGGCGTCGCATGGCGGTAGCCCTTGCGCAGCAGCCAGCGGGCGACCGCCGGCGGGGCGTACAACGGAATGTCCTGGGGGAGCTGGTCCAGCGACCGGAAGGAGAGGTGATCGGCGTGGGCGTGCGTCAGCAGCAGCGCGTCGAGCGTCGGCAGCGCATCGAGGGCGATGCCCGGCGCGGACACGCGGGCCAGCAGCCTGCCCAGCTTCGGCTCGAAGTTCGGGTCGGTGAGGACGCGGACGCCGGCCATCTCCAGCAGCAGCGTGGCGTGTCCGATGTAGGTGATCTGCACGACGCTCCTGTTAGGGCGCCACCTTACGACCTTCGCTTCACCGCGGGACTCGGACCACCGATGCTCGTCACCACCACCGGTGGCGCCTTGGCGCGCTCCCGCGCGAGCAGCCACTGCTGCGGCAGCGCCGCGAGATTCTGCACGGCGTAGTAGAGGTTGAGCCCCGACGCGAAGTTCAGGAACAGCACGGTGAGCATCACCGGCATCATGTACGACATCATCTTCGCCTGGGGATTCGGCGGCGCGCCCTTCAGCCCGATCCACGACATCACGAACATCGAGGCGCCCATCAGCAGCGGTGTGATGTAGTAGGGATCCTTGAGCGAGATGTCCGGCAGCCAGAGGAAGGGCACGCCCCGGAACTCGATCGTGTTCTGGAAGACGAAGTAGAGCGCGAACAGGATCGGCATCGGCAGGAGCATCGGTAGACAGCCCATCAACGGGCTGAGGGGGCTCATGCCGTGATCCTTGTACACCTTCATGATCGCTTCCTGCTGCCGCTTCGGATCGTCGCTGTACTTCTTCTGGATCGCCTGCAGCTCGGGCTGGAGCCGCTGCATCTTCATGCTCGTCCGCATCGCCCCCTGGTTCAGGGGCCAGAGCGCGAGCCGGATCAGGACGCCGAAGAGCACGAGCACCCAGCCATAGTTGAGCTGCGTGGTGCGCTTCATCCAGAGCAGCGCCTTCATCACGATCGTCGCGAAGGGCTGCACCACCCCCTGCAGCCACCCGCCGTACGGGTTCACCTGATCGAGGTCCGCGCCGAGGCCCTGCAGCCGCTCGAAGTCCTGCGGGCCGGCGTACAGGTCGAAGCGCGCCGTGCCGTCGGCGGCGAGCGGCTGGGCGACGGTGGCCGCCGCTTCGCCGGCGACCTTCTGCGTGCGCGGCACGCCGCGCATCTGGAGCGCGGCAAAGGGCTGCTTCGGCGCGGCGCGGTAGGCGACCAGGAAGTACTTGTTGCGCGTCGCCGCCCAGTCGAGCGGGCCCGCTTCTCCCCGGACTTCAGTGCTGTCGAGCTTCGCGAACCCGACGCTCTTCACCTCCCCCTTCCGGCGATAGCTCACGGCGAGATGGTTCATGTCGTCGAGCGAGTCGGGCTCGTTGGACCACAGCGTGCGCGGGAGATCGACGAGCAGGGCGCTGCCGGCGGGGGCGCCGATGGCCGACGCCGTGACGTGGACGAGGAAGCTGTCGGGCGCGAACGCGTAGTCGACCCGCACCGGACGTCCGCCGACAGCGCCGCTGTACGCCACACTCGGTGCCGAGCGCTCGCCGCGCGACTCGGCGCGCAAGGGGACGGTGTCGAGCGCCATCGTGTCGCGCCCGATCGCCAGCCGATAACGCAGGAGCGGCGTGCGCGGACGCACGAGCTCCACCTTCTGGCCAGCGCGGCCGGGCCGTCGCGACGGATAGCTGTCGAGCGCCACCGAGACCGGCGCGGCGCCGCGCGAGGTGATGGCGTAGGTGGAGCGCGCCGTGCGGACGGTCGTCGTCTCGACGGGCACGGCCGTTAGTGCCGTAGTGCTACTATTGATTGGGGCGCCGGCAGTCGAGGCCACCGGCGCGGCGGCGATGGTCGGACGCAGTGCGGTGTCGCCGCCCGTGGTGCGCCGGGTCGAGTCCGCGACCGCGGGGGTGGCCGGCGCGGCGGGACGGCGGTTCGCGCCGGGGAAGAGCCACGGCGTGGCCACGATCACGATCGCCGTCAGGATGAGGGCGAGGAAGAAACGCTTGTCCATAGGTCAGTGAGCGCCGACGAGCATGTGAGCTCGGTCAGGGCACCGGATCGTAGCCGCCGGGTCGGAATGGGTGACACCGCCCGATGCGGCGGAGTGCGAGCCAGCCACCGCGCCATGCGCCATGGCGGTCGAGCGCCTCGATGGCATACGCGGAACAACTGGGATAATAACGACACGCCGCCGGCAGCAGGGGACCGAGCGACACCTGGTACCCGCGCACGAGCAGGATGAACAGCGTGCGCATCATGGCGCCGGCGGCGCCGGCGGCGTGGCGGATGTCGTCACCGCCCACCGCTCGAGCTGCGTGGAGACCCGCGCGATGTCCGACGCCAGCTCGGCGAAGGTGGCATTGTAGGCCTCGGGACGGATGCGGAGCACGACATCGGCGAGGAGATCGGCCGGCAACAGGTGAAGACGGCTCAGCTCGCGGAGGCGGCGCTTGAGACGATTGCGCGCCACGGCGGTCTGCTTGTACTTCGGCACGACGAGTCCGATCCGCGTTCGCCCGCCGACCGGACGCGCGAGAGGGGAAGCGGTCGCCCGGACCTCGAGATGCGTGGTCCGGATGCGCTTCCCCTCTCGTGCGATGCGTTGCAGCTCCGAGCCCCGCGTGATGCGTGCGTCACGCGGAAAGCCGAGCGACGCGCGGGACGACTCAGGCTCCGGCGTACTTGTCCGGGATACGGACGGTGAGCTGCTTCCGTCCCTTCTTCCGGCGGCGGGCCAGCGTGGCGCGGCCCCACTTCGTTTCCATGCGCGCACGGAATCCGTGCGTCTTGAGCCGGCGCGTGTTGCGCGGGCGATAGGTCGGCTTTCCCATGACTGCTCCAGGTACGATCCACGCAAAAACAGCGAGACAGACCGGTAAACGTAGCCGAGACAGGGAGATAGGTCAAGACAACCGGATGACCGGACGAGCGGAGGAGCGGAGGAGCGATACTGCTGTTTCGCTCGTCCGCCCCTTCGCTCCTTCGCTCCTCCGGTTGCTCGTTGCTTTTTCCACATGGCCGGAATAGCTTCGCTCCCCCGCCCTCCCAAAGTTATCCACACCATGCCATGACGCTCTCGGCGACCGAAGTCTGGACGCGCCTGCTCGACCGCGCCCGCCTCGAGCTCCCGGAACAAACGTTTCGGACCTGGCTGGAGCCCACCGAGCCCCTCGCGCTCGAGGGGAGCACGATCGTCGTCGGCTCGCCCGACCAGTTCGCCGCCGACTGGAACGAGTCCAAGCACGCCGAGCTGTTGACGAGCCTCGCCCCGGTCGCCCTGGGCCACCCCCTCTCCGTGGTGTTCCGCGTTCATGAGGAGCGGCGGACCCGGAACCAGATGGACCTGTTCGTCGCCCCGCCAGCCGCGAGCGCTACAGCGACAGAACAGCGGCAGAAGGGCGGCGGCATCAACGCACTTCTCAGCGAACGCTACACCTTCGAGCACTTCGTCATCGGCAAGTCGAACGAGCTCGCGGCCGCTGCGGCCGCCGCCGTGGCCCAGGCCCCCGGCAAGGTCTACAATCCGCTCTTCCTGTACGGCGACACCGGGCTCGGCAAGACCCACCTCATGCAGGCCGTCGCCCACGACGTCCTGCGTCGGCATCCCGACACCCGCATCACCTTCATCGGGACCGAGCAGTTCACCAACGAGATGATCGCCTCGATCCAGACGCGGACGACCCAGGAGTTCCGGCGCCGGTATCGGGAAACCGACATGCTCCTCGTCGACGACGTGCAGTTCCTGAAGGGAAAGGAGGCCACCCAGGAGGAGTTCTTCCACACCTTCAACGCCCTCTACGAAGCCGGCCGCCAGATCATCCTCACCAGCGACCGCCCGCCATCGGAGATCCCGGGGCTTGAGGCGCGACTCGTCAGCCGCTTCCAGTGGGGGATGGTCGCCGACATCGAGCTGCCCGACCTCGAGCATCGCATCGCCATCCTGCGCAACAAGGCGCTGATCGACCACCTCGAGATGACGATCCCGGAGGATGTCATCCGCTTCATCGCCGAACATGTCCGCTCCAGCGTGCGTGAGCTGGAGGGGTCCATCATCAAGCTGCTGGCCTACGCATCACTGAAGCATCGCGAGATCACCGTCGACGTGGCGCGGGAAGCGCTGCGCGACAAGCTCCGCCCCGGGGAGGCGGCCGGCGCCGCCGCCCCCGGGCTGAACGCCGAGGCGATCCAGCACGCCGTGGCGAAGGAGTGGGGCGTCACCCCGGAAGGGCTGCGCTCCAAGACCCGCACCAAGGCGCTCACCACCCCACGCCAGGTGGCGATGTACCTGATGCGCGAGCTCCTCGGCCTGCAGCTCGTGGAGATCGGCGCCACCTTCGGAGGACGCGACCACTCCACCGTCATCCACAGCCTCGATCGCGTTTCGGGGAGCCTGAAGGAAGAGCCGTCGTTTGCGCAGCGCGTCGGAAAATTGCGTAGTCTGCTCGAGGCCCTTGCCGGGTAGCCGAATGGCGACAGCTTTATCCACAGCCGCGGCCATTGCCTGCTAGCTTATCCCCAGCTCGTCCGCATGGGTGCGGCCTGACGGTGGATTAGCGCGGTTTTACGGTGTTTTGGCACCCGGACTGTGTGGAGATCTCGCGATCTCCACATGCGATGCACAGGCGACGAGTCGACGTAACGTCGTTCAGCAGCATGGAGTTGTGAGGATCGTCCACAACTCCACATCTACTACGGCTATTACTGGTTTCTTCTCTTGAATAGAGCAGAAACAGAAGCCACCCCGGTTTGCACATTCCTCGGCACACAGGAGCGGTGATGCGGTTCACGATTTCCCGGGAGAAGCTTCAGGAGGGACTGGCCGCCGTGGCGGCGAGCATTCCCGCCAAGACGACGCTGCCGGTGCTCGCCAACATCCTGGTGGAAACGACCGACAAGGGGATCCGCCTCTCGGGGACGGATCTCGACATCGCTGTGAGCACCGAGGTGGCGGCCGACGTCGAGACGACGGGGGCCATCACCATCCCGGCGAAGAAGCTCTCGGAGATCGCGCGCGAGCTCCCCCCCTCGCCGGTGAAGATGGCCGCCGCCGGCGAGCAGCGGGTGACCCTCGATTGCGGGCGCTCGCACTTCAAGATCCTCGGCCTTCCGCGCGACGAGTTTCCGAGCTTCCCGACGGTGCGCTTCAACGAGAGCTGGCGCATCCGCTCCGGCGATCTCCAGAAGCTGATCCAGCACACGGCCTTTGCCGTGAGCACGGAGGAGAGCCGGCCAATCCTCAACGGCGTGCTCTGGGAGCTCAAGCCCGAGTCGATGCGCATGGTGGCGACGAACGGCCATCGCCTGGCGAAGATGGACGTCCCGATCAAGTCGACGGGTGCGCCGGCGGCGGATCTCATCGTCCCGCCGAAGGCGCTCGAGCAGATCCGCCGGCTCTTCCCGGCCGACGAGGAGCTCGAGATCGCCCGCGGCGACAACCACCTCGGCTTCCGGTCGCCGTTCACGGCGGTGTTCACGCGCCTGATCGAAGGACCGTATCCGAACTACGACCAGGTCATCCCGAAGGACAACGACCGGATCGCGATCGCCGACAAGGTCGCGCTGACCAGCGCCCTCAAGCGCATGTCGGTGATCGCGTCGGACCAGACGCACCGCATTCGGCTCTCCTTCAACGCCGGGATGCTGCGCTTCAGCGTGCAGACCCCGGACCTCGGCGAGGCGACCGACGAGCTGGCGGTGCGCTTCACCGGCGACCAGCTCGACATCGGGTTCAACGCGAGCTATCTCCTCGAGATCCTGCGCTACATTCCGACGGAAGAGGTGAAGCTGACCTTCAAGGCCCCCGAGCGGGCGGCGACCGTCGAGCCGGAAGGGTGGAGCGATCCGGCGAGCTACCTGTGCCTGGTGATGCCCCTGCGTCTGGTGGACTGACGGAGACGAGACGAAGCGCCGGACGGTCGGGTGGTCCCGTGGTCCGGGCCGAGGTGTTCGCCGATGGGTGAGCGCAGGTTGCGATTCCCGGTCGTGAGGAAGGCATGAACGCGCTGCAGACGCTCGCACAGGCCGCTGGGATCGCCTATGCGGCAGGGCTCAATCTCTACGCGACCGTCGGCATCGTGGGCCTCGCCACGCGGCTGGGCTGGATCGGCCCGCTGCCCGGCAGTCTCGTGGGGCTGAGCTCGTGGTGGGTGATCGTCGCGGCGCTGACGCTGATGGTCATCGAGTTCACCGCCTCGCTGGTGCCGGCGGTGGCCTCGGCGTGGGACACGATTCACTCGCTCATCCGGCCGCCGGCGGCGGCGGCGCTGGCCGCGGCGACGGCCTGGCACGGGGATCCGGCGTTCGTGCTCGTCGCGGCGCTGCTTGGCGGGACGCTGGCCGTGACGACGCACACGACCAAGCTCGGCCTTCGCTACGCGGTGGACATGTCGCCCGAGCCGGTGAGCAACGGGGTGACGAGCACGGCCGAGCTGGGGCTCGTGGCGACGGTGTCCTTGCTGATCTGGCAGCATCCGTATCTGACGCTGGCCTTCGCGCTGGCGGTGTTGTGCCTGCTGGTGGCGCTGGTGCGGCTGATCTGGCGCACGTTGCGGCAGGTGTTCGCCGGCCGGTGGGTCCCGCGCCACGGGTTTCTCCAGGATGCGCGGACGAGCGATCGGTTGGGGCGGCGCGAGGAGGACTGATCATCAGCGCCCGGTCGAGCGTATTGGTAATTTACTATTTAGTAGCTATTAATTAATAAAACAGTAATCGGGGGCCTCCCTGCCGTTCTGTGACGGTGCAGCGGCGGAGAGATGGATGCTGCCGGCCTATAAGCCGGGTTCTGTCGAGTGTCGCCACTCGGACGGTCATTCCTCTGGGAGCGCGGTCGCCCGCGCCCTCGAGCAGCCTACCCGCAGCGTCTTGGTCGGGGTGGGCCACCCCTCGCTGCCTATTTGGCCTTGCTCCCGCTGGGGTTTGCCGAGCCGCGGCTGTTACCAGCCGCGCGGTGGGCTCTTACCCCACCGTTTCACCCTTGCCTGCGCTCCGGCGAACCGAAGCCATCGGCGGTCTGTTCTCTGTTGCACTGTCCGTCGGTGCCTCGCGGCACCGCCCAGGCGTTACCTGGCAGCGCGCCCTCCGGAGCCCGGACTTTCCTCGAGCACTTGCGTGCCCGCGACCGTCCGGCCGACAGCATCCACCGCGAAAGATAACCACCGTGCCGCCGTTCCGCCGGATGACGGCAACGTGACAACGCCCCATACCATGGCGACACGCGACCGGTGCGACGCCGCGCCGCGCGTGTCGGGCTTTCGCTTCAGGAGTTCCCACCATGGCGCACGACGGCAAGGCGCACGACGGCAAAGCGCACGATGACAAGGCGCATGAGAGCGCGCACGACCTTCCACCGATCACCACCCTCCTCACCCCGTCCGAGCGCCCACGCGTGGACGCCGCCGGCGAAGGGTGTTATCGCACCCTGCACCGCGACTCGGTCGACGACCTGATCCGGGACCTCAAATCCCGGCAGGTCCAGGCGGTCCTGGTGTCCGTCGCGTGTGCTGGCCCGCAGGCGACCCGGGTCGCCTCCCTGGTGCGCGAGTTCCCGCGCGTGCCCGCGGTCGCCCTGCTGAGTGAGCTCGAGGTCAAGACCCCGCACGCCGTCCTCGCCCTCGGCCAGAGCGGGATCCGCCGCCTCGTCGACGTGCGGCAGGCCGCCGGCTGGCGGGAGCTGCGCGGCGCGCTGATGGCCGACAGCGGGAACAGTGGCCAGCGCACCATTCTGGGGCAGCTCGCCGTGGACCTCGCCGGCGTGCACGACGACTGCTGGCAGTTCTTCGAGACGGTCTTCACCTGCTCGCCGCGGATCGGCAATGTGCGTCTGCTCGCGCGCCAGCTCGGCGTGCTGCCCAGCACCCTGATGAGCCGGTTCTTCCGCGCCGGTCTGCCGGCGCCCAAGCGCTACCTCGCCATGGCGCGTCTGGTTCGTGCGGCCCGGCTGTTCGAGAACGCCGGCTTTTCCGTCGCCAACGTCGCCAACCATCTCGACTACAGCTCACCGCAGAGCTTCGGCCGTCACGTGCGCACTCTGCTGCACATGACGGCGGGCGACTTCCGTCATCGCTATGACGGCGCGGGGATGTTCGAGCGTTTTCGGGACGAGCTCGTGCTGCCGTATCGTGTGGCGCTGCGCACGCTGCGCCCCCTCACGGCCCCGCCCGGGTGGGCGGCTCCGCCGCGCGACCGACCCGACGCCGAGCCCACCAGTTCCTAGCGCAGGCACCCCCGAGCGGGCGCTCCGGCTGCCTGGCAAGCTTGCTGCACTAGGACGTTGACGTGTCCACTGAATTTCATGCGGCGTCTGCCCAGGTGCCGGACCGCGGTGCGCCCGCGACCCCGGCGTTCACCGTGCTTCGCACACGGGTCGCCACCATGCTGCGCGCGCAGGCGCCCCGGATCGCTGACCGATGGGAGACGCAGTCGCGCACCGTTGCCCTGCGTCAGCCCCGAACCGACGACCAGCATTCCCAGGCGAGTCCCGCCGTCGCCCTCGTTCGATCCTTCGCCGCCGCATTGGCGGCCGACGGGGCGCCGTCCGAGGATCTCGTCGCGCTCGGGGTGGCCTTCGGGCTCGAGGCGTTCGAGACCGGTGCCTCCCTGCATCATGCGCTCAAGGGGCTCGACCTGCTGCTCGCCATGGTCCTCTACGCCGTGGAGACCGACGTCGGCGAGGAGGGCGAGGGCGGTGTGGCCGATGGCATCCGGCTCAGCCGCCGGCTGCAGCAGACGGCTTCGCTCCTCACGCTGGCGGCGGCCAAGGGGTACACCGAGGCGATGAGCGACAGCATGCGCGATCGCTTCCGCCACCTCCGTCACGATCTCCGCAATCCGCTGGGCACGATCAAGAGCGTGCTGGCCATGATGGACGACGAGACCATGCCCGCCGAGGAGCGCACGCACCCACGCTTTCGCGCGATGGCGAAGCGGAATGCGCGGACGCTCGGCGACCTGATCGCGGAGCGGCTGAGCGACACCGAAGCGCTGGTGCCCGCGTTGATGCAGCAGAGCGTCTCGCTGCGCGCCATCGCGTGCGGCGTGCGGCGCGATCTGCGTGCGCACGCCGAGGCACGCGCGGTGACGGTGGTGGTGGGCAACACCCGCACCCACGTGCTGGTGGACGCGGTCGGCCTCGAGCTGTTATTCCACGAGCTGCTGCTGGCCGCGCTGCAGGAGGCGGTAGCGGGCGAGGAGCTGCACGTCGAGTTCGGCGAGATCCGCGATGGACGCGCGACGATGTCACTCCGCGCCGTGCCGGCTCGCCACCCGGTGTCGGACGCCGGCGCGCTCGAGCGCCTCGGCGCGCTTGCCCGGCAGCTCCATGGCGCGCTCGACGTCGACGCGCAGACGATCGATCTCCGCGTCCCCGTCCGGCTGGTCGAGGGAGAGCAGCCATCGCCCCTCGCCGATCGGCGCGGAGCGGCGGGCCCGACGTCAGGCCAGGGGAAGACGGGCCACGATGTCCGCGGCGCGGGCGAGCGCGAGCACGGGCAGTCCAGCGCCCTCTAACGCCTCCCGTCCTCCTTCCTCCCGATCGACGAGCGCCAGCACCCCGACGACCACCCCGCCACCGGCCCGGATCGCCTCGGCGGCACGAAGCGCCGAGCCGCCGGTCGTGATCACGTCCTCGACCACGGCGACGTGATCTCCCTCGCGAAAGGGTCCCTCGATGAGGCGGCCGGTGCCGTGCGCCTTCGCCTCCTTGCGGACGGTGAACGCGCGGATCGGCGCGGCAGCCAGGGCGCTCGCATAGGCGATGGCGTAGCTCACGGGATCGGCGCCCAGGGTCAGACCGCCGACGGCGTCGACGACCCAGCCGGCTGCGCGGAGCGCGTCGAAGCCGAGGGGACCGATGAGCGCCAGGCCATCGGGGCTCATTGTCGTGAGGCGTGCGTCGATGTATAAAGTGGACTGCCGCCCTGATGCGAGCGTGAAGTGTCCGCGCCGCGCGGAACGTTCGGCGAGCAGCGTGAGAAGACGGTCGTGATCAGGCATACGCGTGGCAGACGTTAGCGGGGCGGGAGACAGCGGTCAATCGATCGGACGAGAGGCCAGCACCCGCGTCGGCCTCGGGCTGTTGTCGCGCTTCATCGGCGCGGTGTTTCTCGTGCTGCTGGGCGGCCTGCTGCTGCTCGATCGTGCGCTCCAGCGTGCCAACGTGAATCAGGCGGCGCTCGATTCGCAGTCGGCCGCGCTGCTCACGGAAGCGTTCGTCGCCAACCACGCCATGTTGCTGGAGCGCGTAGCCGAAGCGGTGGATGCGCCGGCGAAGGATAGCACCGTGCAGCGTCAGCGACTGGTGCGCCTGCTGTCCACCGTCGCCGGCGGACGCGAGATCTGGGTGACCGACGCCGCGGGCCGTCGCATCCTCGAGGTCACCGCGGCGCAGCTCCGCCCCGCCGTTTCGCCCCCGCTGGACAGCGTGCTGCATCTCCGCGCACGCGCGGGATCGCTCGTCGTCGTGGCGCGAGGTCCGGCGCCGAGCTGGATCGCGCTGCTGCGGGGGCTCACGCGCGCCGATGGCAGCGCGGGCACCGTGGGCCTGCTGGTGAGCGGCGACTCGCTCGAAGCGCTGCTGCAGCGCACGCGCCCCGATACGCGGCGGTCGCTGGTCGTGCTGACGGGGACCGACACCGTCGTCCGTCTCGGTCGCGCGGAACGCGAGCCGGGGCTCAACGATCGCTCGCCCGTGGTGGTGCGGCTTCCCAACGGCGGGACCTGGCGCGTGCTCGCGACTCATGCCCTGACCTCGCGCTCCCTGCGCTGGGGCCTCTGGGCGCTGGGCGTGCTGGGCGTGCTCTTCCTGGCGCTCGGCCTCCTGCGCGAGCAGCAGCGGGCGATCCAGGTGGCCGATCGATCGGTGGAGCTCGAGCGGCTGTACAGTGACGTGAAGCGCGCGAACCAGGCGAAGAGCGAGTTCCTGGCGAACGTGTCGCACGAGCTGCGCACGCCGCTCAATGCGATCGTCGGCTTCGTCGAGCTGCTCCGCGACGGCTTCTACGGCGATCTGTCGCCGCGCCAGGTGCCCCCCGTCGATCGCATCGCCGCGTCGGCGACGCACCTGCGCCATCTGGTCGATCAGGTGCTCGACATCGCGAAGATCGCCGCCGGCCGGCTCGAGGTGCACGCCGAAACGATCGTGCTCCGCCCCTTCGTGCTCAACGTGGCAAGCGAGCTCGAATCGCTGGTGAGCGAGAAGGGGCTGGCGTTCTCGATCACGGTCGGCGCGTCGCTGCCGCGGGTGCGCACCGATCCGACCCACCTGCGACAGATCCTCATCAACCTGATCGGCAACGCGGTGAAGTACACCCCGGCGGGCACGGTGAGCGTCCGCGCTCGCCTCGTGGGCGCACCGCCGGTTCCCGGCGCGACGCCGGCGCCGCCGCGTCTGACCCCGCCGGGTGGTGAGGAGATGGGCAACCGCGCGCTGCTGGCACGGGCGCCGCGCAGTGGGACGTGGGTCGCGCTGCAGGTGGTGGACAGCGGTGTGGGCATCGCCGCGGGCGATCTGGAGCGCATCTTCGACGAGTTCGAGCAGGTCAACGCGGGGCCACGGGGGGACTCCATGCAGCGCGGCACCGGCCTGGGGCTCGCCATCTCGCGACGTCTCGCGCGACTGCTCGGCGGCGAGATCAGCGTGGAGAGCGAGGTGGGGCGCGGCTCGACCTTCACGGTGTGGCTGCCGGTCAATCCCGCCGATCTCACGCGCGACCGTCCAACCACTCCGACGAGCACGGCGGGCGACGTCGTCGCCGACGTGGCGTGACCAGCGCCGGCGCACCGCCGGCGCGAGTCAGCGCTTGAAGATCGACTTCATCCGGTCCAGCAGCCCTCCGGGCGCAAGCGGCGCGGCGGCGGTGTTGGCCAGGGCATCGCGCAGCGCTTCGGCGAAGGCGCAGGTATCGCCGTAGCGCTGGCGCGGATCCTTGCTGAGTCCTTTCATCACGACCTGCTCCACCGCCGAGGAGAAGTGCAGGCCCGGGCGCGCCTCGTTGAGCGGGACCGGCGGCTGCGACAGCAGCTGGGAGAACATCTCGCGCGGCGTCTTCGCGGTGAAGGGCAGGCAGCCGGTGAGCATCAGGTACGCGATCGTGGCGAGGCTGTACTGATCCGCCGCCGGCGAGACCAGCTCGCCCGAGAGGGCTTCCGGCGCCACGTACATGAGCGTGCCGACGAAGAACCCCGCGCGAGTGAGCCGCTGCTCGGGGGCCATGTCGGTATCGGTGGCGATCCCGAAGTCGAGCAGCTTCACCTGGCGGGTGGCCGGATCGTACATGACGTTGTCCGGCTTCAGGTCGCGGTGCACGATCCCAACGGCGTGCGCGGCGTGGACGGCGTCGGCGATCTGCATGACGATCGTCGCCACCTCGTCGAACGGGAGGGGTGCGTTCGCCTTGACGTAGCGCTCGAGCAGCTCGCCTTTGGCCCACTCGATGGCGAGGAAGTGCATGCCGGGCGCGGCTTCGCCGACCTCCAGCGTCTGCACGACATTGGGGTGACGGACCCGCGCACCATACCGGGCTTCGCGCACGAAGCGGGCGACCGCCGTCTTGTCGTTCCGGAGCTTCTCGCGGAGCACCTTCACCGCGACGACGCCGTGCTGCGGATGCTCGGCCCGAAACACGGCGGACGTGCCGCCCTCACCGACCTCGCTACGAATCGCGTAGCCCGCGAGCGTCTGCCCGACCAGCATCTCTTTCGGCACGCGGCGAACGTAACGCCGGCCGGCGGGTGGTGGCAAGCGAGGGCGTCGTACCGGACGCGTCATTGCTTGACAAAAGTTCAAGGTGCTCATATATAGCCGCCGCGCGCCGAGGGGCGCGCCCAGCACCAGGTCGTGCAGGATCGATTCACTCCGGTGGAGGCAGCGCGCATGGCCAGAGGGAAAGTGAAGTGGTTCAATGACGCCAAGGGGTATGGCTTCATCGAGCAGGAGGGGGGCGAAGACGTCTTCGTGCACTTCTCCGCAATCGCGATGGACGGCTTCAAAACCCTCGCCGAGGGTCAGGTGGTGGAGTTCGAGATTCAGGCCGGCGCCAAGGGGTTGCACGCCGCCAACGTGCAGCGCGTCTGACCGGCCGCACTCACCGCATCTGATTCTGCGCCCGCCTGCCCACCATGGCAGGCGGTGCTGTTTCCGGGGGCGGCGGACCGCATCGCCCGCCCGTCAGGCCGGGCCCGGGTCGGTATCGCCCGGCGTGCGCACGCTCTATCCTTCGCGCAGCGCCAGTCATCTCGCCGTTCCCTGCCGTGACCGATCCCACGTTCGCCGCTTCGCCGGCCGCCACGCGCCCCGCCGCGCCGCGGCTCTTCCTGATCGACGGGTACGCGCTGATCTATCGCGCGTTCTTCGCGCTCATCTCCCGTCCTCTCACGACGGCCCGTGGCGAGAATACCTCCGCGGCGTGGGGCATCGTCAACTTCCTCCAGCGCCTGCTCGCGACCCACCAGCCGGAGTACCTCGGCTGGGTGCACGATTCGGGGCTGAGCTTCCGGCACGAGCGCTATCCCGGCTACAAGGCGACGCGCGAAAAGCTGACCGAAGAGCTCCAGTCCGACTTCGACCGCGGGATGGAGCGCATCTGCCAGCTGCTGGAGGCGTACCGGATCCCGATCCTGTCGCTGCAGGGCTACGAGGCGGACGACGTGATCGGCACGCTGGCCCGGCAAGGGGTCGCCGCCGGCGTCAACGTCGTGATCGTCTCCGGCGACAAGGACTTTCAGCAGCTCGTGCAGCCACGCGTGTGGCTGCTCAACCCCGGCCGCGGCGGGCCCGCGAGCGTGGAAGAGCAGTGGGTCTCGGTCGAGAACGGGGCGGAGCGGCTCGGGGTGCCGCCGGCGCACGTGACGGACTATCTCGCGCTCGTGGGCGACAGCTCGGACAACGTGCCGGGCGTGAAGGGGGTCGGGGACAAGACGGCGCGCGAGCTGGTCACCGAGTACGGCGATCTGGAGGCGATCCTCGCCGCGGCGCCGACGCTGACGAAGAAGCGGCCCCGCGAAGCGCTCCAGGAACAGGCCGAGCTGGCGCGGCTGTCGAAGGAGCTCGTGACGATTCGCAGCGACCTGCCGGTCACGCTCGCCCTGGACGAGATGCGCGTCCGCGAGCCCGACTCGGCCCGACTCCGGCAGCTCTTCGTGGAGCTCGAGTTCCACACGCTCGCCCGCACCATCAGCGATGCCGCGGCGGTGGCAGCCACCTCAGCCAGCCCGCTGCTCGGAGCGCCCGAAGGCGTGCCCGAAGCGACCCGGCCGAGCACCAACTATCAGACCGTCGACACGATCGACGCCCTCGAGCGCATGATCGCGCGCGCGCGAAGCGCGCCGTACATCGCCATCGACACGGAGACGGTCGCGGAGCCCGACAGCCCGCTGCCGTCGGATCCTCGGCGCTCCACCTTGGTCGGGCTCTCCATCGCCGTGGCCGCCGGGGAGGCGTACTACCTCCCGCTTCGGCATCGCGCGCAACAGCCGACGCAGGGCGATCTGCTGCTCGGCGACTCGGAGCCGGCGGCTGACGCGTCGGCGAAGGCGGCGCGGGCGAAGCGCGTGGCCAAGACGGCTGAGCCGACGAGCATCGCGGCACGCACCCTCGCCGCCGGCGTGGCGCCCGTGCGGAATCTGCCATCCCTCGCCGATCCGGCGATGGCGCCGCTGCGCGCCGTGCTCGAGGATCCGGCGGTGCCGAAGGTGGCGCAGGACGCCAAGTTCGATCTCCTCGTGCTGCGCCGCGCCGGCATCGCGCTGGGCGGCCTCGTCTCCGACACGATGGTCGCCAGCTACGTGCTCGACCCGGGGCGCCGGTCGCATGGGCTCGAGCTGCTGGCCCTCGAGTTTCTCGACCACACCCTGACGAGCTACGAGGACCTCTGCGGCAAGGGGAAGCAGGCGCTGGGCTTCGACGTCGTGCCGGTGAGCTGCGCGCGCGATTACGCCGGCGAAGCGGTGGACGTGACCTGGCAGCTCGAGCAGCGGTTCCGGCCACAGCTCGAGGCGCAGCAGATTTACGAGCTGTACAGGGACGTGGAGATTCCGCTGATCGGCGTGCTCGCCGACGTCGAGTGGGAGGGGATCGAGATCGACCGCGCCCTCTTCGCCTCGCTCAAGGAGCGGTTCGCCCGAGAGCGGCAGCGGGTGGAGCAGGAGATCTACGCGACGGCCGGCGGGGAGTTCAACATCAACTCCAACCCGCAGCTGCGCGAGGTGCTGTTCGAGCGGCTGCAGCTGCCGGTGTTGAAGAAGACGGCCACCGGCCCGTCGACCGACGCGACGGTGCTCCAGGAGCTCGCCGACGCGGGACACGAGCTGCCGCTGCGTCTCATGGAGTATCGCGAGCTCTCGAAGCTGGAGAGCACCTACATCGACGCGTTGCCGGCGCTGGTGAACCCGGAGACGGGGCGCCTGCACACGTCCTACAATCAGACGGTGGCGGCGACGGGCCGGCTCTCGTCCGCCGATCCGAATCTCCAGAACATCCCGATCCGCCGGGAGCTGGGGCGCGACATCCGACGCGGGTTCATTCCGCGGAGCGGCTGGCTCCTTCTCGCGGCCGACTACTCGCAGATCGAGCTGCGCCTGCTCGCGCACCTCTCCGACGATCCGCTGTTCGTGCAGGCGTTCCGGTCCGGCGGCGACATCCACCGGCAGACGGCGGCCCTCATCTTCGACGTGCCGCTCGACATGGTGACGTCGGAGATGCGCTCGCGGGCGAAGACGATCAACTTC
This sequence comes from Gemmatimonadaceae bacterium, assembly GCA_013361335.1. Lineage (GTDB taxonomy): Bacteria > Gemmatimonadota > Gemmatimonadetes > Gemmatimonadales > Gemmatimonadaceae > AG11. The sequence goes on along the minus strand of JABFYH010000047.1, from coordinate 36,102 downwards.
GCGACGATCTACGGGCAGGGGGCGCACGCCCTCTCGCGCCAGCTCAAGATCCCCTTCGCCGACGCGAAGGCGTTCATCGAGACCTACTTCGTCCGCTTCGCGAAGGTGCGCGAGTTCCTCGATGCGACGGTCGAGTATGCGCGCGAGCACGGTTACGTGGAGACCATCTTCCGCCGGCGCCGCTACATCCCCGAGCTCCGGGACCGCAACTTCAACATCCGGGCATTCGGGGAGCGCACCGCCGCCAACTCCCCGATCCAGGGATCGGCCGCCGATCTGATCAAGATCGCGATGATCCGCATCCGCGATCGCCTGGATGCCGAGCGTCTCAATGCGCGCATGCTGCTTCAGGTGCACGACGAGCTCGTGTTCGAGGTGCCCGCCGACGAGCTCCCGGTCGTGACGACGCTCGTGAAGCACGAGATGGCCAACGCCGCATCGCTGTCCGTGCCGCTCGTGGTGGACGCCGGCGCCGGGCACAACTGGCTCGAGACGAAGATGGGCTGAGGGGCGTGTCTCGATCTGCGGCCGCTCCGCCATACCGCGAGTTCCGTCTGCGACGCGAGGGGATGATCCACGCCATGGAGGGTGGGCTGTGGATGCATCGCCATGTCTGGAAGGGGCGGCCGATGGCGCATCTCGTCTCCACCGACAAGGCACTGCTGCTCGCCTACGGGGCGGCCGTGGGCATCCCCGCCGACCGCCTGCAGTTCAAGCCGTTGAAGGATCCCCGCACCGGCATCCGTCGCGATGCCTGGCATTGGGACCTGGGCGGTCCTCTTCTCCCGCCACCGCTCCGCAACGAGCCCGGCTAGCGTCCGCTCGCATGGGGTTGGAGCAACGCCGCCTCGAGCGCGAGGCCATCGGCGACGAGCGCGCCGATCTCGATGAGGGCGTCGTGGCCGAGCGCGGGATCGGCGCGGAGCGCGAGGTAGGTGCGTGCGCGTTGCCAGGCGCGCCGCCGCCGGTCGCCGACCACGAAGTCGACGTGGCCAGCGAACGCCAGGACGACGACCCAGAGCAGGCCGGCGACCACGCCGAACCAGCACGTCCCCAGCGCCGCCTGGACGACATACCAGACCAGCACACACGCCAGCCCGAGCACGATCGTGCGCATGGCGGGTTGATCGCGCGACGGATCGCGCGTCAGCGGGCGCATCGCCAACGCGCGCGCCACACGCAACGGGATCCAGTGCATCACGCGGCCAAGGAGCGCGACCGGCAGCGTGGCGACGAGGAACAGGCCTTCACGCATGAGAAAGCGCGCACCATGCCGAAGCCGCGGAGAGACCCGGATGTCGCTCAGCGCCACGCCGCGCGCATGGAGACGCCCTTCGAGCGCCTGCAGGCGCGCGATGAAACGATCGGCGAGCGCGACGACCTCCGGCGGAGCGGTCTGGAGCGCGTCGGTCGCCGTATCGATGCGACGCGCCAGCTCGGCCTCCATGGCGAGCGAGCGCGGGACGGCCACGGGAGGTGGAGCCTCGTCGGTGAGGGCCGCAAGGGCGCGGGCGAGCGCGACGGCGCGCTCCGCCCGCGCTTCGCTCGCGAAGTTGAGCGTCACTCGGCGCAGCGCCGCATCCAGGTCGGCCGTCAGGCCAGCCGCATCGCGAGACGCGTCGGGGCGTGTGCGCCACGCCCCGACATCGATCGGCTCGCCGACGCGCACCAACACGCGACTGCGCGGCGCCTCCTTGCGCTCGAAGATCAGTCCGAGCGGGAGCAGGCGCAGTCCGTCCGCGCCCGCCTCCGAGGCGGCGAGGGCCATCCGGGCAGCGCCAGTCTTCAACGGTGCGAGTGCCGGCTCGTCGTGGCTGATGCCTTCCGGAAAGACGAGCACCGCGCCGCCCTGGACGAGCGCCGCCGTCACCTGCTGAAAGCTCTCCGCATTCCGCCCGATGGAGGGCGCGCCGGAGACGGCGCCGCTCCGTCGGGCCGCGAGCTCGTCTTTCGCGCGGCGGAGCGGCACCACGCCGACCGCGCGAAGCACCGGGGCGAGCAGCGGATGCTCGAAGAGGGTCGCCTTGGCGGTGAGGCGCACCGGGCGGCGCAGAGTGGTGCTCACGAGCAGTGCGTCGACCAGGGCGTTGGGGTGATTCGACGCGATGACGAGCGGCCCGCGCGGCGGAATCCGCTCGCCGCCCTGGACGATGATGTCGCCGTAGTACCAGCGCAGCGCGACCCTCGCCGCGGCGCGGAGGATCCGGTAGAGCATCAGGTCATGCGGACGCGTCACGGTGCGGGCGCCGGTCGGGCACGAAGCGCATCAGCACCAGCGCCGCGGCGAACATGAGCGCAACGGTGAGCACCGCCGCGCGGTAGGCGAAGCCGGTGCCCCGCGTCGGCTCGAAGCCGTCGACCGTCATCGCCCACACCCATGGGCCGGCGATGGCGGCGGCGCGGGAGGAGAGCAGCATGAGGCTGAAGAATCGGCCCGCCTCCTCTTCCGGCACGAGCGAGAGCAGCATGGGCCGCTCGGCCGTCGGCACGGCGCCGAAGATCAGGCCGATGAACAGTCCGACGACCCAGAAACCCTGCTGCGTCGGGACCAGGATCATCGCGACGAGGAGCACGATCCACGACACGATCGACACGACGAGCGTCCGCCTGGCACCGAAGCGGTCGACGAGTCGCCCGGCGGCGTAGCTGCCGAAGATCGCCGGCACCGTCAGCACGAGAAACAACGTCGTCTCGGCACCTTTGGCGAAGCCCATGGCCTTGACCGCGTAGAGCGCCATGAACGACACGATGGTGCCGATCGCGTCCTGATAGAGGAAGGAGGCGACGATGAACGGCAGCGCGCCATGATGGTCACGGGCGTCGCGCAACGTATGGGCGACGTTGGCGAAGGCCTTGCGCCACTCGATGCGACCGGTGCGCGGGTGGCGATCACGACAGAAGACGAACAGCGGCAGCGAGAAGAGCAGAAACAGGATCGCCGTCGGCACGAAGGTGGAGACCCGGCCGGCGTGCGACGTGAACGGCACGATGGACCGCAGCGTGGCGAGCATCGCGGTCGGGATGGCTCCGATGAGCGGGAAGGCGCCGTTGAAGAAGGGCACCACGAGCAGGAGCCCGACGATCGTCCCGATGTACCCCACCGCCGTGCCGATCCCCGACAGCCGCCCCTGCTCGTCCGGCGGTACGAGCTCCGGAAGCATCGCATTGTAGAAAGGTTGGGCGGCCTGGTAGCAGTAGTTGGCGACGATGAACGCCGCCAGCACCCAGCCGAACGCGCCGATCGTGGGATGCCACCCGGCGGGGGCCGTGCTGCCGTTGATCGTTCCTTCGCCCACGATGGGGAGCGTCTCCTGACCGAACACTCCGATTGCCGCGCAGGCGACGCAGGCGGCGATGGTGAAGCCGACCACCCACGGCTTGCGGCGGCGGCGCGCATCGGAGAGGGCGCCAAGGATGGGCACGGAGAGCACCACGAGGAGCGACGAGATGCCATTGCCGAGTGCGTAGGCCTGGTTCGACGCCCCCAGGTCGGCGATGAGCCAGACCGAGAAGTACAGCGTCGCGACGTTCATCGAGAAGATGGTGTTCGCGAAGTCGTACAGGGCCCAGCTCCCGCGCTCGAGCACGGGTGCGCGGCCGGTTCCGGGGTGCATCGGATGGGCAGCGGACGGCAATGGGTCGTGCATGAGTCCTCCACGTTCTGATTGACGGCACCTCGCGCCGCGCCAAATTACCGCGCATGCCGTTCTGCCGCTTTTCCCCGGTCGTCCCGCCGCGTCGGCGCGCCGTCGCGCCGGTTGCCCTTGCTCTGCTGCTGGTCGCGTGCGAGCGGCGTCCGACCCCGTCGCGCTCCGAGTCGGCCGCGCCGCCCCTGTCGGGCGCGGCGGACTCCGCGGCGCGCCGGCGCGTGGAGAGTGGGTGGAACGGCGCCGCCGGCCCGGCGCTGCTCATCCAGGGGCCGGCCCGCGATGAAGCGATCGCGCTGTACCCGACGGCAGACGATAGCGATGCGGTGGCGCAACTCGACTCGGCGAGCATGCGGCAGCTCCCGGTCACCCTCGTCGGACGTGGGGGTGCCCTGCTCACCGGCCTGCTGGGCGCCCCGTCGGGCGACGGCACGGATGAGTGCGAGCGCTGGCCGCTGCGTACGCTGCAGCCGGACTCCGTGACCGCCTGGGGCGTCGGCTTCGTGAACGCTCGCATATCGCCCATCGCGCTCGACTCGGTGGAGGTGTTGTCGGCGCGTGACAGCATGGCCCTGGCGGCGGAGGCGTCGCGTCTCGCATCGACCGTCACGCTGCCGACCGACGCGGCGTTCCAGGGACTCCGGTTCACGGCGCACGACATCCGTCGGTTCACCGCGGCGCCAGGCGTGCAAGGGCTGGTCGCGCACCTGGTGCGCCGCGTGAACCAGGAAGCCAACCCGCGCGAAGAGCAGACGCTGCTCATCGCCGAACGCGACAGCGGTGCCACGACGGGCCCCTACCAGCTGGCGTATGTGGAGCGCGACTTCGGCAAGGAAGAGGCGGTGATCACCCCCGAGGTGCTCGCCGGTGGGCGGCTGGCCGGCGGCCCCCCGTTCTTCGTCGTCGCGCGCGACAACGATGCGGGCATCTCGTATCGCATGATCGAGCGCGCGGGCGCGCGTCGCTGGCGAGCGCGATGGTCGAGCGGCGCCATCAGCTGCAGCTGACCGCGCGCACCACGAGCTAGAGCGGCTTGCCCAGCGCCGCCGGCGCACGAGCTCGACCCACCGCGCCGGCGAGCGCGGCCAGGGTGAGCAGATAAGGGATGACGAGAAAAAGCTGATACGGCGCGCTCCACCCCATCGCCTGAAACGCGAACTGAAGGGCGCTGGCCGCCCCGAACAGCAGCGCGCCGAACGCCACGCCGAATGGACGCCACCGCCCCAGCACCACGATGGCGATCGCGATGAAGCCCCGACCGGCCGACATGTTCTCGGCAAAGGTGCCGGCCTGGGCGAGCACCAGCGTTCCCCCGGCGAGACCGCCCAGCGCACCGCCGGCGAGGACCGCCAGGGTGCGCAGGCGATCGATCGAGATGCCGGCCGCCTCGGCGGCAGGAGGCCGTTCGCCGATGGCGCGCAACGCGAGCCCCGCCTGGGTGCGGGCGAGCCACCACGCGAGCGCGGGGACAAGCAGGTACACGATGTACGTCACCGCCGGCTGCGCGAAGAGCGCGGGGCCGATGATCGGCAGCGACGAGAGTCCGGGGATCGGCCACGTCCCGCTCGTCGGCAGGGTGAGCGCTGCTCCGCTGCTGCCATAGAGCGCGCGATACAACGTTCCGGTGGCGCCCACGCTGAGTAGTGTGAGAGCCGTCCCGGTGATGATCTGATCCGCCCGGAGCCAGACCACGCACAGGGCGAAGAGCGCCGCCACCAGCAGCCCACCGGCCATCGCGCCCGCATATCCACCGGCGACGCCCCCACTCGTTGCCCCGACGAGCGCGCCGAACGCGCCGGCGAGCATGGCGCCTTCGAGGCCGATGTTGATCAGGCCGGCGCGCTCGACGAGCAGCTCGCCGAGCGCCGCGAGGGCGAGTGGTGTGGCCGTGCGGATCGTTGCGGCGAGGACGGGCGCCACCACCTCGGCACCGGTCACGCTGGCTGCTCCGGCGGTTGCGCGGCCGCTTCGGAAAGGCCGCCGGCTCGCATGCGGAGCGCCTGGGCGCCGACCGCGGCGAGAATGAGCAGCGCTTCCACGACCGACACGAGCGTCGACGGCACTCCGGCATCCCGCTGCATGGCGCCGGCCCCCGCCTCGAGCGCGGCGAACAGGGTGGCCGAGAGGATGACGCGCCATGGATCCAGCCCCGCCAGCAGCGCCACCGCGATGGCGGTGTATCCGTAGCCTGGCGAGATGTTCTCGTACAGCGCGTAGGTGACGCCGAGCACCTCGACGGCACCAGCGACGCCAGCCAGCGCGCCGCTCACCAGAAAGGCGCGCGTCGTCACGGCTCCGACGTCGATCTGGCCCGCGCTTGCCGCCGCCGATGCACTCTCGCCCACCGCGAGCAGCCGAAACCCCGACGCGGTATAGCGCAGCATCCATCCCGCCGCGACTGCGGCGCCCACCGCGAGCAGCAGACCGACGTGGAGGCGTCCCGCACCGGGAATCTGAACGAGGCGGACCGTGGGGGCGATCGGCATCGTCTGCGGATATGCGTGCGTGGGCTCCTGCAGCGGACCACGGACGAGATACGACACGCCGTACAGCGCCACGAAGTTCAGCATGATCGTGCTGATCACCTCGAGCACCCCGAAGCGCGCCCGGAGCAACGCCGCGATACCGGCCCAAGCGGCGCCCCCGGCCGCGCCGAGCGCGAGGGCGAGCACCAGCGTGGCGACCCCCAGCGACGGCAGACCTAGCGCCACGGCGGTGGCGGCCGCCGCACCCGCAAGGAGCTGTCCTTCCGCACCGATGTTGAACACACCGGCGCGGAAGGCGATCGCCACGGCGCACCCACTCAACATGAGGGGCACGGCGCGCACGAGCGTGGCGGAGGTGAGGGAGTACCACGACCCCACGGACCCCGTCCACAGTGCGGCGAGCGCGGTCCGCACGTCGTATCCGCCGGCGGCGAGCAGCAATGCCGTCGTGAGCAGGATGGCACCCATCACGACGGCAGCGAGCAGGATCGAGCGGAGAGCGGACATCGATGGGTGGTGGAGGCAGCGCGGCGCGCGCGGATGTAGACTGTCGCCCCATGCACGCCCGCGAACAAGATGCGGCCCTGCCGTCTCTGCCGGCAGCGGAGGATGCTCGCCGCTGGCGCATGCTCGCGCTCATCGCGCTCGCCGAGCTGCTCGGGATGTGCGTGTGGTTCGCGGCGAATGCGGTCGCGCCGCAGCTGGCCACCCGGTGGGCGTTGACGCCGGCGGAGACGGGGTGGCTGACCACCGTGGTGCAGCTGGGCTTCGTGGGAGGGACGGCGCTCGCGGCGCTGCTCAACCTGGCCGACGTCGTGCCCGCCCGCGCGTACTTCAGCGTCTGCGCGGTCGCTGCCGCCGTCGCCAACGCGTCCCTGTTGGCTGCTCCGGGCTACCGCACCGCGCTGCTGTGCCGTGCGCTCACGGGGGTGTGCCTGGCCGGGGTGTACCCACCCGCGATGAAGATGGCCGCGACCTGGTTCCGCGCGCGTCGCGGCCTCGCCATCGGCGTCGTCGTCGGCGCGCTGACCATCGGCAAGGCCCTGCCCTTCCTGATTCACGCCCTTCCGGGCACCGGCGTCGCCCAGGTCGTCCTCGCCGCGTCGGGGCTGGCGCTGGTGGCCGCGGCGCTCGTGGGCGCATGCTACGCCGACGGTCCCGCGCCCTTCCCGCGCCGCCCATTCGACCTCGCGCTGGTCGGCACGGTGCTCCGCGACGCGGGGTATCGCCGAGTGCTCGGCGGATACTCCGGACACATGTTGGAGCTCTATGCATGCTGGATCTGGGTGCCGAGCTTTCTCGCCGCCAGCGAGCTGGCGCGCGCCGGCGCGACGGGCGCGTCCGCCGCATCGGCGTCGTGGATTGCGTTGCTCTCCTTCACGGTGCTCGCCGTGGGTGCGGTGGGATGCGTGCTGGGCGGCGAGCTGGCGGATCGGGTGGGCTACGTGCGCCTGGTCGTCTATGCGATGGCGGTGAGCGGCGCCTGTGCGCTGGCCACCCCCTTCGTCTTCGGCCGCTCACCGCTGCTGCTCGTTCCGCTCCTGCTCCTCTGGAGCGTCGCGGTGATCGCCGACAGCGCGCAGTTCTCGACGCTCGTCACGCGCGTGGTCGCGCCGCACGCCATCGGGACCGCGCTCACGCTGCAGACGTCGATCGGCTTTCTCCTCACCTCGATCACGGTGCAGCTCGTGCCGGTCGTCGCAGGACGGCTCGGATGGCAGTACGCATTTCCCGTCCTCGCGCTCGGTCCGGCGATCGGGATCGCGGCCATTCGACGCCTGCGCGTCTGACGAGCGGAGCTCAGTCGAGACCGAGCATCGCCCGCCCGACGACGTCGCGCACGGCGGGCACTTCGCGCACGACGCCGGCGTAGGCGACGAGCACCCGCGACGCCAGCGACAACACCTCGTCGAGATCGCTCGAGTAGAGGATCACCGCGGCGCCGCGATCGCGTGCCTCCCGCAGACGCGCCGCCACCTCCGCGGCGGCGCGCACGTCGAGCCCGCGCATCGGGTTCTCGGCGACGATCGCCGACGGTGCGCCGGGTGCCTGCGCGGCATCATCGAGCTCGCGCGCCAGGACGAGCTTCTGCTGGTTGCCGCCGGAGAGCGCGCGCATCGGGGCGCGAGCGCCGGGCCCGCGCACGTCGTAGTCGCGAAGCAGCGCGGTCGTCCGCGCCGCGAAGGTGGACCAGGCCATTCGCCCGCGCCGCACGCCGGCACCACGCAGCGCCACGTTCTCGACGAGCGGCCGGTCCAGGAGGACCGCGTCCTCGTGCCGGTCGTCGGGCACGAACCCCACCGTCGACGGACGCGTCAGCGTGCCGGCGGTGGGCTCCCGGCGGCCGGCGAGGGCGCGGAGCAGCTCACGCTGTCCGGCACCTTCCACACCCACGACGCCGACGATCTCGCCACCGTGGACCGTGAACGTCGCATCGTGCACGCGCTCGACATCGTGGTCATCGCGAATGCGCAGGGCTTTGGCGCAAAAGACTACCATCCGCTGCTCCGCAGCCGTTGGAGCTCCAGGCACGCTCACCGGCGCCGGCGCCGCGTCCGAGCCCAGCATCGCGGCAGTGAGCGCACCGGCCGACGTCGCAGCCATCGCTCCCGCGTGCGCCACGCGCCCGTGGCGAAGGACGGTGACGTCGTCCGCCACCGACAGCGCCTCTCGCAGCTTGTGCGTGATGACGACCGCGGCATTCCCCTCGGCCACATACCGACGCAGCCACGCCAGCAGCTCGTCCACCTCGGCGGGCGCGAGCACCGCGGTCGGCTCGTCGAGGATGAGGATGCGGGCCTCGCGGGCCAGCGCCTTGGCGATCTCCACCCGCTGCTGGGCGCCGACCGGCAGCCGCTCGATCACGGCGTCCGGGTCGAGCGCGAACCCGGTGAGCGACGCGATGGCGCGCACTCGTGCGACACTCTCACGAGGTCGCAGGAGCCCATGGCCGCCGAGCGCGATGTTCTCGGCCACCGTCATCGCCGGGACGAGGGTGAAGTGCTGGTGCACCATGCCCACACCGGCGGCGATCGCGCCGGCGGGCGATCGGAGGTCGATCCTGTCGCCGTCGATCCGGATGCGCCCAGCATCGGGGCGTACCATGCCGAAGGCCACCCGCATGAGCGTCGTCTTCCCGGCGCCGTTCTCGCCGAGCAGGGCGTGCACCGTCCCCGGCCGCAGCGTGAACGAGGCATCGCTGAGCGCGACGGCCGCACCGAATCGCTTCGAGATGCCGGTCAGCTCCAGCGCCGGCGTGATCACGCGACCGAGCGGCTCACAGGCCGGTGGGCGCCGCCACGAACGACCAGGGCAGACCGAACGTTCGCTCGAGCTCCGCCCCCAGCGCACGCACGCCGAAGGTCTCGGTGGCGTAGTGGCCGGCGTAGAGCACGGCGATGTCGAGCTCCTGCGCCTCGACGCCGGTGTGGTGTGGGCCTTCGCCGACGATCAGCGTATCGACTCCCGCCGCTGCGGCTTCGCGCAGAGTGTCGCTCGACGCACCGGCACCCGTGCAGAGCGCCCAGCGGCGTGTGCGGCGTCCGGCCGCCATTCCCACGGCGACGAGTGCTCCGCCTTCCCGCTCGGCCACGGCGCGAGCGCGGTCGGCCAACGTCGCGGTGTCGACGTCGGCGTCGCCCATCACGCCGACGGAGATGTGCTGGAAGCGGGCAAAGGGCGCGGTGGGCTCCAGCCCGAGGGCACGCGCGAAGAGGGCATTGTTGCCCAGCGTCGGATGCAGATCGAGAGGCAGATGCGACGAGTAGACGGCGAGGTCGTGCTGCACCAGACGGCGCACGCGCTCATAGAAGCGGCCACGCAGGGGCTGCACGCCACTCCAGAACAAGCCGTGATGCACGAGCAGCAGATTGGCGCCGGCGGCGACGGCGCCCTCGATCGTGCGCATCGAGGCATCGACGGCCACGGCGCACCGGGTGACGGGCCCTAAGTGCTCGACCTGGATGCCGTTCATCGCGCCAGGGTAGTCCGGCACCTCGGCGGTTCGCAGCACCGCGTCGAGATGTTCGGCGATGCGCTCGAGCGGTACGGACGGCTGGGGCACGAACGCTACCGCGCCGGGGTGGTGCTCGCGGGGACATGCGCCGCGGCGCGCGCCGAATCCACGGTGTGCAGCATGGCCGGCGGGATGCGCGACTGGAGCGCCGGGTTCAGCACGAGCGTGACGACGTCGCTCTCCGCGCCGAGGCGGATGACGCGCGGCCGGAAGCGCTTGTCCTTCACCTCGCGGGCCACGGTGAGGAACGCGTGCGGCAGGTCGATCACGACGCTGCCGATGGTGACCTCGGGGGCGACGGCGTTCTGATTGGAGTTGGAGCCGATGACCAGCGCCTTCTTCGTCTCGCGCGCTGCCTGGAAGACCCCGAGGCCGGCGGCGTCGGCATTCTGGAAGATGATGTCGGCGTTGCGGCCGATCTGGGCGAGCGCCTGCTCCTTGCCCGCGCTCACGTCGTCCCAGTTGCCGACGTACGACGTCAGCACGGTGACCCTGGGGTTGACGGCCTTGGCGCCCTTGGCGAATGCGGTGAAGCTCTCCTTCACGGGCGGAAGCTCCGTGCCGCCGATGACGCCGAGCACGTTCGTCCGGGTCATGCTGCCGGCGAGCATGCCGGCGAGATAGGAGGGGTCGGCGAAGTTGAACTCGATGCCGGCGACGTTCGCGCCGCTGGTCGACCCGGAGGTCGTGATGTAGATGGTCTTCGGGAAGTCGGGGCCGACGCGCTTCGCGGCGTCCTGGAACTCGAAGCCGTGGCCGAACACCAGGTCGTAGCCCTGAGCGCCGTACTGGCGGAACTGTTCCTCGAACTCCGCGGGCGTCTTGGTCTGGATGTGGCTCACGGTGGCGCCGAGGCTGTCGCGGATCCGAAGGAGGCCCTGGTAGGCGCCGCCGTTCCAGGATTGGTCGCTGATCGGTCCAGGGGTGAGGAGGGCGACGTGAAAGCGAGCTGTTCCGGTCGGCGTGGTGGTGGTCGAGTCGTGGCGCGCTTCGCCACCGGCGCACCCCAGGGCGACCAGGGCGCTCAGCGCGAGGGTGTGGAGGATTGTGGAAAAGCGGCGGGGCTGGGACATGGACTAATCAGTAAGAGATTACTCGACAACGACTTGCCATACTGTGGACAACGCTGTGGACACCGGCGACGCAGACGAATGCCTCGAGCCGCCGCGCCTTTGGGCTAGCGTTCTAGAACATACACACAATGCTCTGCGCCGCTCAGTCGAAGTCGTTCGCTCGCGGCCCCACCATCAGGTCGAGCACCCGCTCCAGATCGTCGGCGCCGTAATAGGAGATGCGCACGACGCCGCGGTCACTCCCGAGCGGCTGGACGTGAACGTCGGTCTGCAGGTGCTTGCGGAGCTGCTCCTCGATTCGCCGGACGGCGGGATCGCTGCTCGCCGCGACGCGGGGCAGCGCTCCCGGAAGAGCGCGGGATGGCGTCGGCGTCCCGGCTTTTGACCGGCCCCCGTCGTCGTTCGCGTGCGCCCGGGCCCGGGCTTCCGCCTCGCGGACGGAGAGCTGCCGGGCGACGATCTCGTTGGCCAGGGCCAGCTGCTGGCGCTCGTCCTTGACCGGAAGGAGTGCGCGGGCGTGGCCGGCGGTGAGATGCCCTCGCTCCACCATCGCTCGAATCGCGGTCGGCAGGGTGAGCACGCGGAGCAGATTTGTGATCGACGTCCGGTCCTTCCCCACGGCATCGGCGACTTGCTGCTGCGTCAGGCCGAACTCCTCGATCAGCCGTTGATAGCCTTCCGCCTCCTCGAGCGGATTGAGGTCGGCTCGCTGCAGGTTCTCGACGAGGGCCAGGGTGAGCATGGCGCGGTCGTCGAAGTCGCGGACCACCGCCGGGATCTCGGTCCACCCCAGACGGGTGGCCGCGCGCAACCGGCGCTCGCCGGCCACGAGCTCCCATCCTGCGCCGGGCTGGCGGCGTACCGTGATCGGCTGCAGCAAGCCGTTCGCCTTGATCGACGCCTCGAGCTCGACCAGCTCCGGCTCGGTGAAGGTGCGCCGGGGCTGGAATCGGTTCGGGGCGATGTCGGCGATCCGGACGCGTCGGAGGTCGGAGTCCTCGCGGGTGGGAGCGTCGGCGATCGAGGGGGCCGCCGGTTCGCGCTGCTGTCTGGCGGTCGAGATCAATGCCTCGAGTCCCCGGCCTAGCCGGCGTGGGGCGTCGGCGCTCATGCGGACGCCTCCTGCCGGACACCGGCGGGCGCATCGGCGGGGCGCGACGCGACGGAGCGATCGGCTGCGGCTGCGGCCCGTTCCCGGGCGATCAGCTCGTCGGCGATCGCCATGTACGCCTGGGCCCCGATGCTCTGGACGTCATAGAGCACGATCGGCTTCCCGAAGCTTGGCGCCTCCGCCAGGCGGACGTTGCGCGGGACGACGGTGTCGAACACCTGGGCGCCGAAGTATTCGCGGGCGTCTGCCGCCACCTGTCGGGAGAGGTTGAGCCGCGCGTCGTACATCGTCAACAGCACACCGGCGATGCCGAGCGTTCGATTCACCCCGTGCTGGATGAGGTGCACCGTGTTGAGAAGCTGGCTCAGTCCCTCGAGCGCGTAGTACTCGCACTGGAGCGGGATCAGGAGCGCATCGGCTGCCGCGAGCATGTTGAGGGTGATCAACCCGAGCGAGGGCGGGCAATCGATGAGGACGAAGTCGTAGTCGTCCCGGACGAGATTGATCGCGCGCCGCATCCGATGCTCCCGCTCCGGCGCCGCCACGAGCTCCACCTCGGCGCCCGCCAGGTCCGGGGTCGCCGGGAGCACGTCCAGGTGCCTGAACTGGACCTCCCGGATCCTCGTCTCACGGATGTCGGTCTCGCCCAGCAGCACGTCGTAGGTCGTGCGGTCGAAGCTGCCGCGCTCGACGCCGACCCCGCTCGTCGCGTTCCCCTGCGGATCGCCGTCGATGAGGAGTGTCCGACGCTCGGCCACGGCGAGGCTCGCGGCGAGGTTCACGGCGGTGGTCGTCTTGCCGACACCACCCTTCTGGTTTGCAATCGCGATGACGCGGGCCACGGTGCCTTCGGTCGATGGGGGCGATCCTGGTGGCAGCGCTGCTGCCCCGACGAGAAGATACGGCGTGTTCACGACCCGACCAGAGGCACGTGGCACATTCCGCCATCGAAATGAGGCACGTGGCACATTATAAATACAAGAGCCCGCCACATGGCGGGCTCTTGCGCGCAATACGACATAAACCAACGACAATTTGTTCGAGTGCTAGCGCCCGGGAACGAACTGCCAGCGCGCCGTCACGAAGACCGTCACCGTCTGCAACCCCGGATTGACCGGCGTCGGCTCTGCCTGAGCGATCTGCCCTCGCCCCATGGCCATGCCGTACATCGGCCGTGGGGGAATCGTCGGCCCCTGGGTCGACATCTCGAGCAGCGAGCCGAGGGTTCCGCCGGCCGCCCGCGCCATCGCTTCCGCATCCGCCCGTGCGCTGGCCACCGCGGCGCCGATCGCCTCTCGACGCGGCGCGTCGATGGACGCCGCGTAGAACGACAAGCTGTTGATCATGTTCGCCCCAGCGCCGAGCGCCGCGTCGATCATCGCCCCGGCCTGCTCCACCCGATGCGTCTCGGCCCGCACCGTATTGGTGACGACATAGCCGGTCACTCTGGGCGAGCCACCGTCCTTGTCGTATCGCAGCTCGGGAGTCACCGAGTATCCCTCGGTCCCCAACTGTTCGCGCGGGAGGCCGAGCTTCCCGAGGGCGTCCAACACGGCCCGCGTCTTCTGGGCGTTCTCCGCCGCGCCCGCGGCCGCGGTGGCGCCACGCGTCTGCACGTTGACGAGCAACGAGGCACGATCCGGAGCGACCTTGGCTTCGCCCTGGCCGGAGGTCACGAGCGCCGGAACCGCGGGAACGACCACGGCCTGGGTGGACTGCGCCTGCGCGCCGGCAGCGCCCGGCGCAGCAACGACGCACGCCGTGCTACCGACGAGCAGGGCAAGGAGTCGACGATTGTGGGTTCGCATCTTCACCTTCGATAAGAGTGAGCGGTGCCGATCAGATTAATGAGCAGATCGCTACTAATACAGCCCGGCGCGACGGACGACCCGACGCGACGCTTTTCACACCCAACTCGATCCGAGCCGGAGACGTCACGTCGGCGGAACGCTGCACATCGCGATACGCGGCGCGGTGACGCTCGGCATGCCGTCACCACCGCGCGCGGTGGTCAGTCGGCCGGCCCCGCCGCCCCCACACGCCGCCGTCGCCGCTCGATCTCGATCACCAGGTTCTGCAGATCGGTCCGGCTCACACCCGGCATGCTCGACGCCTGAGCCAACGTCCGCGGTCGCCGCGCCTGCAACTTCTGGCGGGCCTCGAACGAGAGTGAAAGCATCTCGTCGTACGGCAGCGATGCGTCGAGCGGGAAATCACCCATGCGTCGCAGTCGATCGGCCTGCACACGCTCACGCTCGAAATAGCCGGCATACTTGAGCTCGAGCTCCGTGCTCACCACCGCGTCCGCGGGCAGATGCTCCCCCACCGCTGCCGCACGAAACAGATCCACGAGCGCCACGGACTGTCGGCGTGCCAGCTCCGCGACACGCACGGCGTGCACCAATGGCGCACTGCCCGCCGCGGCCAGCACCCCCGCCGCATCCTCGGGGGTGATCGAGGTCGCCTCGGCCAGCGACCGCGCCTCGTCTTCCGCCGAAAGTCGATCGTCGACCATCGCGCGCTCGGCGGCATCGTAGAGCCCGAGCGCGAGCCCGCGCGGCGCGAGCCGGCGTAGCGCGTTGTCCTGCCGGATGGAAAGGCGGAACTCGGAGCGGGACGTGAAGAGCCGATAGGGCTCGTCGACGCCGCGCGTCACGAGATCGTCGACCAGCACGCCGATGTACGAGCTTTCGCGCCCGAGCACGAGCGGTGCCGCATCGAGCGCCAGCGCGGCCGCATTGGCGCCGGCGATCAACCCCTGCCCCGCCGCCTCTTCATAGCCCGTCGTGCCGTTGATCTGGCCAGCGAAGAAGAGCCCCGGCAGCGAGCGCACCTGCAGCGTCTGATCGAGCTGCGTGGGTGGATAGTAGTCGTACTCGATGGCGTAGCCCGCCCGCGTCATCCGCGCCGTCTCGAGGCCGGGGATCGAATGCAGCAGCGCAAGCTGCACCGGAGCGGGCAGCGAGGTGGACAGGCCGTTGACGTACAGCTCGTGCGTGTCGTGCCCCTCGGGCTCGAGAAAGATCTGATGGCGTTCCGCGTCTGGAAACTTGACGATCTTGTCCTCGACCGAGGGGCAGTATCGCGGGCCGCGCGACGTGATCGCCCCGCCGTACATCGCCGACTCGCCGATGTGCCGGGCGATGATCTCCTTGCCCGCCGCGCCGAGGAAGGTGATCCAGCAGGGAAGCTGCACCGGGTGCCGCGTCGCGCTGCCCTGTCGTCGCGCCTCGGGCCAGAAATGGGACCAGGAAAAATCGAAATCCTCGATCTCGCTCTCCTGTCTGGCGAGTCGATCCCAAGCGACCGAGCGGCCGTCGATGCGCGGCGGCGTGCCCGTCTTGAAGCGCGCCACCTCGAGGCCCGCCGCCTCCAGCTGCTCGGCCAGGTGGGTCGCTGACGATTCGCCGGCGCGGCCGCCGGCGAGCGACGTCGTCGTGCCGATGTGAATGCGACCACGCAGGAAGGTGCCGGTGGTCACCACGACGCCCCGCGCCCCGAAGCGGCGGCCCTCCAACGTCTCGACCCCCGCGAGCCGATCGCCGGCGAAGAGCAGCCGAGCGACCGTCCCCTGCACGGTCTCGATGCCGCAGTGTGCCTCGACCAGTGCACGCACGGCTCGCCGATAGAGACCACGGTCGCACTGCGCCCGTGGCGCCCATACCGCGGGGCCCTTGCTCCGGTTGAGCATCCGGAACTGCAGCGTCGCCAGATCGGTCGCGCGCCCCATGATCCCACCCAGGGCGTCCACTTCGCGCACGACCGTCCCCTTGGCCACCCCGCCGATGGCGGGATTGCACGACATCTGCCCGATCGTCTCGAGCGCACTCGTGACCAGCGCCGTCCGCGCCCCTCGGCGCGCGGCGGCCACGGCCGCCTCGGTACCGGCGTGTCCCGCACCGATGACGAGCACGTCGAACTCGGACTCGAATGCCGGGAGCTGCGACATGCTCGAAAGATAGCGCCGGCTAGCCCCCGCGCGGGCGTGTGGGTGGAGCATGTTGCGGTGGGCGCATAACTTGGCTCGACGTCTTCCCTCCATCCAACCCGATGCGACTCCTTTCCGGCGCCCTTGGCGCGACCGTCCTGCTCCTGTCCGCCTGTCAGCGCATCGGCGCACCCGCCGGCCCGGTGCCCCTTCCCGCCACGACGCCGGACGCCGCACCGGCTCCCGCCTCGTTGTCGGCCCGGGAGGGGGCCATTCGCGACTACGTGCGCGCGCACCATCACGACGACGTCACGCTGTTGGAGAAGGCGGTGAACATCTCCAGTGGCTCCCAGAACACCGCCGGAGTGCGCCGGGTGGGAGATCTGTTCACCCAGGAGCTCACCGCCCTCGGCTTCACTGTGCGCTGGGCGGAGATGCCGGCGTCGATGCGTCGCGCCGGCCACCTCGTGGCCGAACGGCGCGGCACCAAGGGAGCGCGCCTGCTCCTGATCGGCCATCTGGACACGGTGTTCGAGGGCGAGGGACAACGCTTCGTGCGCGAGGATACCATCGCGCGCGGCGCCGGCACCTCGGACATGAAGGGTGGTGACGTGGCGATGATCGCCGCGCTGCGCGCGCTCAACGCCACCGGTGCGCTCGAGGGCTCGCAGATCATCGTCGTGATGACGGGGGACGAGGAGTCCGCGGGCAGCCCGCTCGAGCTGGCGCGCAAGGATCTCATCGACGCCGCCAGGCGGAGCGACATCGCGCTCGCGTTCGAGGGCGGGCGTGCCGCGCGCGCCTCCATCTCGCGCCGCGGCTCCAGCGGATGGACGCTCAACGTCACCGGCCGCCAGGCGCATTCGGCCGGCGTCTTCACGAACGGGTACGGCGCGGTGTACGAGATGGCCCGCATCCTGGACACCTTCCGGCGCGAGCTCGCCGGCGATCCGACGCTCACGTTCAACCCCGGCGTGGTGGCCGGTGGGACGACGGTTCAACGCGATTCGTCTGGCACCGCGCTCGTCGCGGCCGGCAAGACGAACATCATCTCCCCGACGGCGGTGGTGCAGGGCGACCTGCGCTTCCTCCGCGAATCGCAGAAGGACTCGACCCGCGCGCGGATGCGCGCGATCGTGGCGCAGCACCTGCCCGGCACCGAGGCGGAGATCACCTTTCGGGACAGCTATCCCGCCATGCCCCCGACGACGGCGGGCGCCGAGCTGCTGGCCAGGTTCGACGCCGTGAGTCGCGCGCTGGGTTATGGGCCGGTCGAGGGCGACCCGCCGGAGAGCCGCGGCGCCGGCGATGTCTCCTTCGTCGCTCCGTATCTCACGGGAATGGACGGTCTCGGCGTGTCCGGCCGAGGGTCGCACTCGCCGGACGAGTCGGTCAACCTCAACTCTCTCATCATGGCCGGCGAGCGCGCGGCGGTCCTGATGGATCGTCTGATCAACGGCCCCGTGCTCGAGCGTCCGCGCCCCTAACCGCGCACCGGAGATCCCATGCTACCCGTGACCCAGGGCGTCCCCACGCTATTCATCCGTCGGCCGGCGTACGAGCGTGCCGGCCTGACGCGCGCGGCCCTCGACGAGCGACTCGGTCTCACCGATGCCGAGTTCCAGGTGGACGGGGAACTCGTGGCGCTCGGACCGATCTACGACGTGGACGCGCTGGGCACGCTGGTGGACGATCTCGAGGGCGCGGGCCTGGTGTATTACGACGACTTCTTCGAGCTGAGCGGCAGCTGGCCGGACTGGCTCGACGTCGTGGTGCGCGGCGCGGGGAAGCGGCCCGCTACGGGAGCTTCGTGAGGACTTCGCTGGGGGCCGCCGGCGTGAGCGGCCCTCGGCGCAGCAACCCGTGCCAGTTGCACTCGTAGCACCAGCTCGTGCGGAACATCGGCAGCAGCCGATTCATCATCGGCGACTCGATGCGCAGCGTCACCGCGTCGCAGTTCGGGCAATGATCGCCGGCCGGCAACAGGTACAAGAAGAACACGGTCGCGGCGACGGCGCGGAGAATGAAGAACCCCACGAAGACCGCCACGAAGATCACGACGTCCGACATCTGCTCCTCCGGAGCCGCACTCGGACAGAGGACCCCGGCGGCTGCCCAGACGCCACACGCGTAGGCCGTGCCAGCCGCACGGCCCGCGCATGTCAGAGTCGAGCTTCCACCATCGCCCAGGGCTCGACGAACGCGATCCCCTCCTCCACGCGCTCGATACAGACCTCCAGCCCTGCCCCGATCGCCTGACCATCGATGGCGCGCGCGGCGAGGGATCGGCGCCCGTCGGCGTCGCCGAGGATGATCGTGCCTGCGCCGTCCGGGGGAATGTCGACGGTCACCACGGCGACGTGTCCCTGCAGCACGAAGCGCGGATCATCGGGATCGTGCTCGGGCTGCACGCGTGCGGTCGCGATCGCGACCCGGGTGACGAGGGTGGCCCAGAGCGCGCCGAGCACCACGGCCGCACCGACGCCTGCCGCGGGGGGGAGCCGCCCGGGTCGGGTGAGGAGGTAGCCCGCCACACCGAACATGACGAGGAACGCCGAGATGGCGGGCTCCGAACGACGGAGCGGCAATCCGTCGATCGACCGGATGCGCCGCCGTTCCGCACCGAAGAACATGATGCGGACGGCGAGCAGCAGCCCGGCGATGAAGGCGATGAGGTAGACGGCGGACATCAGCGCCCGAGATGCGTGCGGAAGAAGCCGATCGTGAGCGGCCACGCCTGGCGAGCCGCGGCGAGGTTCGCGCCGTTCTGCCCGTCCTGCTGCCGGAGGAAACCGTGGCCGGCGCCGGCGAAGGTATGCGGCTCGAAGGTCTTGCCGAGATTGCGCATCGCCAGTTCGGCAGGGGGCACCGTCGCATCGACCCGCGCGTCTTCACCACCGTACAGTCCCAGTACCGGCACCGTGACGCGTGGCAGCAGGCTGTCGGCCGGCGAGGTGCCGTAGTACACCACCGCGGCGCCAAGCCCGGCGGGGCTCATGACGGCGTGCATGAAGGAAGTGCTCCCGCCCCAGCAGAAGCCGACCGTGCCGTAACGCTTCTCGGCAGCCGGGAGCGACATGCCGTACTGGCCTACCGCCGCGAGCTGACGCTGGACGTCGGTCGAGGCGAGCGTGCGAATCGCCGCGGTCGCGACCTGCTGGGTGAGCGTATCGCTCCCCACCGCGGGGGTGGCCTTCCCGGTGAGCAGGTCCGGGGCAATGGCGATGTAGCCGTCGGCGGCGAGCTGGTCGGCCACGCCGCGCACCCAGGTCGACAGGCCGAAGATCTCATGGATCACCACGACGACCGGCGCCTTGGTGGCGCGCTCCGGGTAGACGACCCACGCCTTCACGCTGTCCGCGGGCCCGGTGCGGATCATCGCCCACTCGCCGTGGCGCGGGGAGCGGGCGAGCCGCGACGCCACATCGAGCGCGCCGGCGGGGAGCGACGCATCGCTCGCCACGGGGGCCGCCGTCATGCTGGAAGGAGTCATGGCGGCGTGCTCGGCGTGCACGTCCTGTTCGGGCGCGTGTCGAGCGCAGGCGGCGCCCACCGAGGCCAGCACGGAGGCGGCGAGCAATCGGGCACGGCAACACAGGGGCGATATCATGAGATGGGCTCCTCGAGAGAAGGCGTGCGGCGGACGATGACGATGGAGTTGTACAGAACAAACTGAATCGGATTGTGCCGAGCTATGAGCCTCCTGAACTGTCGCGATAAAGCGATGAAAATGTCTTCATAGTGTACGGATCGCAGTCATGGTGAGCCGCAGTCACAGTTCAGCCCGCAACCTTTCGTTCTCAACCAAATGCTGCGTCCGCTCCACGGCGTGCATGCTGCACCTCATGAAACAGCTGAGTGTGCTCGGCGCGCATCGAGCTCGCCCTCCAAGTAGTCAATGACCCGTGCTTCGGCATAGTAGACGGCCCTCCAGGGAACCCGTCCGGACACGAAGCCGACGTGTCCACCCCGGGAATGGAACTCGACGGTCAGATACCAGTTGCGTGCAGCCACTACAGCAACATCATCCAGGACTTCTCGCGGCAAAAACGGGTCATCGTACGCACTGAGAAGCAGCGTCGGGCGGCGGATGCCGCCCAGAAAATGCCGCGCGCTGGACCGCGTGTAGTAATCGTGCGCGCTCGCGAAGCCGTGAACCGGCGCCGTCACCGCATCGTCGAAATCGGTCAAGGTGCGCGCCGCGCGCAGCGGAGCCTCTTCAAACAGCTCCGGCTCCTCGGCCAGCTTGGCCAGGGCCTTCTGGCGGAGGGTGCGCAGAAAGTGTGCGGTGTAGATCCGCGAGAAGCCGCGCTCGATCTGCCGAGAGCCACGCTCGAGATCGTATGGCACCGACACGGCAGCCGCCGCGCGGAGCTCGGTCGGCAAGTCGTCGCCCCGCTCACCGAGCCACTTGAGTAGGACGTTGCCGCCGAGCGAGACGCCGACCGCGACGATGGGCTGGCCCGGGTGCTCATGCACCAAGCGGCGCACCACGAGATCGACGTCGGTCGTCTCGCCCGAATGATAGAAGCGGCGGGCGCGCGGCAGTCGCCCGTTGCAGCCGCGGAAGATCAGGACGTCGGCGGCCCAACCGCGACGCCGGGCCTGATCGAGCAGACCGAGCACGTAGTGCGAGCGGATCGTGCCTTCCAGCCCGTGCAGGATCAACAGCCGCGGCGTCGCGCGGTCGCGTCCCGGCGATGCGTCGAGCCGGCGGAGCTCCAGCTCGTCACCATCCGGCGTGTGCCACCGTTCGACGCGCGTCGGCACGCGGGGCGGACGGCGCACGAGCTTTCCCCAGAGAGTCTGGAGATGCGCGCCCGGTACCCACCACGCGGGGGTATAGGTATCCTTGCTGGTGCGGCTCACGACAGACGAAAGTATCGAGGGCGCGGTTCGTCCGCGCCTTTCTAGTATACCAACCTCGCAGGCATGGACGTTCAGATCTTCGGCGTGAAGAAGAGCGCGGAGACGCGGAAGGCGCTGCGCTTCTTCGCCGAGCGTCGAACGCGCACCCATTTCGTGGACCTTCAGGAGCGGGCCGCCTCGCGCGGCGAGCTCACGCGCTTCGCCCAGAAATTCGGCGTGCAGGCCCTCGTGGACGAGAGCTCACGGCGCTACGCGGAGCTCGGCCTTCGCACGGCCCGCTACGGCGACGACCGATGGCTCGAGATCCTGGTGACCGAGCCCCTGCTGCTCAAGATGCCGCTGGTCCGTCACGGGAATGCCCTGACGATCGGTGCGGCGGAGGCCACGTGGAAGAGCTGGCTCGCGACGTGAGGCGTACCATCCTCATCGGAGCGCGGACATGACGCAGATCGCAGTGAGCGGAGCCGCCGTCGAGTTCGGCGCGACCACGCTGTTCAGCGACATCACCTTCACCGTCGCCGCGGGCGAGCGGTGGGGGGTTGTAGGACGCAACGGCACCGGCAAGACGACCCTGTTCAAGCTCCTGACGGGCGATCTCGCGCCGTCCAGGGGCCAGGTGGCCCGCCAGTCCGGGCTCATCGTCTCCCTGCTGGGGCAGCATCGGGACTACGGCTCCGCCGCCACGGTGTGGGAGGCAGCGGCCGGCCCCTTCGCCGAGCTGCTCGCGCTGGAACAGTCCCTCGCGGACCAGGCGGAGGGGTTGGCGACCACGCACGACGAGGCAGCGCTGACGCGGTACGGACGTGATCTCGAGCGGTTCGAGCGCGAGGGCGGCTACACCATCGCCCCGCGCGTGGATGCCGTGCTGCAGGGACTCGGCTTCGATGCGACGAAGGCGCGCACACAGCGGCTGGAAACGCTGAGCGGCGGCGAACGCGGTCGAGTCGGCCTGGCGCGCCAGCTCGTCGCCCCCTCCGACATCCTCCTGCTCGACGAGCCGACGAACCATCTGGATCTCGAGACGACGGCGTGGCTCGAGCAGTATCTCCGGGAGACGGACCGCACGGTCATCCTGGTGAGCCACGATCGCGCCTTCCTCGCTGCGGTAGTGGACCACGTGCTGCACTTCGAGGGCGACTCGGCGACGCCGTACGTGGGCAGCTACGAGGCGTTCGTCGCGCAGCGGCAGGAGCGCCGCCTCGCGCAGCAGCGGGCCTTCGACAAGCAGCAGAAGGTGATCGCGGCGCAGGTAGACTACATCGCGCGCAACCTCGCCGGCGTGAACACCAAGCAGGCCAAGGGCCGGCGGAAGCTGCTCGCGCGCATGCCGCGCCTCAGTGCGCCGATCGGTGAGGACGGCACGATGGCGCTGCGCCTCGACGTCGCCGAGCGCGGCGGCGATCAGGTGGCGGTGGCCGAGAAGCTGCGGATCGCCGTGGAGGACCGCGTCCTCATCGAGCGGTTCGACGGCCGCATCATGCGCGGCGACCGGTTGGGCATCATCGGTCCGAATGGCGCGGGCAAGTCGACCCTGCTCAAGACGCTGGTGGGCGAACGGCCGGCCGACGACGGCGTCCTGCGCGTCGGCAACTCCATTCGCGTGGCGTACTACGATCAGCAGCTCGGCCAGGTCCCGCTCGACAAGACGCTCTACGAGGCGATCAACGATCTCCGGCCCCAATGGGAGCGGCGATTGATCCAGGGCCACCTTGGCCGCTTCGGCTTCTCGGGCGACGAGGTCCAGCGTCGCGCCGAGACGCTGTCCGGCGGCGAGCGGGCGCGGGTCGCGCTCGCCATGCTCATGCTGACGCGCGCCAACCTGCTCGTCCTCGACGAGCCGACGAACCACCTGGACGTCGAGACGATCGAGGTGCTCGAGGACGCGATCGAGACCTACGACGGCACGGTCATCCTCGTGAGCCATGACCGCGCGATGCTGCGCGCGCTGGCGAACCGGGTCTGGGTGCTGCACGACCGCCACATCACCGCCTTCGACGGCACCTTCGCGGAATGGGAGGTGGCGAGCGAGGAGCGGGCGCACGCCGCCGCCGTGCGCGCCGCCGAGGAGGTCGCGCTTCGCCGGGTGGACGAGAAGAAGCGCACCGCGTCGAAGCAGGAGCGTGCAGCGATGGGCGCCGACAGCGCGCGGAAGTCGTTGCGGCAGGCACGCGAGCGGGCCGCCGAGGCGGAACGGAAGGTCTCCGAGATCGATGGCGAGATCTCGACCGTCACCGCCACGCTCGACGACCCAGGGCTCTATACACGGGCTGGTGGGGTAGACGAAGCGCACAAGCTGGGTGCCCGGCTCGATGCGCTGCGGGCGCAGCTCGACCAGGCGCTCGCGACGTGGGAGCAGGATACGGCGGCGCTCGAAGCGCTCGAACGCTCGACCGTGTCCTGACGCAATCTCGAGGGAGGAACGACCGTGACCCCGTGGGTGCAGCGGCTGATCATCGCCAACATCATCGTGTTCTTCGTGCAGCTGACCGTTCCGGGGGCGACCGCGTATCTCGCGTTCGTCCCCCGATACGCGCTGGAGCAGCCGTGGACGATGATCACGTACATGTTCGTCCACTCGACGAGCGGGTTCGCGCACATCTTCTTCAACATGCTCGCGCTCTACTTCTTCGGGCCGCGGGTGGAACAGCGCCTCGGCTCGGCGCGGTTCCTGTCGCTGTACGTCATCAGCGGCATCGGGGGCGCGCTGCTGTCGTTCGTGTTCGCGCGGGACTACCCGATCGTCGGCGCGTCAGGGGCGCTGTTCGGCGTGATGATGGCGTTCGCGCGCTTCTGGCCGCGCGACCTCATCTACTTCTGGGGGATCTTTCCCATCCAGGCGCGCTGGCTGGTCATCATCTACACCGCGTATTCACTCTGGAGCGGACTGCGCGGCTCGCCATCCGGCGTCGCGGACTTCGCCCACCTGGGCGGCTACGTCGGCGGGATGCTGTACCTGCTGTATCTGGAGCGGCTCGCGGGGGCGCGGAAGTTCCGCCAGGTGGCGACGGCGCCCGGGCCGGCGAAGGACGCGATGCTCGGCAACTGGCGCAACGTCAACCGGGCGAGCATCCACGCGGTGAACAAGGAGGAGGTCGACCGGATCCTCGACAAGATCAGCGCGTCGGGGATCGGGAGCCTCACGCCGCAGGAGCGGCTCTTCCTGTCCAACTTCGTCCCGCCGGACGACCGGAAACCCTCGTGAACCGTGAACCGTGATCCGTAACGGCGGTAGTAACGGTTCACCGTTCACCGTTCACCGTTCACCGTTCATCGTCCGTCAGAATTCCCCGACGAAATTGATCTCCGGCTCCAGGTCGTACCCGGAGCTCTCCTTCACCGCCTTCTGCGCATGCTTCACGAGCGCGATCACGTCGGCACTGGTGGCCTCGCCGAGATTGACCATGATGTTGGCGTGGATGTGGGAGATCTGGGCATCGCCGATGCGATAGCCCTTGAGCCCGCAGGCGTCGACGAGCCGGCCCGCGCCCACCCCCTCGATCTTCTTGAAGATCGAGCCGGCACTCGGATGCCAGTCGAGCCAGGGATGGCGGCTGCCGCGCCAGCTCAGGTTCTCCTGCATGATCCGGTGCATGATCGCGGGATCCTTCTTCTCGAGCCTGAAGGTCGCCGCGAGGGCGATGTCCTTGCGATGGTGGAAGACGGTGTCGTCGTATCCGAACTGCACGTAGTCCCTGTCGACCGTCTTCCGCTCGTTCTCCTCGGAGAGGATCTCCGCCGACTCGAACACCTCGGCGATGAACATGGTGCGCTCGCGCTCGGGAGCCGGCGACAGGAAGTGCAGGTTCTGCCAGATGGCGCCGCCGACGGTGCTCGGGATGCCGACGTAGTGCTCGAGCCCGGACCACCCCCGGCGCACGGCCTCCGGGATGAGCTGCGACATCACCGCCCCACTCTCGACCCAGAGGCGCCCGTCATCGTGAAAGACCGTGTGTGTCGCCACATTACGGATCACCAGACCGCGCACGCCCTTGTCGGAGATGAGCACGTTGGCGCCGAGGCCGAGCACGAAGTAGGGAACCCCGGCGTGCCGTGCGGTTAGGATGGCATTCGCCAGCGCGTCGGCGGTATCGGCCTCGTACAGGAGATCGGCGGGTCCGCCGATCTTGAACGTCGTGTAGGGCTCGAGGGGCACATGTCGCCGCAGCTTGGGGCCGTGCAGCTCCGCGGCGACGCGCTCGAGGGCCGCCCGATCGATCGATGGAGCGGTGGATGGGGAGGGAATCTTAGCCATGGGTCAGGGAAAGAAATCATGAGAGCCGTGCAATCGCTACCGCGTCGCTCACGCCGACCGATGCTCCGCACCATGGCTGGTGCCGCCGTGCTGTTGACGGGGCTCGTCCTTCCGCTCGGGGCGCAGCGAGCGGAGCTGGAGCGCCGCATCCGCCGCGACACGCTGCCCAACGGGCTCGAGGTCATCGTCGTCGAGAATCACGGCGTGCCGATCGCGACGCTGGAGGTGGACGCGCGGAACGGCTCGTTCACCCAGTCGCCGACGTACGAGGGACTCTCGCACCTCTACGAGCACATGTTCTTCAAGGCGAACGCCACGTATCCGCAACCGGAGCAGTTCGTCGCGCGCGCGTCGGAGCTGGGCGCCGTGTTCAACGGTACGACGCGGGAAGAGCAGGTGAACTACTACCTCACGGTGCCGTCGGACAGCACGATGCCGGCGATGGCCTTCCTGGCGTCGGCGCTGCGCAACCCGCTGTTCCGGTCCGACGAGCTGGAGCGCGAGCGGGCGGTGGTGATCGGCGAGTACGACCGGAACGAGTCGGATCCGTTCTACGCGCTCAACACGGCGATGGGGCGCGCGCTCTGGGGAAGCGCGTGGAGCCGAAAGAATCCGCTGGGCGAACGGGCGGTGATCCTGAAGACGACGCCCGAGCAGATGCGGACCATCCAGCGCAAGTACTACGTGCCCAACAACACCGCGCTCATCGTGACCGGTGACGTCACGGCCGACTCCATCTTCGCCGCGGCGCGGCGGCTGCTGGGTGATTGGCCGCGTGCCGCCGACCCGTTCACGACCGATCCGATCCCGCCCGTTCCTCCACTCACGGGCAACAAGGCGGTGATCGTGGAGCAGCCGGTCAATGCGGTGCTCGTGCTGCTGCAGTGGCAGGGCCCGGGCGCGCACGCCGACGTCCCGGCCACGTACGCCGCCGACGTCTTCTCCGACGTGCTGAACCAGCCGGGCTCGCGCTTCCAGCGTCGGCTCGTGGACAGCGGCCTGTGGCAGACGATGCAGGTGAACTACTACACGCTCAATCAGGTGGGACCGATCACCATCGGCGGTGCGGTGGCGCCCGGCAAGCTGCGCGAGGCCATTGCCGCGCTGGACCGCGAGCTGCTCGAGGTGGTGAAGCCCGGCTACATCACGGCCGACGCGGTGGATGGCGTGAAGCGTCAGCGCATCGTGGGCACGATGGAGAGTCTGGAGCGCGCGTCGGGCTTCGCGCACCAGCTCGGGTTCTGGTGGGCGGTGACGGGGATGGAATACTTCTACGGGTACAACGACGCGATGGCCAGGCAGACTCCCGACGACCTGCGGCGCTACGCGTCGCGCTACATCCTGGGCAAGCCACGGGTGACCGGCGTGCTGCTCTCCCCCGACGCGCGTCGCGCGCTCAAGCTCACGGAGTCCGAGCTCACGACGGGAGGCACGCCATGATGCGCCCCATCGTGGTCGCGGCGGGAGTGCTCGGCCTGGGCGCGACGACTGTCGGCTCGCTGGCCCCGGCGTCCGCCATCGCCGCGCCCCGCGGCGCGGTCGCACCCGACACGGCCGTGACGACCAGGTTCGAGGTGGCGGGGATCCCGGTGATCCTGCGCCGCAACCCGGCCAACGAGGTCGTGGTGGCCAACCTCTATCTCCTCGGCGGCGCACGGCAGCTCACGCCGCAGAACGCGGGGATCGAGGCGCTCCTCCTCGCGGCGAGCGAGCGCGGCACGCGCCGCTTTCCCGGCTCCGCGCTCCGGCAACGGACGGCCCGCCTCGGCAGCACGATCAGCATCGAGGCGAGCGACGACTGGAGCATGATCGGCCTGCACGCCATCCGCGCCACCTTCGACTCCACCTGGGCGCTGATGGCCGACCGCGTGGTGGCACCGACACTGGAACCGAACGACGTCGAGATCGTACGCGAGCAGATGCTCACCGGCGTACGCGAACGGCGCACCGATCCGGACAACGCCGCCACCGAGCTCGCCGACAGCCTGCTGTTCGGCCAACATCCCTACGCCATCCCGACGACCGGCACCGAGACGTCGCTCTCGGCGCTCACCGTGGCGCAGCTCCGGCAATATCATGCGCAGCAGTTCGTGACGTCGCGCATGCTGCTCGTCGTGGTCGGCAACGTGGATCGCCCGCAGGTCGAACGGCTGGTGCGCGCCACGATCGGGACGCTGCCGCGCGGTAGCTATCGATGGACGCCACCGCCCGCGCTGCCCGATGGCGCTCGTGCCGTCGCGTTCGACAATCGGATGCTGCCGACGAACTACCTGTTGGGATACGTTCCCGGGCCTCCCGCGACGAGCCCGGACTACACCGCGCTTCGCGTCGCGACCGCCGTGCTGTCGGGGCGGCTGTTCACCGAAGTGCGCTCGCGCCGCAACCTCAGCTACGCCGTGGAGTCCCCCTTCCTCGAGCGGTCGCACGCGGTGGGTGGCCTCTATGTCACGACCGTGGATCCGAATGCGGTGCTGCGCATCATGCGCACCGAGCTCACCGCGCTGCAGAGCGACGAGGTGGAAGCGGCCGGGCTCAAGCGACTGGAGCAGCAGTTCATCACCGAGTACTACCTGAAGAACGAGACGAACGCCGACCAGGCGAACGTGCTGGCGCGAGCCGAGCTCTATCAGGGCGACTATCGGGCAGCCGACCGCTTCATGAGCGAGCTGCGGCGCGTGACACCGGCCGACGTCGAGCGGGTCGCGAAGACCTATCTCACGAACTTCCGCTTCGCCTTCGTGGGCGACACGACGAAGGTGGATCGGGCCCTGCTCTCGCGGTTCTGACCGATCGACGGTCCGGCGCTACCGCGCCGGCCGGGCTGCGCGCGTCGCCAGGACCTGGCGGACCTCGTCCAGCGTTCCCCCGGCGGCGCGCAGCGCCACGAGCGCATGGTACATGAGATCGGCGACCTCCTCGCGCACGCGCGCGGCGTCATTGTCGGCGCAGGCGGTGACCAGCTCGGCCGACTCCTCGCCCAGCTTCTTGAGCCGCAGGTTGCGATCGGCGAGCAGGCGGCGGGTGTAGCTGGGCGCCTCGCGCTCCCCGACGGGAATCGCGCTTCGCGTGGCGATCGTCGCATCGAGCGCGGCCAGCGCATCCGGCGCGAGCGCCCCGGGGCCGAAGCAGGAGACCGATCCGGTGTGGCACGCCGGGCCGGCCGGTGTCACGCGGGCGAGCACGGCGTCGCCGTCGCAATCGGCGCTGAGCGCGACCACGCGCTGCACGTTGCCGCTCGTCGCTCCCTTGTGCCACAGCCCACGCGTCCGCGAGCGGTAGTGCATCTCGCCGGTCGCGAGCGTGCGGGCGAGCGCCTCGCGATCGGCAGCGGCGACCATGAGAACGACACCGGTCGCCGCATCCTGGGCGATCACGGTGACGGTGCCCTGCCCCTTGTCGAAGTTCAGCGCGTCGAGGTCGAGCATCTCACCCTCCGGAGGGGTCGGCGAGCACCGCGCGCATCGCGGCGCTCAGGGCGCGATTGGTCGCGACGGCGCTGGCACCGAAGGCGGTATCGCGTCCGTCCCAATCGGTGAACACGCCGCCGGCCTCGCGAATGATCGGTTGGAAGGCCGCCGCGTCCCACGGCGACAGGATGGCATCGCACATCAGCTCCGCCCGCCCGGTGGCCACGAGCAGATAGCCGAAGCAGTCGCCCCAGGTCCGGGCGACGGACGCCGCCGCGGCGAGGCGCTCCCATCCCGCGCGCCGTGCCGGCCGCTCGCCAAACCGCGAGTCGGTGGTGAGCACCGTGGCGTGGGCCAACGAGTCGACCGACGACACCGCGCACCGGCTGCCGTTATGCCAGCACCCCGCGCCCGGCGCCGCGGCGAGCAGCTCACCGACGGCGGGAAAATACGCCGCGCCGGCCAACACCGTCTCCCCCTCGCACAGCGCGACGAGCGACCCCCACAGCGGAACGCCGCGCACGAACGCCTTCGTTCCATCGATCGGATCGATCACCCACCGCCGGCGAGCGTCCGGCCGTTCTTCGCCAAGCTCCTCCCCCAGGATCCCATCGTCGGGAAATAGACGGCGCACCCAGTCGCGTGCTGCCTCCTCGGCGGCCCGATCCGCCACCGTCACCGGCGAGCCGTCGGCCTTCGTCTCGACGACCAGCCGCGAGCGATAGTGCCGCAGCGCGATGTCGCCGGTGAGCCGTGCGAGCTCCGCGGCCGGCGCGACCCGGGTGTCGAGACTGCTCATGCCCGTCACGCGGCGCGCACCGGAAGGCAGGCGGTGCGCATCGCCTGCTTGACAGCGCCCACGGTGGTCACGCCGTCGTGCAGGATGCCGGCGAGCAGCGCCGCATCCGCGCCGCCGCGATCGAGCACGGCGCAGACGTCGGCCGCGCTTCCCGCACCGCCGGAGGCTACGACGGGGACGTGCACCGCCTGCGCCACCACCCGCGTGAGCTCGAGGTCGTAGCCGGTGCGCGCGCCGTCGCGATCGATGCTGGTGAGCAGGATCTCGCCCGCCCCACGCCGCACGCACTCGACTGCCCAGTCGACGACGTCGAGCGCGGTGGCCTCGCGGCCCCCCTTCACGTACACCCGCCAACCAGCGCCGCCATTCCATTTCGCGTCGATGCTCGCCACCACGCACTGGGCGCCGAATCGCTCCGCCGCCTCGGTGAGCACCGCCGGCCGGGCGACCGCCGCCGAGTTGATGCTCACCTTGTCGGCGCCTGCGCGAAGCGCGGCCCCCACGTCGTCGGCCGACCGGATGCCGCCGCCGATGGTCAGCGGCACGAACAGGCGCTCGGCCGTCCGGCGGGCCACGTCGAGGAGCGTGCCTCGCTCCTCCGCGCTCGCCGAGATATCGAGGAAGACGATCTCGTCGGCGCCCTCGCGCTCGTAGCGCGTCGCGAGCTCCACGGGATCACCCACGTCGCGCAGGTTCACGAACTGCGTGCCCTTCACGACACGTCCCCCTTGTACGTCCAGGCAGACGACGACCCGTCGCGTGAGCATCAGCCGTCCGTCTCCACGCGCAGCGCGACCCCGCCCTTGGTGCTGAACACGGCGCCGGACTCGACGAACGCATCGCGCACGGCGAGGCCGAGCGCCTTGAACGCCGCCTCGACGACGTGGTGTCGATCGCGCCCGCGCAGCACGCGCAGGTGGAGCGTGGCGCGCGCGTGCTCGCTGAACGAGCGCATCCAGTGGTCGTACAGCGAGCTCGGGATCGGCCCCCGGTAGTATGCGCGGCCGCCGAGATCGAGCGCACAGTGGACGAGGGCATCGTCCATCGGGATCGTGCGGTCGCCGTAGCGCGCCGCCGTCGCGGGCAGCGTGGCGGCGATCGCCGCGCCCACACAGATCGCGACGTCCTCGATCAGGTGATGCGACAGGTCGCCCGTCGCCTGGACGGTGACGTCGAGCCCACTGTACCGGGCGAAGGTGACCAGCATGTGATCGAGAAAGGCCACCCCGGTCGCAATGGTGCCTCGCCCCGTCCCGCGCACGATCTCGCAGCGGATGGTGGTCTCCTTGGTCTCGCGAACGACGACGGTCATGACAGGGGCCAGATGAAGGTGAGCGTCACTCGCGGAACTCTCCCGCGACGACCGTGGGATCCAGCACGCCGGTGTAGAGCGCCATGCCGATGACCGCGCCGGCGATGCCGCGATGCTCCAGCGCGCGGAGATCCTGCATCGACGACACGCCACCCGACGCATACACGGGCACGTGCGACGCCTCGGCCACGTCTTCCATGAGCGGCAGGTCGGTCCCCTGGAGCTGGCCTTCACGGTGCACCGCCGTGACGAGCAACCCGCCGAGCGGGAGCGCGTTCAGCTCGTCCACGGCATCGAGGATGTCGAGCGGGAGTGTGCGAACCCAGCCTCGCGTCGTGACCCGCCGCTCGCGAACGTCGCACGCCACGATGATCTCGCCGGGGCGGCTGCCGGCGATGCCGGCCAGCCACTCCAGCTCCTCCAGCGCTCGCGTGCCGACGATCACCTGCGTCGCGCCCGCGTCGAGCAGCTCCTCCACGAGATCGCCGGAGCGGATGCCGCCGCCGACCTGCACGGGCACCTGAGATTCCTCGAGGATGGAGCGCACGATGGATCGGTTGGAGCCGCGCCCGGTGGCCGCGTCGAGATCCACCACGTGCAGTCGGCTGAAGCCGAAATGCTCCCAGGAGCGGGCCACCTCGACGGGATTCTCGAGGCGAATGCGCTCCTCCTTGTACGAGCCACCGACCAGCTGCACGCAGGCGCCGTCGCGCAGGTCCACGGCGGGAATGGCGATCACGATCTCTCCGTCGTACGGGCATCGCGCAGGAAGGCGTGCAGAAAGGCAACGCCCGGCGCCGAGCTCTTCTCGGGATGAAACTGCACGCCGACCGCGCGTCCCGCTCGCACTGCGGCCGGAAAGCGGTCGCCCTCGTGCTCCGTCCAGGCCAGGACGGCAGCGGCGGACACCGGCCGGCAGACGTAGCTGTTGGCATAGTAGGCCATCGGCACCGGTGCCGAGGCGAACAGGGGATCGGCCGAGACGGGCGTCACCTCGTTCCACCCGATCTGGGGCACCCGCGCCGCATGGAGCCGGGTGACCCGTCCGGGAATCACCCCCAATCCTGCGCCCGTACCTTCGTCGCTGCCGTCGAACAGCAGCTGCATCCCCAGGCAAATGCCGATTGTGGGCAGCCCGTCGGCGATGGCGGCGCGCATGGCGTCGCGACCCGGCGCGAGGCGCTCGGCGGCCGCACCGAACGCGCCCACGCCCGGGAGCACGAGCACGTCCGTCGTACGCGCCACCGCGCGCACCGGATCGGTCTCGACGCCCACCTCGACATAGGCGCTCTCGAGCGCCTTCACCAGCGAATGCAGGTTGCCCGCGCCGTAGTCGAACACGATCACTCGCATGCGGTCGCCTCGGCGAGGCCGTCGAGCACCGACTGCATCATCTCCCAGGGACCGATGCCGATCCGCAACGCCGCACCGCCCGCGGCGGCAAGCGCCGGGAGGGCCGTGGGCAGGCCGGTGAAGGCGCGCACCAGCACGCCACGCTTGCGCAGCGCGCTCGCCAGCAGCCGGGCGCGGGCCGTGGGCACGAACAGGAAGTTCGCGGCCGAGGGCAACGGGGCGAGGCCGATCTCGTACAAGGCAGTTCGCATGCGCTCGCGGTTCTGCACGGCGAGCGCTGCATGGGCGTGGACCCACCCCAGCGCGTCGTCCGCGGGATCGAGTGCCGCCAGCGCGGCGCGCTCCGCCAGCGCGTTGACCTTGTACGGGCCGCGGGCGCGCTCCACCATGCTCACGAGGTCGGCGCCGCCGACGCCGTAGCCCACGCGCAGTCCGGCCAGACCGAAGGCCTTGGAGAAGGTTCGGGTGACGAGCACCCGCTCGGCGCGCATCGTCAGGTCCACGAAGGTTTCCGGCGCGAACTCCGCGTAGGCTTCGTCCAGGAGCACCACGCCGCGCGCATGCGTGACGACGTACTCCACCGCGCTCCGCGAAAGCAGCGTGGCCGTCGGATTGTTCGGGGTGCACAGATAGGTGATCTTCGCCCCGAGATCGACGAGGCGTTCGGCGTCCACATCGAAGCTGTCGGTGAGCGGGATCGACACCGGCTCGAGCCCGTTGAGCCGCGCGAAGGTCGGGATCATCGAGAAGGAGGGCGCCGAGAAGGCGACGCGATCGCCCGGCCCGCCGAAGGCGCGCATCGTGGCGTCGATCACGTCGTCCGAGCCGCACCCGGTCACCACACCGATCGCCGGTGCGCTGGAGAGCTCCAGATACCGCAGCACTGCCTCGCGCAGCGGCGCTCCGTAGAGCGAGGGGTAACGCGCCGCGGCCGACATCGGCGCGTCGGCGAGGACGCGCCGCGCCGCCGGCGGCATCCCCCACAGGTTGGTGTTGTCGCTCACGTCCACCGCACACTCGGCGAGGTCCGGCGCGTACAGCGGCAGCACGCTGATCTCGGGGCGGGCCATCAGGCGCACCGCGTCGGCGCTCATGCCGCACCTCCCGCCTCGGCACTCCAGGCCCGTGCGGCCATCGCGTGTCCCGGCAGCCCTTCCGCGTCGGCAAAGACGGCGACATCGGACGCGAGACGCGCGGCCGCCGCGGGCGACACTCGTTGGTACGTGGTCCACCGCACGAAGTCGAGGGTGGACAGGCCTGAGTACGAGCGCGCGAGCCCTCCGGTGGGCAGCACGTGATTCGCGCCGGTCATGTAATCGCCGAAGGCGACCGATGCACTGGCGCCGACGAACACGGTGCCCGCGTGGCGCAGCCGCGCCAGCACGCGGTCCGCCTCGCGAACGACCAGGAGGAGGTGCTCCGGCGCGTACGCGTTCGCGAAGGCGATGGCGTCGTCGAGTGACTCCGCATAGAGCACGGCCCCCTGCCCTGCGAGCGCGGCCGCGCAGATGCCGTGGCGCGGCTGCGCGGGCAGCTGTTCCGACAACGCGCGCTGGATGTCCTCCGCCGCCCGCGCACTCGTCGTCACCGCGACGACGGCGGCGAGTGGATCATGTTCGGCCTGCGCCAGGAGCTCACGGGCAACGAGCACGGGATCCGCCGAGTCGTCGGCGAGCACGAGGAGCTCGCTCGGACCGGCCGGCGAGTCGATGCCCACCACGGTCGCGACCTGCAGCTTGGCTTCCGCGACGTACGCGTTTCCGGGTCCGACGATCCGGTCGACGCGGGGCACGCTTTCCGTGCCGTACGCCATGGCCGCGATGGCGCCCGCGCCGCCCAGCGCGAAGACGCGCGACACTCCACCGAGCGACGCAGCCGCGAGCACGACGTCGGCCGGCCGACCGCTCCGTCCGGGCGGCGAGCACAGGACGATCTCCTCGACGCCGGCCACGCGCGCCGGCACGACGCCCATCAGCACGCTGCTGGGATACGCGGCCGCCCCACCCGGCGCGTACACCCCCACGCGCTGGAGTGGATCGGGACGCCGCCCGACCGTGATACCTGGCTCAGTCTCGGTTTCCTGGGTGACGGGCAGGAGCGCACGATGCACACGCTCGATGTTGGCCGCGGAGCGCTCCATCGCGCGGCGCAGTGCCGGGTCGAGCGCAGCGAGCGCCCGCGTCCATTCCCGACGTGGCACCTCCAGGGAGTCGAGCGCGGCCCCATCGAGCTCCCGCGCGAGGGCGCGCAGCGCGACATCGCCCTCGCGCCGCACCCGCGCCACGATGTCGGCGGTGCGCTCCTGTACGCCTCTCGCACCGATGATCCGGTCGAACAACATGCGCCGGTCGTCAGCGGACAGCGCTGCGATCGCCCCCTGCCAGCGCAATACAGTGCCCCTGGAAGTCGAGACGCTCATGCCATCAACCGCTCGATGCGCGTCACCAGAATTCCCTCGGCGCCGAGCGCCTTGAGGTCGGCGATGGTGCGATAGATCGTGGCGGCCGTCACGACGGCGTGCACTGCCACGAAGGCGCCACCATTCATGATGTCGATGACGGTGGGCCCGTTGAGGCCGGGAATGACGCGCTTCACCGCGTCGAGCCGCGCGCGCGGCACGTTGGCCATCACGTAACGCTTGCCGCGCGCGGCGATCACGCTGTTCAGGGCGGCCACCAGCTCGTCGAGCGCGCGGGCGCGTGCTCCATCGCTGGGCGCGTCCGGTGACGCGATCAGCCGCGTCGACGACTCGAGCACCGTCGCCACCTCGTGCAGCCCGTTCACGCGGAGCGTCGAGCCGGTGGAGACCAGATCCACGATGACGTCGGCGATGCCGATGTGCGGCGCGATCTCCGCCGCGCCGGAGACCGGCACCACCTCCACCGCCTGCCCCCGCCCGCGAAAGAACTGCTCGGTGATGCGCGGAAAGACGGTGGCGACGCGCGTGCCATCCACGATGTCGTCGAGCGCCGCGATCCCGCTGTCGTCGCGCGCGGCGACGGCGAGTCGGCAGCGCCCGAACTCCAGATCGGCCAGCTCGCAGAGTGCGCGCCCCGATTCCTGCACCAGATCGAAGCCGGTCACTCCGGCGTCGGCAGCGCCGTCGGCGACGAACTCGGGGATGTCCTGGGCGCGTACGAACAACGCCTGGAACTCGCCGCCGAGCGACGCGGTGAGGGCGCGCGGGCCGGCGGCGCGGATCTCGAGCCCCGCGTCGGTGAAGAGCTCGCGCGCCTCGTCGGACAGGCGGCCTTTGTTGGGAAGTGCGATGCGGAGCATGGAAGGGCCCGGAAGCCTCGAGGGGGAGCGGGCCGGCGGCGATCCCGCCCGCCGGCAACAAAAAAGCCCGTCCGATTGGACGGGCCAGGCCGACGGTGGCGTCGGTGCGGCGGAGTGTGAAGCGGTCCGCTACCCGTGCGCGTGCGCGTCGCCCCGGCCAGTCGGGCCGTGGTGATGATGCGCATGGTGCCGGGCGGCGGACGCGATCGACATGGGTGGAAGGTAACCGGTCACCCGCACGCTGGTCAACGTCGCGGCGCGCCGTGTGCAGCGGGGAGGCGGCGCGCCGGCGCCGTCAGGGGATTGCCGAATTGCGCTGGCGCGCGCTTGTGAACAAGTTCACAAGACCCGGCGGGGCCCCGTCGGGCGGTAATCAACGACAAAGTGTGTGGAGGCCTTCAGAAATGCGTTTCTACGGTTTTGCACTCCTCGCGGGCGCGACGGTCCTCGGCGCCTGCGGCGGCGAGAACAAGTCTGCGACCGACACCGCGGCGGCCAACGCCGCTGCGGCGAGCACCCCGGCGCCCTCGACCTCGGCGGCGGCCCCCAGCACGGCCACGGGCGCTGCGCC
>JABFYH010000146.1 GCA_013361335.1 Gemmatimonadaceae bacterium | reverse complement strand
CTGGCGCAGCGCCGACCTGCGCCGCCGCCGGCGCTGCTCGCGCGCATCGAGGCCGCGCTCGGCGACGCGGTCGGCGCGTCGGCGGGGACGGCGACGGAGGCCTGCCTTCGTGCCGCCGAGCGACTCGTGACGGAGCTGCTGCGCGGCGACTGCAGCTCGCGCGCCTCCGCGCTCGACCTGCTCGCGGCCGACGCCCTGGTGACGTACGCCTTCGAAGGGGCGGCCGAGTCCCCATCGACCCTCGCGGCGACCGCCACCGCGGCGATGGCGCGGATCGCGTCGCTGGACGCGACGCAGCGCGAGGGAGCGATCGCGTAGTGCGAGCCGCCACGCGTTGGACGATCGGCGCGGCGCGATGATCGACCTCCACACCCATCTGCTCCCGGGCGTCGACGACGGGTCGCCCTCCGTCGAGCGCTCCGTGCCGGTGCTCGAGCGGTTCCTCGCCGACGGTGTCGAGTGCGTCGTCCTCACGCCGCACCTGGTCGCTTCCCGCGCGCGAACGGCGCCGTACGCACGACACCAGGCGATCCTCGAGACGCTTCGTGCCGCGGCGCCGGCGGGGCTCGAGCTGCGGTTGGGCTGGGAGATCATGCTCGACGAGCCGAATGCGGATCTCCGCGCGCCCCATCTCGGCCTCGGCGGCTCGCGGGCGATCCTCGTCGAGTTTCCGCGCACGAGCGTGCCGGCGCGGGCCGCGGAGGAGCTGTTTCGCCTGCGCAGCGGGGGCAACACTCCGGTTCTCGCCCATCCCGAGCGCTACTGGGGATGCACCGCGGCGAAAGTCGCCGAATGGCGCGCCGCCGGCGCGGTGATCCAGATGGACACCGCCGCGCTGGTCGGGAAGGGGAGCATCGCGTCGATGGCGCGGACGCTGCTCGATGCGGGGCTCGTCGATCTCTTCTCCAGCGACAACCACGGCGACTCGCGCTCGCTCGCCGCGGGGCGACGGTGGCTGCTGGACCTCGGCGCGCCGGAGCACGCCGAGCTGCTGACGCACGGCAACGCGCGGCGGCTGCTCGCCGGTGAGCCGTTGCTGCCCGTTCCGCCGCTCCCCACGACACCCGGCTTCCTTCACCGTCTGCGCGAGCTGTTCGTCCGCCGCTGACCGCGCGGCGCGCACGCCACCCTCACCCCGGTACCGATGTCGACGCACTTCACCACCGCCCTGCGCGAGCTGGCCGCCACCGCCGAACGGGTCGCGACCGAGCTCGAAGCGGAGATGGACGCGGCGCTCGAGCTGGTGCGCGCCACGGTCGCTCGCTCCGGCACGCTCTTCTTCTGCGGCAACGGCGGGAGCGCTGCCGATGCACAGCACATGGCCACCGAGTACGTCGTGCGCTACATGCGCAACCGTCGGGCCTATCCGGCGATCGCGCTGACGACCGACACCTCGCTTCTCACCGCCGCCGGCAACGACATCGGGTTCGAGAATGTGTTCTCCCGCCAGGTCGAGGCGCTCGCGAAGCCCGGCGACCTGCTCGTCATCCACTCGACGAGCGGCAACTCGCCGAACGTGCTCCGCGCGGCCGAAGCCGCGCGGGCGAAGGGGGTGAAGGTGCTCGCGTTCAGCGCGCGCGACGGCGGGGCCCTGCGCGCCCTCGCCGACCACAACGTCGTGATCCCGACGACGCGCACCGACCGCGCGCAGGAGCTGCACCTCTGCATCGAGCACGTCATCTGCGACGTGGTGGAGCAGGGGCTGTGATCGATCTCTCCGGCAAGCGCGCGCTGGTGACCGGGGGGTCGCGCGGCATCGGCGCCGCGACGGCGCGCCTGCTCGCGCGCGCCGGCGCTGACGTGATGGTCGGCTATCGATCGCGCCGCGACGCAGCCGAGCGCGTGGTGGAGGAGCTTCGCACACACGGGGTGACGGCCGCCGCGCACGGCGCCGACCTCACGGCGCGCGACGGCGCCGAATCGCTCGTCGAGGCGACGCTGCGCACGCTGGGCGGTCTCGACCTGTTCGTCGGCAACGCCGGCGTATGGCCGGAGGAGGAAGTTCCGCTCGCCGAGATGGAGGACGAGCGCTGGATCCGCACGATGCGCGAGAACGTGGACGCGCTGTTCTACACGACGCGCGCCGTCGCCCGGGTGATCAGCGATCGCGGGCGGATCGTCCTCGTCTCCAGCACCGCCGGCCAGCGTGGCGAGGCGTATCACGCGGACTACGGCACCAGCAAGGGCGCCGTCATCTCGCTCACCAAGTCGCTGGCCGTGGAGCTCGCGCCGCGCGACGTCACGGTGAACTCCGTCGCGCCGGGATGGGTGGACACCGAGATGGTGGCCGGTGCGCTGACCGCCGACGTGCGTGCGCGCGTGCACGCCGCCATCCCGCTCGGCCGCATCGCCTCGGCCGAGGACATCGCGGGGCCGATCGTCTTCCTGTGCTCCCCGCTGGCTCGTCACGTCACGGGAGAGATCCTCAACGTGAACGGCGGGAGCGTGCTCTGCGGATGATCGTTCTTCTCTTCACCGGCGGAACGATCTCGATGAAGTTCGACGCGAGCGCGGGCGGCGCGGTGCCGACGCTGAGCGGCCAAGACATCGTCACGGCCACCCGCGGGCTGGAGGAGGTGGCGGCGCTGGAGATCGAGCAGTGGGGCCGCTTTCCCGGCCCGCACATGACGGTGGAGCGGATGTGGGCGCTCCGCAACCGCATCGCCGATCATCTCGCGCGACCGGAGGTCGAGGGCGTCGTCGTCACCCACGGCACCGATACCCTCGAGGAGTCGGCGTATCTCGTCGCCCGCTCGCTGCCGGCCGAGAAGCCGGTGGTGTTCACCGGCGCGATGCGGCCGGCGAGCGATCTCGGATGGGATGGGCCGTCGAACCTGCTCGACGCCACCCGGGTCGCCGCGGATCCGGCCTCACGCGGCAACGGCACGCTCGTCTGCATCGGTGAGCGCATTCACAGCGCGCTCGAGGTGGGGAAGACGCATACGGAAGCGCGCGACGCCTTCGAGAGCCCGGGGCTGGGCGCGCTCGGCGAGGTGGACGAAGGTCTGGTCGTCTACCACCGCGCGCTTCTGAAGATGGCGTCGCCGATCGTGCCGGCGCAGCCCGCGGAGCCTGTCGATCTCGTGCACGCGTATGCCGGCGCCGACGCGCGGATGCTCGACGCGTCGCGCGAGAGCGGCGCGCACGCCGTCGTGCTCGCGGCGATGGGGCGCGGCAACGTTCCGCCGGCGATGGTGGACGGGATCACGCGGTGGGTCGAGAGCGGCCGGCCGGTGATCGTCAGCTCGCGTGCGCAGCGGGGGCGTGTCGGGCCGAGCTATGCCTATCCCGGCGGCGGCCGCCGCCTGCTCGACGCGGGGGCGATCTTCGCGTTCGGCCGACGGCCGGGCCAGGCGCGCATCGAGACGATGCTCGCCCTGGGCGCCGGTTATTCGTGGACCGATCTGCTGGCGCTGTTCGGCGACGCTTGACAACGGGTGTCGGCCCGGCGTATGATGCGGGAGACAATCGAAGAGCCGTGGTGCTTTGCCGCCTATTGCAGCCACGTTAAATAATTGCTAAAACGCGATCGCCCGGCGGCTCGCCGGGCTTTTTTTGTATCTGCCCGTGCCCGTTCGTCCTACAACTTCGCCCGCCACTCGATGCGCGCCACGCGAATGCACATGTCGATGTCGACGACCACCGCGACCCCCACGGGGGAGACGGACGGGCGACGACGCGTGCGCGCGTAGTCGACGAACCGGCGGACGACCGCCGCTCGGCCCCGATCCTCTCCTCGTGAGGATCGGGGCCGTTCTCATTTCCACACCGAGGATGCTCGCATGACCAGTGTCGCCAGAATCGACCCCGAGGCCTACCGCGCGCCGCGCCGGCCGGCCACCGTGCGAGTGGCGCTCGCCGGCTGCGGCGCGGTCGGCAGCGCGCTCCTGCGCGAGCTCGTCGCACGACGCGAGACCCTGGCGCGCCGCCATGACGTCGAGGTCGTCGTGACGCGCATCCTGGTGCGGGACGCCGATCGCGACCGCGCGGCGCCGCTCGATCGCGCGCTCCTGACGACCGACGTCGACGAGTTTCTGGCGACCGATGCGGACGTCGTCGTGGAGGCGATCGGCGGGCTGGATCCGGCTGGTCGCATCGCGCGGGTCGCGCTCGCGCGGGGACGCGACGTGGTGACGGCCAACAAGGAGCTCCTCGCGTCGCACGGGACGGAGCTCACCGGGCTCGCCGCGCGCCACAGAGCGTCGCTCCGCTACGACGCCGCCGTCGGCGGCGGCGTCCCGATCCTCCGCCTGCTCGACGACGCCCTCGGCGCCGGCACGCCGAGCGTGGTACGCGGCATCCTCAACGGCACGTCGAACTACGTGCTGTCGCGCCTCGAGCGCGGCGATACGCTCGACGCCGCGCTGTCGGCGGCCCGTACCGCCGGCTTCGCCGAGGCGGACGCGACGCGCGATCTCGATGGTCGGGACGCGGCGGCCAAGCTCGCGCTTGTCGCCTGGGCGACCTTCGGCATCGCACCGGAGCGCGTCGTGGTGCGCCGGCAGTCGCTGCTGCCGGACCCGGCGCGCTATCTCCGGCTCGCCGGCCGCCTCGAGCGGACCGTGCGCCAGGTCGCCGAGTGTGCGCTCGTCGACGGTGCCGTGGTGGCCTCGGTCGAGCCGGTGCTGGTGGAGCGCGGGAGCGCGCTGGCGGGCACGTCGCGCGAGCAGAATCGAGTCGAGGTGCATACCGGGTGGAGCGCGCCGCTGTGCGCATCGGGCCCGGGCGCAGGTGGTGTGCCCACCGCCACGGCG
>JABFYH010000035.1 GCA_013361335.1 Gemmatimonadaceae bacterium | reverse complement strand
GAGCCCCCATGACTTGCATGTGTTAAGCACGCCGCCAGCGTTCGTCCTGAGCCAGGATCAAACTCTCCAAGAGACTTTGATTGACTCACATGACACGAACCGCTGTCTCACGCTGTCGCATAAGACAGCGCGTCCGAATCATTGAATATGTACAGGTATTTGAACTCGGCTCCGCGGCCCCTGTAGACCGCGAGCTACTACGAGTTCGCCTCGCACATTCTGATTCCACTCTCGATTGTCAAACAGCTCTATTCGCATGTGCCACCGCGTTTCCGTGGCAGCCTCGAATTATATCACTGATCAACCACATCGTCAAGGCTGAACTGCGTCGCTCTCACGAGCCGCCCATCCAACCGCCCCCGTGATACCACTGCCGCACCACCAGGGTTTCAACCATCCTGCAAGGACCTGTCCGCACTCGCTCTACGTCGACGCGACACAGTCCAGCTCGCCGCTGACCAAAACGTCAGGGGGAGCCGAGAATCATAAGCCGCTCACCGGCGCCGCGCAACACCCCAAACGGCAGATCGTTCAGACGAGCACAAACTCACCGAACCGTTCCGCGAGCGATCATCGCATCGAGCACCATTGCCAACCGCACCCAAAAAAAGAGGAGCCCGGCGAACCGGGCTCCTCTTTTCATGCGCCCTCTCGGAATCGAACCGAGAACCTACTGATTAAGAGTCAGTTGCTCTAACCAATTGAGCTAAGGGCGCTCAATCTCCCGCCCGTCCGATCGTCGTGCTCCTTCACATGGCGCGCCAGGAGGGAATCGAACCCCCGACCCACAGCTTAGAAGGCTGTTGCTCTATCCAACTGAGCTACTGGCGCTTCGTTCGCGCAGGCCGGCTCACTCGTCGCGAGCTCCTGCCAGGTCGGGGCGCCCGGATTTGAACCGGGGACCTCCTGCTCCCAAAGCAGGCGCGATACCAGGCTACGCTACGCCCCGCATGAGACCCCAACAATAGCGAGTCGATCCACGACGGTCAACCGCCAGCCGCGACGCGGGTTAGCTCCGTACCACCCGTCACCGTTCACCCTCCGGCAACACGCCGACACGCCGGCGCAACGCATCCAGCAACGCCGCGAACGCGCGCCCACGATGACTCACCCCCTGCTTCTCCGCGACCGTCGCGTCCGCAAGGGTGCGACCGAGCTCGGTGACGAAGAAATAGGGATCGTACCCGAAGCCGTGCGCTCCGGACGGCGTCTCCACGATCGACCCGGGGACGTCGCCGCGTACCACCAGCGACTCCTCGCCTGCACACCACGCCGCGGCACACACGAATCGCGCACGCCGATCGTCGATGCCCCGCAGCCGAGCGACGAGCAGCGCGTTGTTGGCCGCATCCAGCGCCGCGCCGTCGAGGTCACTCCGTCCACTCCACCGCTTGCTGCGCACGCCAGGCTCGCCGCCCAACGCGACCACCTCGAGCCCGGAATCGTCAGCCACGACCGGCGACCCGTCGGCGCGCCTCGAGTAATACCGGGCCTTCGCGAGCGCGTTCTCCTCGAACGTCTCGTATACCTCGATCTCGTCCTCCTCGGCGCACTCGGCAATGCCGGCTTCCGTCAGATCGATCACGTCGATCCGCGCATCGCGAAACAGCGCCCGCAGCTCGCGCACCTTCCCCGCGTTCCGCGTCGCAAGGATCCAGGGGGCCGGCGTCACTCCGCCAACGCGCCGAGCGCCGCGCGCTGCAGCGCGTCGAGCTCGGTGAGGCCCTTCGTGGCCAGCGACAACAGCCGATCGAGCTCGGCGCGATCGAAGGTCGCGTTCTCACCCGTGCCCTGGACCTCGACGAACCGCCCTTCGCTGCTCGTCACGACATTCATGTCCACGTCCGCCACGACGTCCTCGACGTACTCGAGGTCGAGACGAGGCTCGCCACGCACGACGCCGACGCTGACGCCGGCGACCCGCCGCTTCACCGGGGTGCGCTTGAGCTTCCCGCGCTCCACCATCCAGCCGAACGCCTCGCACACGGCGACGGCGGCGCCGGTGATCGCCGCGGTTCGCGTCCCGCCGTCGGCCTGAAGCACGTCGCAGTCGATCTTCAGGGTGTACTCGCCCCAGGCGAAATCGTCGAGCATCGCGCGTACGCTGCGCCCGATCAGCCGCTGAATCTCCTGGGTGCGTCCACCGACCTGCCCCCGCTCGCGCGACGTCCGCGTCTTGGTGGCGCGAGGCAGCATTGCATACTCCGCCGTGATCCATCCTTCGCCGCGCCCGCGGCGCCAGCCGGGCACGCCGTCCTCCACCGATGCCGTGCAGAGCACGCGCGTGTTGCCGAAGGAGACGAGACACGAGCCTTCCGCATACGGTGCGACGCCGCGCTCGAGCGTAACGGGGCGAAGCGAGTCGGCGGAACGACCGACGCGAACGGGATCAGGAGTGGCTGCCACGAAGGGTCCGGATGATGTTGGTGGTGGATTGGCCTGGCGTGAGCGGAATGACGACGACGTCGCCGCCCCAGCTCCGCACGTCTGGAGCGCCGACGATGGTGCCCTCGTGGTAATCGCCGCCCTTGACGAGGACGTCGGGACGGAGCGCGCGAATCAGCTCGAGCGGCGTGTCCTCGTCGAACACGACGACGAGATCCACCATCTCGAACGCGCCGAGCACGTACGCCCGTTCCGCCTCGCTGCGTACCGGACGCTCGGGCCCTTTGAGTCGGCGCACGGACGCGTCGCTGTTCAACCCGACGACGAGCGCGTCCCCCGTACGGCGGGCGCCGAGGAGGACGTCGACATGACCCGGATGCAGAAGGTCGAAGACGCCATTGGTAAAGACGACGCGTCCGGGCTGCGCCGTGCGCCAGCGCTGCGCAGCCTCCCGATCACGCACCTTGTCGGCAGGGTCGCGTGGCGCGCGACCACCGGTCAAAAGATGCCTTCAGCGTGCGGGTTGAAGTGCACCTCCTTGACCATCCCCGGCAGTTCCACGTGCTCGTAGTAATCGGACTCGAGCTCGATGTGCCGGCCATCGCGCTGCAGGGTGACCACCCCTGCCCCCTCGGGGAGGCCGAGCGAATCGGCCTCGAGGCGGAGTCGCCGCAGAATCTGGTTGTCGGTGTTGTGCGCCGCGAAGCGCACCTCCTGCCGCATCGCGTCCTGGAACTGGTAGAACCGGAAGTAGACCTCTCCGATGTTGACGCCGAAGTACACGGCCGCCGCGAGAATCAGCAGCGTGACGAGACATCCGAGCG
The DNA here is from genome assembly GCA_013361335.1 of Gemmatimonadaceae bacterium. Lineage (GTDB taxonomy): Bacteria > Gemmatimonadota > Gemmatimonadetes > Gemmatimonadales > Gemmatimonadaceae > AG11. The sequence goes on along the minus strand of JABFYH010000035.1, from coordinate 1,588 downwards.
AGCTGCGACCGGGTCGCCGTCTCACCATTGCGATTGCGCTCCTTCGACCATGTCGTTGACGATGCGCTTGACCGCGTCGCGGCGCCCGCCCGCCTCGTCACCTTCGGCGTATTCCCCCTGGGCACGAAGGCCCTTCCGCTCGAAGATGGTCTTGCCGGTCGTCTGATCGACGATCTCGACGTCGAGGACGAGCTGCAGCAGGCGGCGCGACGCGGTGGGCTGGACCTGATTGGCCGTGTAGCTCACGGGGACATCGACGTCATAGCTGCGGATGATGCCGCGCACGATGGCGTCCGCGCGCTCCTGCGGCGCATCGCGCACGCCGAGCCGCGGCTGGAAGTCACGCCGCATGGCTTCCAGGAGCTCCCGCGGGAGCTCCGCGGTGGGCGTCTCGTTCTCGAAGGGCAGGATGGCCATCGTGCGGATGTGCGGCGGGAGACCGCCTCCGGCAAAGCCGTACCGGGTGATGCACGCAGAAACCAGCAGGAGCAGCGACAGGAGCAGCGGGTGAAGCCTACTGCAGGCGCCAGATGGCAGGATCGAACGGAGGGACGGCATCGGACCGTTGAATGACGAGCGACAGCGTGCGGCGGGCAGCTTCGTTGCGGTACTGCACCGAGCGGTCGGCGGCGCGCTCGACCCATTCCTGAAGGCGGCCGCCGTCGACGCGCTCGAGGCGGGTGAGGGTGTCCCCGTGAAAGGTGGCGCGCCAGCGAACGGGTGCACCAATGTCGGCCCGAAGCACGCCGGCGTCAACGCGGACGATCGTATCCGGCTCGGCGGGGATGTCCAGGCGGCCCAGAGCGGCCCAGAGCAGCGCGCGCGGCGGCACCAGCTTCCGTGCCGCGTCGGGACCGGGGACCTGGAGGGAATCGCCGATGAGCACCGCCGCGCCCCCGCCGAATCCGCCGCCGAGGAAGAAGTCGAGGCGCACGCTGTCCGGCGACGCGATGCGTGCGACGCCGTCGCCCCGCGCCAACATGTCGCCGTCCTTGAGCTCCCACCTGAACACCACCTGTCGCGTGCCACCGGGGAGCGTGCCGGTGGGGAGCTGCTGCGCGGGGACGGGCGCCCCCTGGAGCGGCGCGACGCGAGGCGGACGGCAGCTCGTCGCGACGAGGAGCGCGCCGAGGACGATGACCCACTTAGCGGTTGTGGATGTAGACAATGCGATCTCCCAGAACGATGCGGTCGAGCGTGGGCCCGCCGAGTGTACCCCACTGACAGGGCCGGCGATTCACCTCGAGTCGTCGGGCGAAGAACGCCCGGCTACAGTACCGCCTCCAGGGCGGTGCGGAACTCCGCCGGAATGGCGCTGAGCCGCCCGTCGCGATCGATGGAGACGAGGGCCGTATGCGCCGTCGCGAGCCGAAGGCCGGACTCGGCATTGGTGATCAGGTAGTCGAAGGTGACGGCGCGCGATCGGACGCCGAGCAGGGTGGTCTCGACCCGGACGAGATCGTCGAAGCGCGCGGGAGCGAGGTAGCGCACTCGCGCCTCGGCGACGGCGAGCCCGGTGCCTTCATGCTCCAGCGTCGCGTAGCTCCGGCCCATGGCACGCATGAACTCCACGCGTCCGACCTCGCAC
>JABFYH010000080.1 GCA_013361335.1 Gemmatimonadaceae bacterium | reverse complement strand
GACTTCGCGACGTCGCAGGGCGAGGTGAACTTCGAGGTGCCGACGGGATTGAACTGCACCGAGCAGCTCGCGGGGTCCGCCACCACCATGACCGGTGCCGACGTCTCCGCCGCTTCGAGCGCCGGGTTGGCGTAGTGGGTGATCGCCCGGAAGATCGGGAAGTAGGTCAGCGCGGCGAGCAACAGCCCACCCATGATGATCGGCTTCCGGCCGACGCGGTCCGACAGCGAACCGAAGACGAGAAAGAAGGGCGTGCCGAGCAGGAGCGACGCGGCGATGAGCAGATTGGCCGTGTTGGCGTCGACCTTGAGGATCTGCGTGAGGAAGAAGAGCGAGTAGAACTGCCCCGCATACCACACCACGGCCTGGCCGGCCGTGAGCCCGAAGAGCGCGAGCAGCACGACCTTCAGGTTCTCCCAGCGGCCGAACGAATCGCGGAGCGGATGCGTCGAGCCCTTGCCCTCGGCTTTCATCTGCTGGAAGAGCGGCGACTCGTTCAGCTTGAGCCGGATCCAGACCGACACCGCCAGCAGGATGAGCGAGACGAGGAACGGGATGCGCCAGCCCCACGCCTCGAACGCGTCCGTGCCCAGCCACACCCGACAGCCGAGAATGACGAGAAGCGACAGAAAGAGCCCGAGCGTCGCCGTCGTCTGGATCCACGAGGTGTACGCGCCACGCTTGTCTCGTGGAGAATGCTCCGCCACGTACGTCGCCGCGCCGCCGTACTCGCCACCCAGCGCGAGCCCCTGCAGGAGGCGCAGCAGAATGAGGATGACCGGCGCGGCGACGCCGATCGTGGCGTAGTTGGGCAGGACGCCGACGATGAACGTCGACATGCCCATGATGAGGATCGTGATGAGGAAGGTGTGCTTCCGCCCCACGAGATCGCCCAGCCGGCCGAAGACGATGGCTCCGAAGGGACGGACCGCGAAGCCCGCCGCGAACGCCAGCAGCGCGAAGATGAACCCGGCCGTCGGGTTCACCCCGGAGAAGAACTGCTTGCTGATGACCGCCGCGAGCGATCCGTACAGGTAGAAGTCGTACCACTCGAACACCGTCCCGAGCGACGAGGCGAAGATCACCCTCCGCACTTCGTCGGGCGTGAGCTCGCGAGCGGAGTTGCGCGACGGCAGTCCAGCACTGGCAACGGTAGCGGACACTACCCCTCCGGGATGTGTGGTCGCGGCATAGCGTACGCATCCCCCCTGATTCGTCAATAGGCCACCTGTCGACGCGGACGGCGGCGCGGTGGTTGCTTCCATCAGCGGAGGGCCACACTATCAGCCGTTCCCCTCTTTCCGCCCAGCACCGCGAGTCATGTCCGACGACCTCGACGTCCTCCTCAGCGAACATCGGAAGTTCGATCCGCCTGCCGCCTTCCGCGCCGGCGCCGCCATCGCCTCACCCGACGTCTACGACCGCGCCTCGGCCGACCTGCGGCGATACTGGGGCGAGCAGGCGGACAAGCTCGAGTGGATCACCCGGTACGAGACGGTGCTCGACTGGAAGCCACCCCACGCCAGGTGGTTCGACGGCGGCACGCTCAACGTCTCGGCGAACTGCCTCGATCGCCACGTCCGCACCGCACGCCGCAACAAGGCCGCGCTGGTGTTCGAGGGCGAGCCGGGCGACCGGCGCACGCTCACCTACTGGGACCTCTACGTCCAGGTCAACCAGTTCGCCAACGTCCTCAAGTCGCTCGGCGTCACGCGGGGAGATCGCGTCGCGATCTACCTGCCGCTCATCCCGGAGGCGGCGGTCGCGATGCTCGCCTGCGCGCGCATCGGCGCGATCCACTCCGTGGTGTTCGGCGGCTTCTCCCCCGAATCGCTCCGCGACCGCATCAACGATTCGGAGTGCAAGGTGCTCGTCACCGCCGACGGCGGCTATCGCCGTGGCTCCGTCGTTCCGCTCAAGCGGAATGCCGACAAGGCGCTCGAGGAGACGCCGTCGATCGAGCACGTGGTCGTCGTGCGGCGCCGCCCGGGCGCGGTGGGCGACGAAGCCTTCGCCGAGATGACGGAGGGGCGCGACCTCTGGTACCACCGGCTCATGCGCGGCGCGGCCATGTGGTGCGAGCCCGAGGCGATGGATGCGGAGGACGTGCTGTTCATCCTGTACACCTCGGGGACGACCGGCAAGCCGAAGGGGATCGTGCACACCACCGCGGGCTATCTCGTCGGCGCCCAGACGTCGACCGCCCAGGTGTTCGACCTCAAGGACGACGACGTGTTCTGGTGCACCGCCGACGTCGGCTGGGTGACCGGGCACACGTATCTCGTGTACGGCCCCCTCGCCAACGGCGCCACCTGCGTGATGTACGAGGGCGCCCCCGACTGGCCGGAGAAGGATCGGTTCTGGGAGGTTTGCGAGCGGCTCGGCGTGACGATCCTCTATACCGCGCCGACGGCCATCCGCGCTTTCATGAAATGGGGCGACCACTGGCCCGCCAGGCACGATCTCTCTCGCCTGCGCCTGCTCGGCTCCGTCGGCGAGCCGATCAATCCGGAAGCGTGGATGTGGTATCGCGAGCACATCGGCGGAAACCGCTGTCCCATCGTCGACACCTGGTGGCAGACCGAAACCGGCTCGATCGTGATCTCGCCACTGCCGGCGCTCACGGCCACCAAACCGGGCAGCGCGACGGTGCCTCTTCCCGGTTACTCGGCGGCGATCCTCGACGTGAAGGGGAACGAGATTCCCGTCGGCGGAGGCCTGCTGGCGCTGACCCAGCCGTGGCCGTCGATGCTGCGCACGATCTGGGGCGACGCGAAGCGCTACGTCGACACCTATTTCTCCAAGTGGCCCGGCCACCCGGAGCTCTACTTCCCCGGCGACGGCGCCAAGCGCGACGACGATGGCTACTTCTGGATCCTCGGCCGCGTCGACGACGTGCTCAACGTCGCAGGCCATCGCATCGGGACGATGGAAGTCGAGAGTGCGCTGGTCGAGCATCCCGCGGTGGCCGAGGCGGCCGTCGTCGGGAAGACGCATGAGCTGAAGGGGCAGGCCATCGCCGCCTTCGTGACGTTGCGCGAGGGATTCAAGCAGTCGCCCGGCATGCGCGACGAGCTGCGCGACTTCGTCGGCGAGAAGATCGGCGCCATCGCCAAGCCGGACGACGTGCTGTTCAGCGCCGATCTTCCGAAGACCCGCTCGGGGAAGATCATGCGCCGGCTGCTGCGCGACATCGCCGAGGGGCGTGCGCTGGGCGACACGACGACGCTGGCGGATCCGAACGTGGTGAGCTCGCTGAAGGAGATGTACGAGGCGCAGGAGAGCTGAGGGCCAGGGGCGGTTCACGGAATCCCGACAAGGCTTGACGGGATTCCGCGCGGCGGGTAGCATGCCGTCATTCCGACATTTCTTGTCGGGATTGAGCCACCCCCACTCGCCCCGCAATGCCGATCCGCCCGTTCGCCCTCGCTCTCACGTCGTATCTCCTTACCGCGTCCCCACTTGTCGCCCAGCAGGCGGCGACCGCCGACACCTCGCGGACCGACTCCGCGCGCGTGACCCGCGCCGCCCGGGAGCTCGAGCGGGTACGGGTCACCGCCGCGCGGAGCCGCTACGTCGCCCGCACGTCGCGGTCGTCCACCCGCACCGATACCCCGCTCCGCGACGTGCCCCAGGCGGCCACGATCCTGACTCGCGAGGCGATCGCCGACCAGTCGATGCAGAGCATGGCGGACGTCGTGCGCTTCGTGCCGGGCGTCACCATGGGTCTCGGCGAGGGGCATCGTGATCAGCCGACGATCCGCGGCAACAGCACCACGGCCGACTTCTTCGTCGACGGCGTGCGCGACGACGCGCAGTACCTGCGCGACGTGTACAACGCGGATCGCATCGAGGTGCTCAAGGGCTCCAACGCGCTGGCCTTCGGGCGCGGCGGCGGTGGCGGCGTGTTGAATCGTGTCACCAAGACCGCCGGCTGGGCGCCGCAGCGGACGATCACCTTCGAGGGTGGGTCGTACGATCACGGCCGCGGCACCGTCGACGTGGGGCAGGCGTTCAACGAGCGCGTCGCGGTGCGGCTGAACGGAATGCTCGAGCACTCCGGCGGCTTCCGTGATCGCACCGACATCAGGCGCCGGGGCATCAACCCGACCGCCACCATCCTCGCCGGCTCCGGCACCGAGATCCAGCTCGGCTATGAGCACTTCGGCGACGAGCGCACCGTTGACCGCGGCATCCCGTCGTTCCGCGGCGCCCCGTCGCCCGCGCCGGCCACCACCTTCTTCGGCGACCCGAGCGTGAGCCAGGCGCACGCGCACATCGACGGCGGCAACGTGACGCTGCAGCATGTGTTCGGCGCCGCGATGCTCCGCAACCAGACGCGCGCTCTGCACTACGACAAGTTCTACCAGAACGTGCTGCCGGGCGCCGTGACGACCGACGGCGCGCAGGTGGCGCTGACCGGCTACAACAACGCCACGGATCGGGCCGGCCTCTTCAATCAGACCGACGTCACGACGACGGTGACGATGGGCGGCATGCAGCACGTGCTGCTCGGCGGCGGCGAGCTCTCGCGCCAGCGCACCGACAACCTGCGCAAGACCGGCTACTTCGGCGCCACGGCCACCTCGCTCACCGTGCCGTTCGCCGATCCCACCCGCCTCACCGGCGTCGTCTTCCGCCCCAGCGCGACGGACGCGGACAACCACTCGGTGGCGAACGTCGCCGCGCTGTTCGTCCAGGACCAGGTCACCTTCTCGCCGCAGTGGCAGGCGGTCGCAGGCCTGCGAGTCGACCGGTTCGCGCTCCGCTTCCACAACAACCGCACCAACGAGGACCTCGCGCGCAACGACCGGCTCGTGTCGCCTCGCGCAGGGCTGATCTTCAAGCCGGTGGACGCGATGTCGCTCTACGGGTCGTACGGCGTCTCGCACCTGCCGAGCGCCGGCGATCAGTTCTCGTCGCTCACCGCCACCACGGAGACGCTGAAGCCGGAGCGGTTCGCCAACTACGAGCTCGGAGCGAAGTGGGATCCCACGACGGCGCTCTCGCTCACCGGCGCCCTGTTCCGCCTCGACCGCTCCAACAGCGCCGCGCACGATCCGCTCGACGCCACGCGCACCATCCAGACCGGCGCGCAGCGCACCACCGGGCTCGAGCTCGGCGCCACGGGCCAGGTGACCGGCGCGTGGAGCGTCGTGGGCGGTTTCTCTTCCCAGCGCGCCACGATCGTCAACGCCACGACCGCCGCCCCCGCCGGTGCGACCGTCCCGCTCGTCCCGCGCACGACGATCTCGCTCTGGAACAAGCTCCAGCTCTCCCCGACGCTGGGCGCGGGGTTGGGCGTCGTGCGGCAGAGCAGCATGTACGCCGCGATCGACAACACGGTCACCCTGCCCGCCTTCACCCGGGCCGACGGCGCTCTCTTCATCACGCTGCCGGCCAACCTGCGCGCGCAGCTGAACGTGGAGAACCTGCTCGACCGGAGCTACTACGCGACGGCGCAGGGGAACAACAACATCCTCCCGGGCGCCGGACGGACCGTGCGGTTCTCGCTGACGGCGGGGATTTAGGGACGACGCGGACGGTGCGGCGGGCGGTGGACGGCGTTCGTGCGGCGGGAGGCGTGCCGGCGTGCGGCGGTCGTGCGGCGTGAGGGGTACGGCGCGCCGTGCGGCGTCGCGGCGTGCGGCGTGAGAATTCGGAACTGGTATCGGTCGGGTGAGGGCGGCTGACGGCGGTAACCGCCCCCCTGTTCTCACGCGGTCATCCCACCAGCACCTGTTCCGAGAGAGACGCCCCGCGCCCGCCGTCGGGCCGCAGTTCCCGAACCATCACCCGCCACCGATTCCCCACGCCGTACGCCTCACCCCGCCCCCCGCACGAGGCGCCGTACCCCTCCCGCCGCAACGCCGCACGTCGCGCCCTGGTATACTACCTGCGCTAGCGTGCGGCGTCCCCGACCGATGAGCGAGCCATGTGGAGCTTCCTGAAGCGTCTGTTTCCCGAGAGCATCTTCTCGCGCAAGATCGATCCCGGCGCGGAGCGGCGGCTGCGGCTGGCGCAGGCGCGCGCCGAGGAGTCCATCATCCGCTCGCACGTGGACAACGCGCTGATGTTCGTCGACACCCTGGCCGAGGACATGACCTTCGATCGGGCGATCGACTCGTACATCCGGCAGATGTCGATCCCGGAGCCGCTGGCCAGCACGGTGGCCACCCGCACCCTCGTCATCCTGGGCCAGGATCTCGTGCCCTATCGTCGGCGCTCGCGGGAGGAGGCCGGCGCCCCGGCCGTCGACGAGGCCTCGCGTCCCCCGCTCCGTCTCGGCGAATCGGCCGAGGCCCGCGCGCGCGCGAAGCGCGCCTGACGGATCGAGCGAGCGGACAACACCACGGGCGAGCCGACCGGCTCGCCCGTTTCGTCGTCAGCTGTTTTCCTCGTCGCGGATGGCGCGGAGGCTGACCTCCGACGTGTTCCGGATGCTCTTGCCGTACCCGGTCACGCGGAGCTGCGCCATCGCCTCCGCCAGGCGCTCGTCGAGCAGCGCGCTCACCTCGCGCAGATCGAGCACCGCGATCGTGAACAGGATCGTCGCGAGCACCGCCGAGACGACGCACCACATGCAGATCGCGTCGATGACGAACAGCTCGAGGTAGGTGAGCCACAGCGAGAACAGCACCCCGGTCGCGGTGATCACCACCAGCGCCTGCGACAGCCGGCGGCTGTCCACCATGGCGGGGCTCAGACCGAGGAGGCAGAGCGCGAGCACCCCCGCGTAGTACGCCACACCCCACCCGGCCACCGGATAGCCGAGCAGCGTCGCCCACTTCGACGTCTGCACGACCTCGCACGAGCCCACCGCGCACACGAGGTTGCCGATGTAGCCGAGCTTGAAGAGCGTCAGGTACGACGCGACGAACAGTCCGGCCAGCGCGACGAGCGCGGCCAGCATGCGCTTGTTCACTTCTTCGTGCCGGTGGTGCTGTCGGGACGGGCGGCCGCGGCGGGAGCTGTCTTTGCCGCGTCGACGTACCGCTTGAAGGTGTCGTAGGGCAGCGCGCTTGGCACCACGGTCCCGTTGAACACGAACGTCGGCGTCGAGGTGATGTTCCGCTTCTCCGCCTCGGCGAGATGCGACTGGATCTTGGCGCGGTGGGTGTCGGCGTCCATGCACGCGCCGTACTTCGTCATGTCGAGCCCCACGCTCTTCGCGAGGTCGCCGATCGGCCCGCGCGGGCGGTTCGTCGCCTCGGTGTTCCACCGGTCCTGGGCGGCGAACAGCGCGTCATGCATCTCCCAGAACTTGCCCTGGTCGTTCGCGCACGCCGCGGCGAGCGAGGCATCCCAGGTGTTCTTGTGCATCGGGAGCGGATAATCGATGTACCGGATGCGGACCTGGCCGGTGTTCACCAGCCGGGCGCGCACGTCGGGCTCCGTCAGCGTGGTGTACTGCCCGCACGCCGGACACTCGAAGTCGGCGAACTCGATCACCTCGACGGGCGCCGTCGGCGATCCGAGCAGGTAGCCCTCCGCCTTCATGGGCGGCAGGGTGGGGTCGAGCCGCGTCGCCTGCACCTTCGGGCGCGAGGCCATCCAGCTCAGCCCCGTGACGCCGAGCAGCGCGAGCACCCCGAGCGCGATCCAGAAGCCGCGTCCGGGCCCGCCGCGCTTGGCGGCGGTCACCACTCCGGGGCGTCGTCCCCGTCCTCCGTCCCGCTCTTGCTTTGCCATGGGCTCCCCTGCTCTGCCTGCTTGATCGCGTCGTTGACGATGCGGCGGCTGTCCGCCACTTCGGGAGTATCGTAGGTCGCGCGGACCTCGTAATGAAACAGCTCGCTCTTCACGTCGCCGACCAGGCGCGTGAGCTCGGCCGGGTTGGCCAGGAGCCGGCCGGCCGCATCCAGCTCACGGATCTTCTCGGCGAGGGCGCGGAGGAGCGCCTCGAGGTTGCGGGCGCGCCCGTCGTCGTACGTCTGGTCCGACATGCTGCCGTGTGCTCGGTGGAAGGGCGTCGCGGGGTGGGGTCCGCGCCGGCGGGGGAAAGCTAGAGTGATACCGGCGCCACGCAAGCAACCCGGCGCTGGTGAGCGCGCGCACGGCGACGATATTTCCGGCGCGGCGGCGCGAGAGGTGCATTGCGTCTGGCGGCCGCACTACCCCTGCACGAGAAGGAGGGTTCCCATCGACGCCGATCTGCTGCGCATCCCGGTCGGGCCGGGCTCGATTCACGTCGAGCGCTACGGCCATGGGGGCGCACCCATCGTCCTGCTCCACGGCTTCGGCACGTCGAGCTTCGTCTGGCGCGACATCGCCCCGGAGATCGCCCTCGCCAACCGGACTGCCTTCGCGATCGACCTGTTCGGCTACGGCGAGTCCGACCGCCCCTTCGACGCGGACTTCGGCATCGCCTCCCAGGCGGAGCTGGTCGACCGCGCGCTGACGGCACTCCGGCTCCCCAAGGCGACCGTCGTCGGGCTCGACCTCGGCGGCGCCGTCGCCCTCCGCCTCGCGGCCAGCCGCCCCGAGCGTGTGGAGCGACTGCTCCTCGTCAACCCGATCGCCCTGGACGAGGTGCCCGCGGGCGACGTGACCAGCCTCCAGCGCAACACCGCCCGCTTTGCCTTCCGCTCGGCACGCGGCATCCTGGGCGCGGCGCCGATTTTGGGCGAAGTCCTCCGTCAGAGCGTTGCCGACGACGCGAAGATGCCCGACAAGCTGGTCGCCCGCTATCTGGCGCCGTTCGTGGGCGCGGAAGGGCTCAACCACCTGCTTCTGCTCGCGCGCTCCATCGACGACGAGGACATGGAAGACTGCGAGCTCGGCTCCCTGCCGCAGCCGACGCTGATCGTCTGGGGCGACAAGGACCCGTGGGTGCCGGCGGACTTCCCGCAGAAACTGAGCGACACCATTCCGGGCAGCCGACTCGTCAGGCTTCCCGGCGTCGGACGCCTCGTGCCCGAGGAAGCACCCGCCGAGCTCCTCAATCTGCTGCTGGAGTTCATCGGCGCCGCGGCGTTGCAGGACTGATTCTTGAGTGCATCAACTGGGAGAACGTCTCCCGCCAGGTTATATTAGTTCACTAGTCTTTCACATCTCATCCCCATACATGGCCAAGCCGCAGAGAAACACAGCAACGCGTCGCTACGCAGGGCCGGTGGAGCCCACACCGTTCGAGCAGGCGCGCGACGAGCTCTTCCAGCACATCATGCGTTGTGGCGTCGTCGGTGCTGCTCCCGAGCACGTCGAGGAGTGGTTCGCCGAGACGATCAAGTACATGTCCGACCGGTTCCCCGAGCTGAACGAAACGCAGATCGGCGAGCTGAAGACCCTGGGCCTCCGCTTCGCGCAGCCGCCCAAGACCCGCACCGAGACCGACGCCGCTTCGGCGGCCTGATTCGCCTCTCGCCCAGCGGGCAAAGCGCACGGCACGCCTCCGGATGATCCGGAGGCGTTTCTGTTCAGGGGCGCCTCGTGTCGAGCTCCGTGCACACGGGACTAGCGTGCGCCCGGCGCGGCGCGGCGTAGGACCACGCCGACCCGCGCGCCGCCACCGAGCCCCACCTGCACCGCCGGCACCACCCCGTGCGTCGAGCGCCGACCTTCGATGTCGAGCGCCACGAGCAGGAACGGGCGCGCGTGATCGCCCTGCTCGGCGCGCAGGCTCGCGCCCCCGCCGAGCGACAGCCCGTAGGCGCTCTGCCGAAAGGGATCCAGCAGGAAGCGCGCGAGCAGATCCACACGCCCGTCGAGCCCCTGGCGTGGAGAGCCGGCCGCTGCGTCGCTGCCTACCGCGACACCCGCTGCGACGTCGAGGCCGATCCGCGCATAGTAGCCGGCGGGGATCTGCACGCCCGCACCGAATTGCACCGCAGGAGCGTGGCCGGTGATCAGGTCGACGCGCACCTCGGGCGCCACCGGGGCCCCCGGAGGTTGCTGGGCGGATGCGCCTCGCGCTCCGCCGAGCGCCATCGCGAGCGCCCACGCGGCGATCGCGCCCCTCACCGTGGACGTGCGCGCCAGAGCGCGAGCGTGTAATCGACGATCGACAGCACCGACGCCGCCGCCACGCCACCGAGGAGCAGCGTGACCGCCTCCGGCAGCACCAGCACCGCAGCGAGCGTGAGCAGCTGCAGCACCGTCACCACCTTGCCCAGCCGGCGCGCCTGGAAGGGCACGGTGCGCAGCCAGGGGATCACGCGGGCGACGAGGAATCCGATCGCCGTGGCGAGGTCGCGCATGAGGAGCACGAAGTACGCGCTCGTGCTCAGCCGTCCCGTGAAAAGAAAGGTGGCCACGACCGTGAGCACGAACACCCGATCCGCGACCGGATCGAGGAGGGCGCCCCACCGCGACGTCGCGCGCACGCGCCGCGCGAGCCAGCCGTCCAGGAAGTCGGTTGCCGCCGCGGCGCCGATCAGCCCCACCCGTGCTTCCGTCGCACCGGCGGCCACGAAACCGGCCGCCAGCACGAGCCGCGAGCACGAGAGCAGATTGGGGAGGGTACCGAGCGCGCGTCGAGGCGTCATGACGACGAATCATAACCGCCGCTCGACGCGGTCGCACCGCCGGGCGTCGCGCTTGCCTCGCTCCCGGCCGCTCTCTAGCTTGGCGCACCACACGCCGCTTCTCGCTCCCACCGCTGAATGCAATCAGGCGTCGTCGCCCTGCTCCGGACCGTTCCCCTGTTCAAGGATCTCGACGACACCGAGCTCGCCGCGGTCGCGGACCTGTGCCGCGAGGAGCGGTTCGTGAGCGGGGACTACATCTTCCGCGAGGGCGAGAGCGGCAACCGGCTGTACCTCATCACCGAGGGCGAGGTCCGCATCAGCCGCGACGTGCCCGGCAGTGGCGAGGAGGCGCTCGCAGTGCTCAAGCCGGGCGCCGTGTTCGGGGAGATGGCCGTGTTCGACCGGAGCGTGCGGTCCACCCATGCCATCTCCAACGGCGGCACGGCGGCGTTGACCATCGCGCGGTCCGACTTCGAGCTGCTGCTCGACCTGCACCGCGAGCTGGCGTACAAGGTGCTCTGGGCGGTGACCCGGCTCCTGTCGGCCCGGCTGCGCAACGCCAACGACTCGCTGCGGTCGTTCCTCGCGATGTCGATGTTCTGACGCGCGGCCCCTCGAGCCCGCTCACGAAGCGGGCTGGCCCGCTCTTCGCTTTCCAGATCGCACCATCGACGATCCCCTCGTTCTCCATTGCCCGACGCCACTCCGCTCTCCGTGACCGAGCACGTTTCCTTCGCGCACGTCATCGCCGACCTCGCCGGGGTCGGCTCCGGCGCGCTCCGCGATGCCGGTCTGCTGAGCGGGCTGCTCATCGCCGCCGCGGGGGCCGCCGGGCTCAACGCTGCCGGCGCCCCGATCGTGCGCACCGCCCCTACCGGCGGCGTTTCCGCCGTGCTTCTCCTCGATCCCTGTCACGTGAGCATTCACTCCCTGCCCGACCGCGGCCTGGCCCTCGTCGACGTGCTCGCCCCGGACGTGGCGCTCGCCACCAAGGCGCTCGACGTCTTCGTGCGTCGCCTCGCCCCGACGGGCGTCACCAGCGACACCAGGATTCGGGGCTGAGATGCGCGCCTTCATCCCGCTCCTGCTCTTCCTGCTCGTCGCGCTCATCCTCGTGTGGAACGTCGTGCTCGCAGGGCGCATCGCCCAGGTGCGCACCCTGCCGCGCGGCTTCGTCAGCCTCTCCGCGCTCGCGGGCTTCCTCGTCGTGCCGGCGCTGGTCATCCACCTCGCGACGACCAGCAGCATCACCGGGCGCGCCATCACCTCGGTGGACTGGATCTGGCCGCTCACGGTGGTGCTGTTCGCCGTTCAGGCGTTGTACGCGGCGGCGCGGCGCCTCGTGAACCCCTTTCTCGGCTTCTTCATCGCGGCGTACGACGTCGTCATCGCCGCCGACGCGGTGCTGCGCTTCGTGGCGTCGCGCGGCACGCCGCTTCCCGGGCTCGCGCTCCTCTTCCTCGCCGCCACCACGTCGACCTTCGCCTTCGTCACGCAGTCGCCGCTGATCCTCGGCTCGCCCTTCTTCTTCTTCACGCCGATGATCGCCCCCGCCTTTCCGGCGATCCGCCGGTGGGCGGCGACGCTGCGCTTCGGTCTCGCCGTGGTCGCGGGGGCGTGGGTGGTCCTCTTCCTCTCGCGCCTCACCGATGCCGACAAGGCGGTGAACTCCTACGGCATCCATGACCCCTCGGTGGAGCGCATCCAGGAGCGGCCCCTCGGCGACTTCGACGTCGGGCTCAAGATCCTCGAGGACATGGACGGCCCACCCGCCACGCTGGCCGTCAAGAACGATCTCGCGCTGGCCGACACGATGGGCGTCGACATCATCAACGTCGTCATCGTGCCGGAGGAGATGGACCGCGCGGCGCTGGACTCGCTGGCGCGCGTGCTCGATGCGGTTCGGCTGGACAGCACCCAGGTGATGGTCACGTTGGGGTATGCGAGCCGCATCATCCCCCTGCCCGGCCGCACCTTCAACGACGCGGCGCGCATCCGCACGATCGATCCCGTCGTGCGACGTCTGCGGCCCGACATCCTGCTCCCCGTCCAGGACCCGCTCGATGCGGGCACGCGCGCGGCAGGTGCGCATCCGGTCGAGTACTGGGAGCACATCATCACCCAGGCGTCGGCGATCGCCAAACGCGTGCGGCCGCGGACGCGGATCGGCGTGTCGGCGTCCGTCTACGACCGTCGCGACAGCACCCTGTACGCATGGGCGGCCGCGCCCGGGTCGCCGGTTGACATCCCGGGCTTCACCCTCTCGCCGTCGCCGAGCGGCGTGCGCACCCTCGACGCCGCGCGGGGCGCGGCCGACCGCTGGATGCAGGCCTCCCGCTCGCCGAAGGATCACTGGGTGTTCTCCGCGGGGGGCTATCCCGAGGCCCACGGCGAGGCGAGCCAGGTGCGCGCGATCTGGGCGGCGCTGGCGTGGGCCACCAGCCGCCGCGCGATCAAGGGACTGATCGTGAACGAGGCGGGGGACTACGGGGTGATCCGCGGGCTGCGCGCCGCCGACGGGCACCTGCGGCGCGCCACCTTCACCGTGATCAACGCCATGCGCGGGCTGCGCGAGTCCGCCGCGCCGGACTCGACACCCGCCGCGGTCACCGTACCGAGGCGGGTCGGCACCTGATCGAGCGCGCGCCACACGCCACCGTTCAGCGCGTCGCCGCCGTCGCCTTCGCGCTGCTCGGCCTCGTCCCCACCGCCAACCTGCTGACCGGGGGCGCCGAGGTGCCGTGGTGGACGTTCGGTGTCGTGGTGTGGGTGGGATACGGCGGTCTGCTCGTCGCCGTGCTCTGGGCGATCGCCAATCGCTGGGGACCGGCGCTGGACCGGGCAATCGACCGCTGTGCCCGCGCCGTGATGGCGGTGACACCGACCGCCTTCGCTGCCGGCACGAGCGCCGCCGCGGTTCTCCTCGGCGCCGGCGTGTCCATCTACTGCTACGCCGGCCGCGGCTTTTCCGGCGACGAGATGGCGATGACCTGGCACGCCCAGATGCTCGTCGCCGGACACCTGGCCATCCCCGCCACCGCCCATCCCGAGTTCTTCAACGCCGTCTCGGTCCTCGACTACGACGGCCGGTGGTTTTCGCAGTATCCCATCGGCGGGCCCGCGCTGATCGCGCTCGGCCTGGCCATGCGAGCGGTCTGGCTGGTGGGCCCGCTGCTCCTCGGCCTCGCGACCTGGCAGCTCTATCGGTTCGTGCGCCGCGTCTTCGGCGAGGAGACCGGGCGCGCCGCGACGCTGCTCTTCGTGCTCTCGCCGTTCGTGCTCGTGCTCGGCGCGACGCAGATGAACCACACGCCGGCGATGGCGTTCACGGTGCTCGCGCTCGCCGAGCTCGCCGCATGGGATGACTCCGCGGCACGCGGTCGCCTGAGGCACGCGGCCCTGCTCGGCGTGGCGGTCGGCTGTGTGGCCCTCGTGCGGCCGCTCGATGCCGCACTCGTCGCCCTTCCCATCGGGCTGTTCCAGCTCGTGCGGGCGCTGCGCGACGTGGGACGATGGCCGAGCATCCTCGTGCAGGGCGTGGCGGGCGCGATACCGGTGGCGATCCTGCTCTGGGCGAACGCGCGCACCACCGGGGCGCCACTCCTCTTCGGCTACGACGCGGCGCACGGCCCCGCGCACGCCATCGGCTTTCACGTCGATCCCACGGGCGTCCCACACACGCCGACGCGGGGGCTCGTGTATGCGTCCGGCTACCTCATGCGCTTCGACCGGTTCCTGTTCGAGTGGCCGCTGCCGGCGCTCCTCGTCGTCTGCCTCACCCTCACGACGCTGCGGCGTGCGTCGCGCTGGGATACGCTGCTGCTCGCGCTCGTCGGGTCCTTTCTCGCCGGCTACGCGGCGTACTGGCACAACGGCTTCTTCGACGGCCCACGCTTTCTCTTTCCCGTCGCGCCGGTGCTCGTGTTGTACGCCGCGCGGCTCGCGGAAGGCGCCGGGTCGGTGGCACACCCCACACGCCGTCGGGTCGGACGTGCGCTCGTGCCGGCGTGCGTGCTATGCGCGTGGGTCGTGCCCTTGTCCTTTTCCAGCGTCCCCGGTCGCCTGTCCGCGCAACGGGAGCAGCGCACCAAGCTGAAGACGGACGTGGTCGCGCAGGCGGCCGACGCGGGGGTCACGAACGCGGTCGTCTTCGTGCGCGAGCCCTGGCGTGGCCGGCTCCTCGCGCGCCTGCGTGGCCTCGGCGTGCGACAGTTCGACGCGGAGCAGATCGTGGACGCGACGGACGCCTGCGCGCTCCAGATCGCGCTCGACGAAGCAGACGCACCGTCGGCCGACGACCCGACGGTGCGTCGGGCACGCGTGCTGGCGCGCGCGCGGAGCGCGGGAGCGGCGACGGTGCAGCCGGGGATGCTCGCCGAATCGCAGCTCGCGCGCGCACCGGGCGGGCCATACACCCCCCGCTGCCGCGACGAAGCGGCGTCGGACACGCTCGGCACCATGCCGTACGCGCTGTTCCTGCGCGACCAGCGCGTCGGCCGCGACGGTCGCCTTGGCGGCAGCGTGGTGTGGGCACGCGATCTCGGCCCACGCGACACGCTCCTCCAACCCGAGTTCGGATCCCGCCGCTGGTACCTCTACAAGCCGGCGCGGTCTCTCCAGGGGAAGGCGGAGTTCATCCCGCTGCCCTAGACCGCGCGCCCCGTCCCGCGGATGATCCCTTCCACCCGCCGTCCCTCGTCGAAGTACGCGCGGGCGATCTGCCGCATCCCGTCGGCGGTCACGGCACGCACGCGGGCGTCGAACTCCGCGAGCTCGCCGAGCCGGCCGAACAGCCACGCGTCCACCATGTCGCCGAGCACGGCCCCGCCGCTCTGCTGGCGGATGGCGTGCACGCCGATCGCGTACGTCTGCGCCTGCTCCAGCTCCTTCGCCGTCACGGGCGTCTCCCGCAGCTTCGCGAACTCGGCGAGCAGGCCGCGCCGCGCCACCTCCTCCTTCTCCGGCCCGGTGGCGATGTAGGCGACGAACGCGCCGGCGAGCGACCGCTCGGAGGCGTACGCATGGACGGTGTAGCCGAGCGACTGCTTGTCGCGTAGCTCGTCGAAGAACCGGCCACCCAGCCCGCTGGCCACGCCGGCGATCATCGCCGTGGCGAACCGTGCGTCGTCCGCGCGCGACGGCCCGGGGAACATCAGCGCGAGCGCCGTCTGTGCCTTGTCGCGCTGCTCGACGCGCTGGACGAGGCTGGCCGGCCACACCGGCGCACCGAGCGGCAGCACCCGTCCTCCGCGCAGCGTGCCGAACGCCCCGGCCGCCAGCTCGGCAAGCTCGCCCGGCGCCGCGTCGCCCACGAGCGCGATCACCGCCGGCGCCTCCACCACCCGCGCGCGGTGCCAGTCGCGCACCTGATCCACCGTGATCGCGGGCAACGTGATCTCGTCGCCCGTCGCCGGCACGCCGTACGGATGCCCGGCGAATGCAGCGCCCGTCGCCAGCCGCACCGGATAGCGATACATGTCGTCGCGGAGCGCGGTGAGGTCGGCGAGGGCGATCGCCCGCTCGGTCTCGAATGCATCGACCGGAATCGTCGCGTGCTGGGCGACGTCGGCCAGCAGCTCGATCGCGGCGGTGGCATGACGCGCCGGCACGCTGATCGACCACCCGAAGCTTTCACTCCCCGCCGCCCCACCCACGCTCCCGCCAAGGAGCTCGCCCTCCTCGGCGATCTGCGCCGCGGTGCGGTTCGTGGTGCCTTTGATCGCCGTGCGCACGAGGAGCGACGTCAGCCCCGCCTGGGCCGCCGGCTCGTCGCGTGCCCCGCCGAGCAGGTACACGCCGGCGGTGACGAGCGCGCCGGGCTTGCGGCGCACGAGGATCGGAATGCCCGATCCTGTCTCGAAGACGTGAACGCCGGCCTCCTCGCGGAGCGCGCGCATCCCCGTAATCACCGACGGCGCCACCGTGACCGGAAGCGTGGCCGGCGTCACCGCCGCCGGTGCGGCGGCGTCGAGCAGGGTGCGCATCGCCGCGGCGTCCGCCGCCAGCACCGGAGCGCGCTCCGGTCGATATACGACCACGCCCGCCTGGTCCGGATCGAGAAAGCGCTGGGCGAGCGCCGTCACCTCCTCCGCCGTCACCGAGAGCGCACGCTCGAGATACTCGTCGCCTCGCTGCCAGTCGCCGAGCGCTTCCCATTCGGCCAGGTAGTTCGCCTGGCCTTCCATGTCTTCCAGGCGACGCACCCAGCGCGCCTCGTACAGACGCTTCGCCCGCACGAGCTCCGCTTCGGTCACGCCATGCTCGCGAACCGCGCGAAGCTGCGCCCAGACCGCCTGCGCCGCCTCGCCGACGTGCTCCGGTGGCGTCTCGGCGTGCACGACGAAGACGCCGAGCGACGTCGGCGTGTAGTCGTAGGCGGAGACGGACGTGGCCAGCTTCCGCTCGCGCACCGCGCGGTACAACCGCGAGGCTCGCCCGCCCGCGAGAATGGTGGCCAGGATGTCGAGCCCCGGCGTCGCGTCGTCGAGCGTGGCGGGGGTTCGCCACCCGAACGCGACCTGCGCCTGTCCGATGTCTCCCGCCCATTCGCGATAGCGGAATCCCGGTTCGCCCTCCTCCGTCGGCCCAGGCTCGCGCACGGGCGTTCCCGACGGCAGCGCACCGTAGCGCGCCACCACCTCGCGCATCGCCTCGTCGGGATCGACGTCGCCGACGATGCAGAGCACCGTGTTGCCGGGATGATAGAAGTTCCGGTAGAAGCGAAGCATGGCGTCGCGCGTGAGCGCGCGCAGCCCTGGCTCGCGGCCGATCCGCCATCGCCGGATGCGGTGCCGGTCGTGGAGCAGCTCGTAGAGCGTCTCCGTCGCGACCGCGCCGGGATTGTCCGCCTTGCGCTTCGCCTCCTGGATGATCACCTCGAGCTCCTTCGCCAGCTCGTCCGCGTCGATCATCGAGTGCGCGTAGGCGTCGAACTGCACGTCGAGCCCCTGCACGAAGCCCGACGACGGGAGCACCGCGTAGTAGCTCGTGTGATCGTAGATGGTTGCCGCGTTGAGGTACCCGCCGACCGCCTTCGTCTGGCGCGCGATCTCGCCGACGCCGCGCGAGGGCGTCCCCTTGAAGAACATGTGCTCGAGCACGTGCGCGATGCCCACGACGTCGTCGGTCTCGTCGAAGTAGCCGGCGCTGACGTAGGTGACGATCGCCACCACGGGCGCGGAGCGATCCTGCCGCAGCAGCACGGTGAGACCGTTCGGGAGGACGGTGCGGCGGATGGTCGCGGGATCGAGCGCGGTCGAGAGGTCGGTGGTCGTCATGAGCGAGTCCGGCGTACGGAAGATCAGATGATGGCCAGGCGGCGATGCCGCAGCACCACCAGGCCGATCGCGAAGCATATCGCCCCGTACCCGGCGAACCAGGCCAGCAGGCTCCACGGCAGCGCGGTGCCGCCGGCCACGGCGGTATAGACGGCGGAGGTGCGGTGCAACGGTGGAAAGAGATACAGTACCCACGCGGCCGCGCTCGTCGACGTGCCGTACATCAGCCAGAGGTAGTTCGACAGCACCGTCACCGCGACGAGCGACAGCCAATCCCAGCGCGCCGCGGCGGAGAGCGCGAAGGCGATGCCGGCGTAGCACAGGTACAGCAGCGACACGGCCGCGTACAGCGGGACCGTCAACACCGGGCCGATGAGCGCCTGATAGATGAGGCCCAGCAGGGTGACGACGACCAGGAACCCTGCCCAGTGCACGAGGAACGCCTGACCGTAGTACCGGTCGGGTGAGACCGGTTTGGAGAAGAGAAATCGATAGAACCCCTGCTTCCGGTCGTTCGCCACGATGCCGTTCATCGCGAAGAGCGCGCCGAGGAAGACGAGATTGCCGAGCGCCGTCTCGAGGAAGATGGACGTGAGATTGGCCACCGCCGAGGCGCGCGCGGCAGCCGCGCCTCCCGCGCGCGCGAGGGCTGCCGGCGACATCTGCTGCAGCGTCAGGTTCATGGCGCGCACCATGCCACCGGCCACCATGTAGCCGAAGAGCAATCCGATCAGCACCGTCGGCGCGCCGCGGTCCACCAGATAGTCGCGCGCCTGCCATGGGACGTACGCGCCCAGCCGCGCCCCGCGCGTCCTCGGCGCGCGCTCCGACGACGTCGAGGGGGTGGCGCTCATGCCGGACGCTCTTTCTGTCCGACGTCCGACGAGCTCACGACCTCGCGGAACTGCTGCTCCAGCGCGGAGTGCACCGGATACAGCGCGCGCACGAGGCCCCCCGACTCGACGAACGCACGGACACCGTCATTGATCTCGCGCAACGAGAGCGCCGTCACCTCGAACTCTCCGTCGGCGACCATCCGCGCCCCGGGAAAGATCTCCGGCACGCGTGCTTCCCCGTGCGCGACGACCAGTCGGTATGGCGTTCCCTCCGTGACGACGCGCTCGTTGGCGCGAACGTCCACGACGCGCTGGAGCCGTCCGCGGTCGATGATGCCGACGCGATCGGCGAGCCTCGCGAGCTCGTCGAGATTGTGCGACGCGATGAGGATCGTCCGATCGGGGCGCCGGAGCTGGTCCAC
>JABFYH010000152.1 GCA_013361335.1 Gemmatimonadaceae bacterium | reverse complement strand
GCGAGCAGGCGCACGACGATGCGCAGCAGGAAGCACAGGAGCTCGAGCACGCTGGCGGCTGCGGCGAGCACCAGCGCGCCGATCCGCGTCGTCACCAGCCACACCAGGTACGAGAGATGGAGGATCGCCACGGCGCCGCGGTCGAGAAAGCCGGCGAAGCCGATGAGGATGCCGGCCTGGAGGACGGCGAGGCCGCCGTAGACGAAGGGGAGCTGCCCGAAGGTCACAGCGATGGCCATCGACACCAGCGTCACCGTCGCCGCGACGCTCGCGAAGATCACCACCCACCAGAGCGCCGCCTGGCCACGCCGCTCGGGCAGCGCGGCCGCGGCGGGATTCGCGTAGCGCAGCCCGCGCGCCAGGTTCCAGCCGAGGGCGCCGAGCCCGAACATCGTGAGCGGGGCGGCGAATCCCGCCGTCCAGGCGATGGCGTTCCACATCGGGGCCGACCGACCGTTCTCCAGCAGGAGCGACACGACCTCCGACGCCGTCAGCACGCCGGTGAGCAGCAGCGTCAGCACGAGCACCGACGACAGGATCAGGTCGCCCCAGATCTGGCTCCGGGTGCGCACGCGGCGGGTGTACGCGCCGCGGACGTCGTCGCGGGTGAGCGCACCGGGCGCCGCGAGCGCCTGCAGGGCGAACTGCTCCGCGATGTGCAGCACCCGCTCGCGACGCTCGACGACGCCGAGCTGGCTCATGAAGTCGTCGGCGATGGTCGTCGGGAAGTGCGCCGCCGTTTCCCTGATCCGCTCGATCAGGAGTCGGAGCTGGGCGACCTGGGCGAGGGCGTCGCTCTTTCCCCGCCGCAGCGACGTGACGATCTGCCGCGCCAGCACCGACCGCCGGCGCTCGGCGATCCCCTCGGCGATGGCGTGGCCGAGGTAGGCCAGCAGCAGGGTGAGGCCGATGCCGAGGAAGGAGAGGAAGTACTGGGCGATGGCGTAGACCGGCGCGCCCGCGTCGAGATGGAGCCGCTGCGCGAGGTTGACGCGGAGCGAGAGAGTGGAGTACGCCGCCAGCTCCACGATCGCGAGCACGCCGAGCATCACCCAGGGAATCACGGCGAAGAAGCCGCTGCCGGCGGCCTTCGCGCGGGTGGTGTTCGCGGCGCGATCGCCGCTCCGGTACACCGCCCACCCGGTGGCCACCTCGGCGACGAAGATGATCAGCGCGATCAGGTTCGACGCCTGGAGGTCCGGGAGGGGATACGGGAGCACGCGATAGCTCCCGATCACCTCGCGGAAGAAGATGGCGAGGAGGAAGGAGTTCACGCCGCCGATGGCGACCGTGAACAGGATGAGGAAGCCGATGCTGAACAGCGAGGTGCCGCCGACGGACTCGATGAGCCGCTCGCGGTCGGAGGCGCTGTCGAGGTTCTCCGGGTGCTGGATGCTCCGCAGCGCCTTGAGGTGCATCTCGATCCGTCGCTCGGCGTCGACGATCGCCCGCACCTGCGGCTCGCCCACCGAGTGGACGGCATCGCTCAGGCGCGACAGCTCGAAGACGACGGGCGCCCGCGGCTCGATCTCGCGCGCCGTCCAGAAGGCGGCCAGCCGCTCGGACACGAAGCGCGCGTTGTGGTCGAGGACGAGGTCGCGCAGCGCCCGGGCGCGGCGGCTGACGTCGTCGAACAGCGCGTTGAACGGCGACTGCGCGAACGAGAAGAAGAGGGTGACGCCGACGGCCGCGGCGACGAGGAGCACGCCCGCGACGACGCGGTAGGCGTTGGGGGAGAGCGCGAGCGATTCCAGGGTGCCTCCATGACCGAGCGCCGGGGATCCGGCCTACAGGCTAGGACGCACTGGCGAGAGGGGGGGTCACGGTAGGGTTCGTGCGGCGGGAGGCGTACGGCGCCCGCTTCTGGTTCGTGGAGTACCGCGACGGGCTAGCCCGCCGGCTTGCCCTGCTGCTGCATCGCCGCCGCAGCCAGCATTCCGCCCAGCCCCATCTCCTGCACCGCTCCACTCGGCACGATCATCAGCGCTCCCTTCTCCTTGATCCCCTCGAAGAGGATGTTCATCGCCCGGAGCTGCAGCGCCGTCGGATTCTTCTGATAGACGTGCGACGCCTGGTCGAACAGCGACGCGATCTCCACCTCCGCCTCGCCGAGGATGATCCGTGCCCGCTTCTCGCGCGTCGCCTGCGCCTCGCGCGACATCGCGTCCTGGAGCGTCGCGGGGATGATGATGTCGCGCATCTCCACCGCCTGCACCGCCACCCCCCACGGCATGCAGCGGTTGTCGATCAGCTCCTGGAGCTCGGTCTCGATGCGCTCGCGGCCGTGCAGAAGGTCGGCGAGCGACGTCCGGCCGATGATGTCGCGCAGCGCGGTCTGCGCCGCCCAGCTCACCGCCTGCGGATAGTTCTGCACCTCGAGCGCCGCCCGCTCGGCGTCGTGCACCATCCAGAACAGCACGGCGTCCACGTTCACGGGGACGGTGTCGGAGGTGAGGGTCTCCTCCGCGGCGAAGGGGCTGGTGATGACGCGCTGATCCACCCACGCCACCACGCTGTCCACGAAGGGGATCCGCCAGAAGAGCCCGGGGCCGCGCAGCCCGGTGAACCGGCCCATGCGCAGCACCACGGCGCGCTCCCACTGGCTGGCCACCTGCGGCGCCGTCCCCGCGAGCAGACCGAGCACCGCGGCGCCCACCACGGCGGCGACGCTGCCGGCGAGGAGCAACCCCGCCGCTCCCACGGCGGTGACGCCGAGGGTGATGAGCACGGAGAGGAAGTTCACGCGGGTGCCGCTGGGCACCACCGCGTTCGTGCTCGGTGCGGGAACCATCAGCATGCGACACCTCCGTCAGACGCCGTCGACGCGCTTCCTGATAGTACGGCCGCGACACTGCCGGCGTCGAGGGCCGAGTCGCGCGAAGCCGGCGAAGAGCTCGACCGCGTGATCCACGCTGGTAGCGTTGCCCCTCGGGCGCACGCATGCCATGTTCGCTCGCATGAGACTCCTTCTCCCGCTCGGCACCGCGCTCGTCGCCCTCGCCGCCTGTACCCGCCCTTCGGCCATCGGCACCCCGGATGCCGGTCACCTACCACAGTACGACCTCGTGATCGCCGGCGGGAAGATCGTCGATGGCACCGGCAACGCCTGGTTCTACGGCGACGTCGGCATCGTCGGCGACCGCATCGCGCGGATCACCCCGGCCGGCATGCTCGCGGGCGCGCAAGCCGGCCGCAGGATCGACGCGCGCGGCCTCGTCGTCGCGCCCGGCGTCATCGACATCCAGGCCCACTCCGAGGAGCAGCTCCTCACGGGTGACAGCCGCGTCGTCGGCATGATCACCCAGGGCGTGACGACGATGGTCATGGGCGAGGGAGAGACGCCCGGGCAGATGTCGGCGCGAATGCTCGCGGACTATCTCAAGTCCGACGACACCACGCTCGCGCCGCTCCTGCGCACCTTCGTCGGGCCGCAGGGCTTCGGCGAATGGCTGCGGGCGATGGAGCGCCACCGCGCCTCGGTCAACTTCGGCTCCTTCATCGGCGCCGGCGGCGTGCGGCAGTACGCGAAGAACATGACGCAGGGGCCGCTCACGCCGGCCGAGCTGGACACGGCACGCCTGGTGGTGCGGCAGGCGATGCGCGATGGCGCGTTCGGGCTCGCGAGCGCGCTGATCTATCCGCCCGGCAACTACGCGTCGACCGAGGAGCTGATCGAGGAGGCGAAGGCCTCCGCCCCGTACGGCGGCGTGTACATCACGCACATGCGCTCCGAGGGCGACCGCCTGCTCGAGGGGGTGAACGAAGCCATCCGGATCGGGCGCGACGGGGGTGTGCCGGTCGAGATCTACCACCTCAAGGCGGCCGGGGTGAAGAACTGGCCGAAGATGCGCACGGTGATCGCGACGATCGACTCGGCGCGCGCCGCCGGCCAGGACGTGACGGTGGACCAGTACCCCTACACCGCCGGCGGGAACAACCTGTCGTCGTGCATTCCACCCTGGGCGCATGCCGACGGAAAGCTGCTCGACCGCCTCCGTGATCCCGCGACCCGCGCGCGGATCAAGACCGAGATGATGGACGAGAAGGCGAGCTTCGAGAGCCTCTGCCTCGGCGCCACACCGCAAGGGGTCGAGGTGACCGACTTCAAGGTGGATTCGCTGAAGAAATACGACGGGAAGCGTCTCACCGAGATCGCGGCGGCGTGGCACGAGGACTGGGCCGACGCGTTGATCGACCTCACCCTCGTCGAGAAGAACCGCCTGGGGCAGATCATCTTCGTCGCCTCCGACTCGAACATCGCCATGCAGGTGAAGCTTCCCTACATGAAGTTCGGGACCGACGCCGCCGGTTACGACCCGGACAGCACGACCACGGCGGTGCATCCGCGGTCGTACGGGACCTATCCGCGCATCCTCGGCCGCTTCGTGCGCGAGTACCGGTGGCTGACGCTCGAGGACGCCGTCCGCAAGATGACGGGAGCGACCGCCGCGCGGCTGTCCATCCGCGATCGCGGGGAGCTGAAGGAAGGGTGGTATGCGGACGTGATGATCTTCGACCCGAGCACGATCATCGACCGCGCGACATACGAGCGCCCGCACCAGCTGTCGACGGGTGTGCGGTACGTGCTGGTGAACGGCGTGCCGGTCGTGGACGAGGGGCGGGCGACGGGCGCCAAGCCGGGACGGGTAGTGCGAGGGCCGGGGTACCGGATGCAGTAGGCGCGATCGAGCTGGCCCTACTTCACGATCCCGCGCACGGCACGCCCCGGCACCGCCCCCTCCACCAGCCGCCCGTCGCGCACCACGAACGAGCCGCCGACGAGCACCTGCCGGATGCCCTCGGAATACTGGTTCGGCTTGTCGTACGTCGCCCTGTCCACGACGGTGCGCGGGTCGAACACC
>JABFYH010000136.1 GCA_013361335.1 Gemmatimonadaceae bacterium | reverse complement strand
CCGAGCGAAGTCGGAGCAGTCTCGCCAGGGCCTGACTTGGCGGGCTAGCGACCGAGCGAAGCCGGAGCACTCTCGCCAAGGGGCGTGACCCGGCTTCGCTTGACCGCGTCCTGACGGAGGGTGATCCTTGCTGCGTTCGTCCCTCCCCTCCGCCCGACGGCCATGACCCGCCTTCGCCTCCCCTCGCGTCCCCACGCCCACCGGTGGGCGCCCATCGCACTCGCGGCTG
The DNA here is from genome assembly GCA_013361335.1 of Gemmatimonadaceae bacterium. GTDB lineage: Bacteria > Gemmatimonadota > Gemmatimonadetes > Gemmatimonadales > Gemmatimonadaceae > AG11. Next base: position 18,934 of record JABFYH010000136.1, on the reverse strand, counting down.
CCACTCTGATGGGCTGCACGGGCACCGACTCCAGGTCCTCCGGCTCGGGCGACGTCGGCGGCACGGTCGTCATCTCCGTCGCGGGCGACGCCAGCACCCTCATGCCGGGGCTCGTGGCGTCGATGACCGACCACGAGCTCACCGATCTCCTGTACGATCGGCTCGCCGAGATCGGCGACGACATGAACACGATCGGTGACAAGGGGTTCAAGCCGCAGCTCGCCGAGCGCTGGCAGTGGGCCCCGGACTCGCTCTCGATCACCTTCCATCTGAACCCCAAGGCGCGCTGGCACGACGGCCGTCCGGTCCGCGCGAGCGACGTCCGCTACAGCCTGGCGCTTACCAAGGACCCCGCCTTCGGATCCCCGGCCGCTCCGCTGGTCACCAATCTGGACAGCGTAGCCGTGAAGGACTCGCTCACCGCGGTCGCATGGTTCAAGAAGCGCACGCCCGAGCAGTTCTACGACCTCGTGTACCAGGTCCCGATCGTGCCGGAGCACCTGCTGGGCAACACGCCGGCCGCGCAGCTCAAGACGGCGGACGTCGGGCGTCGCGGGATCGGCTCGGGACGCTTCCGCCTCGCCGCCTGGCAGCCCGGCCAGCGCCTCGAGATCATCGCCGACACCGCGAACTATCGCGGCCGCCCCAAGCTCGATCGGATCGTCTTCGCCGTCGCCCCCGACTTCAACGCCGCCGCCGCCCGGTTCTTCTCCGGGGAAGCCGACCTGTTCGAGCAGCTCCGCCCCGAGCAGCTCGCGCAGATCGCGAGCGACAGCCAGCGCCGGGTGATGCGCTATCCGTCGTTCCAGCACGCCTATCTGGTCTTCAACATGGTCGACCAGAAGCAGTGGACCCAGCCGCACCCGATCTTCGGCGATCGGGCGGTGCGCCGCGCGCTGTCGATGGCCGTCGACCGGCGCGCCATGGTGCGCAACGTGTTCGACACGCTGGGCATCATGCTCTACGGCCCCTTCCCGCGGGCACTGTCCGTGGGCGACACCACCTTGCCGCAGCTCCCCTACGACACGGCGAAGGCGCGCGCCCTGCTCGATTCGGCGGGATGGCTCGTCGGACCTGACGGCGTGCGGGTGAAAAATGGCCGGCGGCTCGAGTTCGCCCTGTCGAGCCCGAGCTCGAGCGCCGCGCGGCATCAGTACGCCGTGCTCCTCCAGGCGGCATTGCAGCGGGTCGGCGCGGCGGTGCGGCTCGACGAGGCGGACTTCGCGACCTTCGTCGCGAGACAGCGCTCCCACGCCTTCGACGTCGAGCTGGCGGTGTGGAACGCGGACCCCAGCCCCTCCGGGCTCAAGCAGAGCTGGTCGACGGCCGGCATCGGCCCGGATGGCGCCAACTACTCCGCGTACTCGAATCGCACGGTGGACGCGCTGCTCGACAGCGCCACGACCTCCTTCGATCCCGCGCGGACCCGCGCCTACGCGCGACGCGCCTTCGAGGCGATCATGGAGGACGCACCGGCCATCTGGCTGTACGAGCCGCCAACCATCGCCGGCGTGCACAAGCGCATCCACACCACGCGGTCGCGCCCCGACGGCTACTGGTCCGGGTTGGCCGACTGGTACATTCCGGCCGGGGAGCGCACGGCGCGCGACCAGATCGGGCTGCGACCCGCGCAGTAGTACGTGCGGCGGTACCTCCGCGACCGCCTGCTGCAGGCGGTGGGCGTCGTCTTCCTCGTCACGACGCTCACCTTCCTGCTCGTGCACCTCGCCCCGGGCGATCCGCTCAACGCGGCGCTCGATCGGCCCGGCGTCACCGAAGAGATCCGCGCGCAGTGGCGCCAGCAGTTCGGGCTCGATCGCCCGATCGGCGAACAGTACGTGCGCTGGATCGTTAATGTCCCGCGCGGCGAGCTGGGATACTCGTTCTCGCATCGCCGCCCCGTGCGGGACGTGCTGCTCGACGCCATGCCTCGCACCCTCCTCCTCGTCGGCCTCGCGCTCGCGCTCAGCTTCGCGCTCGGCGTCGCGGTCGGCGTGCTGCAGGCCGAGCGTGTCGGGAGCCCGCGGGACCGCTGGCTCGGGCGCGGGCTGCTGCTGCTCTACTCGGTGCCCGACTTCTGGCTCGCCCTGCTCGCCCTGCTCCTCTTCGCTTACCGCCTCCCGATCCTCCCACCGGGTGGCATCGTCGATCCCGTGCTGCACGACTACCTGCCGTTCGGGCGCCGAGTGCTGGATCGCCTCGCGCACCTGGTGCTGCCAGTGGTGACGCTCGCGCTGCTGACGAGCGCCGTCATCGCGCGCCATCAGCGGTCGTCGCTGCTCGCCGTGCTCCCGAGCGACTGGATGCGCACCGCTCTCGCCAAGGGGCTGCGCTGGCGGGATGCCGTGCGGCGCCACGCCCTTCGCAACGCGCTGCTCTCCACGATCACCCTGTTCGGCCTCTCCCTTCCCGCGATGGCCGGCGGAGCGGTGTTCGTCGAGAAGGTCTTTTCCTGGCCGGGGATGGGGATGGTGACGGTGAACGCGATCGGCGCGCGCGACTATCCCCTCATCACGGCGGGCGTGCTGGTCATCAGCGTCGCCGTCGCGGTCGGCGCGCTCGTCGCCGACCTCGCGGTCGCGGCCGCCGACCCGCGCATCCGGATGCAATGAGCGCGGCTCCGCCCGCGTCCGGTCCGATCCGTCGCATCGCCAGGCGCCTGTCCGGCGATGCGCGTGCGCGCACCGCGGTGGTCGTGCTGCTCGTCGTCGTCGCCGCCGCGCTGCTCGCCCCCGTGCTCGCGCCCTATGATCCCGCGGCCCAGCTGGACATCGTGCGACTCAAGAGCCAGCCTCCGTCGTGGGCGCACCCCCTCGGGACCGACCCGTACAGCCGTGACGTGCTCTCGCGACTCCTGTGGGGGTCGCGCATCTCGCTCGCCGTCGCCTTCATCGCCGTCACGCTCTCCATGACGATCGGCGTCGCCGTCGGCGCCATCGCGGGCTACGCGGGCGGTGCCGTCGATGCCGTGCTCATGCGCCTGGTGGACACCGCTCTCTCGGTACCGCGGCTGCTCCTGCTCATCGGCGTGGTCGCCCTCTGGAGCAACGTCGGCATCGCGGCCCTCACCTTGCTCCTGGCCGGCACGGGATGGTTCACGGTGAGTCGGCTCACGCGGGCGGAGACGCTCGTCGTCCGCGAGCGGGAGTTCGTGGTGGCGGCGCGGATGCTGGGCGCGTCGCCGTGGCGCATCCTGTCGCGGCACATCCTCCCGAACGTCGTCGGGCCGGCGTTCGTGGCGGCGACGCTGGGGATCGCGAACGTGATCCTCCTCGAGGCGGGGCTGTCGTATCTCGGGATCGGCGTCCGCGCGCCGGCGGCGTCGTGGGGCGGCATCATCCAGGACGGGGCCGAGCGCGTGGCGGACCTCTGGTGGCTCACCCTGTTCCCGGGACTCGCCATTCTCATCACCGTCTTCGCGTGCAACGCCCTCGGCGACGCCTTGCGGGACGCGCTCGACCCTCGGCAGCTTGCACCTTCGCTCGACGACGACATTCCACACCGGACGCGATGACCGCACCGCTGCTCGAGCTGGAGAATCTCCGGACCTACTTCTACACGGACAGCGGCGTCGCCCGCGCCGTGGATGGCGTGTCGTTCCAGGTCGGCGCGGGCGAGACGGTCGGCGTCGTCGGCGAGTCCGGATGCGGCAAGAGCGTCACCGCGCTCTCGATCCTGCGCCTCGTGCGCGCGCCGGGCCGCATCGAGCCGGGCAGCGCGATCCGCTTCGAGGGGAAAGACCTCGTGACGCTTCCCGAAGGGGAGATGCAGCAGGTGCGCGGCAACCGCATCGCGATGGTCTTCCAGGAGCCGATGACGGCGCTCAACCCCGTCTTCACCGTCGGCGACCAGATCGCCGAGGTGGCGCGCATCCACGCCGGCATGTCCAGGCGCGACGCCTGGCAGAAGGCGATCGAGATGCTGCGCCTGGTCGGCATCCCGGCCCCCGAGCAGCGCGCCACCGAGTACCCGCACCAACTCTCCGGTGGCATGCGTCAGCGCGTCGTGATCGCGATGGCGCTCGTGATGAACCCGGCGCTCGTGATCGCCGACGAGCCCACCACCGCGCTCGACGTCACGATCCAGGCGCAGATCCTCGAGCTGATGGCCGACCTCACGAAGCGGCTCGGCACGTCGATCCTCCTCATCACCCACGACCTCGGCGTGGTGGCCGAGAACTGCTCCCGCGTCATCGTGATGTACGCGGGCGAGGTGGTGGAGGAGGCGTCGACGCTGGAGCTGTTCGGGCGCGCGCATCATCCCTACACCGAAGGGCTGCTCGGCGCGATGCCGCGCGTGGGCGGGGAGGCGGAGCGCCTGGCGACCATCCCCGGCACGGTGCCGCCGCCGACGGCGTGGCCCCAGGGCTGCCGCTTCCGCGACCGCTGTCCGTATGCGTGGGAGCGGTGCGAGCGCGAGCATCCCCCGCTCTATCAGGTCGGCGTGGCGCACACGTCGCGCTGTCACCTGGCCGTGGAGCCGGAACGCCGCGCACACCCCCATCCGCCCCTCGCGGCCCAGCGCGGAGCGACCGCCGCATGACGACGCCCGCGGCAGCGCGCGACGCGATGGTGCCGGGCGGCGCCGCCCCCCTGCTCTCCGTCCGCGATCTCACGAAATACTTCCCGATCAAGCGCGGCGTCTTCGGGCGGGTGAGCGGAAACGTTCGCGCCGTCGACGGCGTCTCGTTCGACGTCGCCGAGGGCGAGACGCTGGCGCTCGTCGGCGAGTCGGGCTGTGGCAAGTCCACGACCGGTCGCGCCATCCTGCGCCTGATCGAGCCGACGAGTGGCTCGGTGCATTACGGCGACACGGACGTCCTCGCGCTCGGCGCGAGCGAGCTGCGCGCGCTCCGGCGCCAGATGCAGATCGTCTTCCAGGATCCCTTCTCGTCGCTCAACCCGCGGATGTCGATCGGGGCGATCGTGCGCGAGGGGCTGACGATCCATCACCTCGCCGAAGGTGCGGCGGCCGACGCGCGGGTGAAGCAGCTGCTCGAGGAAGTCGGGCTGCGCCCGGAGTACGCGAGCCGCTACCCACACGAGTTCTCCGGCGGCCAGCGGCAGCGCGTGGGCATCGCGCGGGCGCTCTCGGTCGAGCCGCGGTTCATCGTCTGCGACGAACCGGTGAGCGCCCTCGACGTCAGCGTGCAGGCCCAGGTGGTGAACCTGCTGCAGGACCTCCAGCGCGACCGCGGGCTCGCCTATCTGTTCATCGCGCACGATCTGTCGGTCGTCGAGCACATCGCGGATCGGGTGGCCGTGATGTATCTCGGCCACATCGTCGAGCTGGCGCCGGTGCGCGCGCTCTACGGCGAGCCGATCATGCCCTACACCCAGGCGCTGCTCTCGGCGGTGCCCGCCCCCGACCCCGGGGTGAAGCGCGAGCGGATCCTCCTCGCCGGCGACGTGCCCTCCCCGGCGAACCCGCCGTCGGGGTGCGTCTTCCATCCGCGCTGCCAGCATCCACGGCGCGACGCGGCATGCACCGCCATCGTCCCGCCGCTCGAGGAGAAGCGCCCGGGCCATTGGGCGGCGTGCATCAAGCAGCCCCCCACGACGGTGTCGTGGGAGGCGCAGCAGGCGGCCGGCGGGACGAAGTCTCCCGAGTTCTTCCTGCCGCGCGCGGCCCTCCATCGCGGCGCCGCCCCGGCGCCGCGGGCTTACGACACCACTCCGCCCCGTTGATGCCGAACGACGCCCGCTCCGTCTTCGACCAGCCGCAGGCCGCCGCGCTGGCGCACGACGAGCCCCCCGCCCTGCGCTACACGAGCGACACGCGATTCTTCGGCCACCCGCGCGGGCTGTCGACCGCGTTCTTCACCGAGTTCTGGGAGCGGTTCTCGTACTACGGCATCCGGCCCCTCCTCGTCCTGTTCATGACGGCGGCGCTGACGGCCGGCGGCCTCGGCTTCGATCGCGAGAACGCCGCAGCGATCGTCGGCATCTACGCCTCGTCCGTCTACCTCGCGTCGCTGCCGGGCGGCTGGATCGCCGACCGGTGGCTCGGGCTCCAGCGCTCGATCTTCTGGGGCGGCGTCCTCATCGCGCTCGGACATCTGGCCATCGGTCTGTCCGCGCTGCTCGCACACCAGGTCTTTTTCCTCGGCCTGATCCTCATCGTGTTCGGCACCGGGATGCTGAAGCCCAATGTGTCGGCGATCGTCGGCGACCTGTACCCCGAGGGCGGCGCGCGGCGGGACGCTGGCTTCGCGATCTTCTACATGGGCATCAACTTCGGCGCCTTCGCCGCGCCGATCATCACCGGATGGCTGAGCGAGAAGTACGGCTGGCACTGGGGGTTCGGCGCCGCCGGTGTCGGCATGCTGATCGGCATCGTGACCTATCGCATCCGCACGCCCCGCAACCTCGGGCCCATCGGCGCGCGTCCGTCCGCCGACGCCGCGGGACAGCGCCGCGTGCGCAACATCGTCATCGCGGCCGCGGTCGTGATCGCCACGGTCGTGCTGGCTGCGATGGCCGGCGCGTTCACGATCAACCCGCGCGTCGTCGCCGAGCGGATGACGATCGTGATCGGTGCGATGGCGGTACTCTACTTCGGGTACCTGTTCCTCTTCGCCGGGCTCGACGCGGACGAGAAGAAACGCAGCGTCGTCATCCTCGTCCTCTTCGTCTTCTCGGCGTGCTTCTGGTCGGCGTACGAGCAGGCACCGACGTCGCTCAACCTGTTCGCGAAGGACTTCACCGATCGCCGCGTCGGCTCGTTCGAGGTGCCGATCGTGTGGCTCCAGTCGGCGACGCCGATCTTCGTCATCCTGCTGTCGCCCGTCTTCGCGGTGATCTGGAGCGCGCTCGGCAAGCGGGGCCGCGACTTCTCGAGCCCGGCGAAGTTCGCCTTCGCGCTGGCCTGCGCCGGCCTCTCCTACGTGGTCATGGTGACGGCGACGAATCGCGTCATCGCTGGTGGCGGCGTGGGCGTCCGCGTCAGCATGCTGTGGCTCGTCGTGACCTACCTGCTGCAGGTGATCGGTGAGCTGTCGCTGAGCCCCGTGGGCCTCAGCTCCACGACGAAGCTCGCACCGCATCGCTTCGTCGGCCAGATGATGGGCGTCTGGTTCATGTCGATCGCGCTCGGCAACCTCGTCGCAGGCCTCATCGGCGGCAACGTCGACCCCGAGAAGCTGGCCGAGATGCCCGCGCTCTTCCAGCATACCGCAACGACCCTGTTCGTGGCCGCGGGCATTCTGCTGGTGTTGGTGGTGCCGATTCGAAGGATGATGGAGGGGCGGAGGAGCGGATGAACTGAGGAGGAGATGAGCGAGACGGCGTCAGCCGCTCGTCCGCTCCACCGCTCCTCCGCTCATCCGACCCTCACGGCCACGCAAAGATCGACGACGGCACCGTGATCTCGCGACCGCCGGCCACGTCGCGCGCATTGCGGAAGACGAACGCCGTCCGGTCGGCGTTGGTGAAGCTCAGCGTCCAGCGCGCGTTCGCGCCGCTGCTCAGCGGGAAAGCGAGATCGGCGCGCCAGAGCCGCGCCGACTTCGGAGGGATCGCGGCGAGCAGGCTCACCCCGAGCGACGCCTTCACCGGTGTCGTCGTGCCGAAGGGCACGTCGCCCGCCCACTGGCGTCCGACGTCGACGAAGCTCGCCACGCCGAGCTCCCCCGCGCCGAACGGGCTGCCGAGCACGTAGCGCTCTTCGGCCCGCCCGACGAGCCGCTGCCCGCCCGCAAAGTACGACTGCTCGTAGCCGCGCACGCCACCCTCCGGCACGCCGAGGAGCAGCTGGAAGGGGGTACGCTGCCGATATGCCCCGCTGAACTCGAGGGCGACCATGTTCCGGTGCCGCGGCGTGAACCGCAGATAGTGCGTCAGTCGCCCCGTCGCGATCACGCCGTCCCACGCGCGCGACGCGATCGGCCGACGTCCCTCGGCCTGGAGCTGCAGCCGCGACATCGAGATCCCCGAGCTCGCGCCGACGTAGAGATCGCCCGCGAGGAAGACGTCCTCATCTTCGCGCTCGCGCGGCAGCGGCAGGCTGCGGCCGACGAGGGTGCCGACCTGAAAACCGATGGGCACGTCCTGCGCCGCGGTGAGCGCGTCGAGGCCCTCGATGCGCTCGAACACGATGTCCCGCACGCCGAGCAGGGCATTCGCGCGCACGATGTGATGCGGCGTGTAGGGCGACGGCACCGGCCCGATGTCCGCGACGACGCCGGAATCGGGGAGGGTGAGACGGTTGCCGGCGCGCTCCTCCAGCCCGGTGACCGAGAAGCCGAACAGGTTCAGGCGTCCGGGATTGCCGACGCGCAGGATCCCGCCGACGTCGAAGAAGCCGCGCTGCACGGCGACGTTGGGGCGCACGCCGTCGGACTGCAGGAGCTCCACGTAGCCGTTCGATCGGCCGACGCCAACCCGCCAGGCGACGCGCTGGAGGTCGGTGAGGAAGGGGTGCGCCCCTTCCACGCGCCAGGTCCCGCCGAGCGACGCGCGCTCGCCTTCGAGCGCGAAGGTCCAGGGCCGTCCCATGAACTGATGATCGATGAGCCGGCCGCCGAGACCGTCCCGGAACCCTGCCCCGTCGCGCCAGCTTCCGGAGATGTAGACGCCCTCGCCGCCGACGTTGGCGTTGCCGACCAGCAGCGAGGTCACGTGCGGCGCCGCCGCGCGAACGCTGCCACCGAGCACGATCGCCGCTTCGTCGCTCGTCCGCACCTCGAGGTCCACCCCTCCGCCCTCGTTCTGCACCACGAACGCGTCCGCTTCGGCGATGAAGGGCTGAGCGCGCAGGATGCGCTCGGACTCCGCCCGCCGCAGCTCGTTGCAGGGGTCGCCGCGGTCGAGCAGGAGGAAGCGCCGGATGAGCTCCGTGCGGGTCGTGGCGTGCAACGCGCGGGCGACGGCGGCGATCCGCGGGAAGCGGCTGAGGCTCGCGACCGTGGGCGCATCCGCGTAGATGACGATGTCGTTGATCGGCTGGCCGGTGCAGGCGACGATCGGCCGGCCGGACGGCGCCGGCGAGGGAATTCCCTGCCCTGCGGCCGGCGTGAGCGGACCCGTCGCCAGCACCAGCGCCCACACCAGGCGGCGCGGCGGCACCTGCGCTACTTGCCCATGCGGCGCTTGAGCTCCGCGAGCCGGCGTTCAGCCTCCGCGTCGCGCTCCGACCGCGCACGCGCGCGCCCCATCGCGTCCAGCTCTTCGGCGACGCGAGCGGAGTCGTCCGCGACCTCCTCTGCCGCCGTCGCGGCGGCGCGCTCGTCGGCGCCCAGCGTGCCCCCGGCGGGTGTCGTGCCGAGCATCGCGCTCTTCAGCTCCGCCGCCATCTCGGCGACGTCCCGCTCGGCGATCGCGAGCTCCGCCTCCTGCGCGGCGAGCTTGCGCGTATACACGTCGACGCGCTCGGCGTGGTGCTTCTCGTACTTCTCGGCGAGGGCGACGGTCTCCGTGTCGCTGATGCCGGCGGCCAGCCCGCGGCGCCGGCGCACCGTCTCCAGCTCGCGCTGCTCCGCGTCGAGCCGCTTCCGCGTCGTGGCCACGCCGGCGCGCAGGTCGTCGAGGCCCAGCCGCGCGGTGACGAGCGTCTGCTTCATGCGCGCCAGACCGGCGCGGCGCTCCTCGGGTGGGGTGGCGCGGTCCATCAGATCGCGGAGGGTTTGGCGGAAGGAGTCGAACATGCGGGGCCGGAGCGCGCAGCGGGCAAGAGGGCGCGTGGCGGCGCTGGAGCGGCCAAACGCCGGCGCTTAGGATACAGGAGCAGCTCCAGCCCTCGCAACCTACGCACAGGATCGTGTCGTCGCTGCCGCCCGTCGCCCTCACGGCGACCACCGAGATCATTCGCGACGTGCCGCGCACGCGGGCCAACGTCGCCTATGGCGACGCCGCCCGCGCCGCGGGGCTGCGGCCGTACATCCTGCCCGTGCTCCACCCGGCCGACGCCGACGCGATGCTCGACGGGATGGCGGGGTTGATCCTCACCGGCGGCGAGGACGTCGATCCGGCGCATTACGGCGCCGCACCGCACCCGGCGCTCGGCGAGGTCCACGGGCCGCGCGACGCGTTCGAGATCGCACTGGTGCGCGCGGCGCGAGCGCGCCGGCTCCCGACGCTGGCGATCTGTCGTGGTGTACAAATCGTCAACGTTGCGCTGGGCGGCACGCTCGTGCAGGACCTGCCGAGCGAACATCCCGCGGCATTGCCGCACGATGGGCAGTGGGAGCGAAGCGACCGCGTCCACGCATTGCACGTTGCCGAGGGCTCGCGACTCGCCGGCGCGATCGGGGCGACCCTGGCGACCATCAACTCGTTGCATCATCAGGCGCTGGCGCGGGTGGCGGACGGGCTGGTCGCCGTGGCGCACGCACCCGACGGCGTGGTGGAGGGCGTGGAGTGGGCGGGCGACGACTGGTGGATGACCGGGGTCCAGTGGCATCCGGAAGAGCTCACGGACACGGCGGAGCAATGGGATCGCGCGCTCTTCGCGGCCTTCGCCGCGACCGTGCGCGCCCGGTGGGTCAGCTCACCCGCCGCCAGCGCGCCTCGTTCGTGACCTGCCGCATCAGGCGGTCGGGGGAGTGGCGATCGGGAAAGAGCAGCGCGTCGCTCACGTCATTCAGCGCGGCGCGCAACAGCCCGAACCGCTCGGCGGCGGTCGCGTACAGCGTCGCCATGCCGTGGTTCTCGGCAAGCCGGTGATCGGCAGCGAGCCGGAAGCCGCGACGTCCCATCGCCTCGAAGTAATCCAGGTCCGGCCCGCCCTTCCGCCACCGACGATGCTCGATGTGGTCGGGGAAGAAGCCGCTGACCCAGAGGGCGTAGTTGCCGAGATGCGTCCGGACGAGGAAGCTGCGCCGGCCGTCGGGATCGTCGACGTCGGCGAAGAGCTCGGCCAGCGTGGTGTAGACCTGGTCGTCCGCCTCGCCGACGCGCCAGGCGCGGTCGCGCAGCCCGAAGTGAAGCATCAGCGCGGCGAGGTAGTCCGCCAGGAGCCGGTCCTCCTCGCCGAGCCGCCGGAGCGCGTGCCGCACCATGACGTAGGCGAAGAGCGGCAGCGAGGCGCAGGCGCCCTGGCGCGACCGGAGCAGTGCGGCCGGAAGGCGTGGATCGTCGAGCACGGCGTCGATGCCGTGATCGGCGAGCGTCTGCTCGACCAGCGACAGCTCCGCGCCCGAATCGCGCGCGATCAGCCGCGCCACGAGCTCGGCATCGTTCCGGGTGAGCTGATGTCGGGTATCCGCGAGAATCATGAGCTCATGTCCTCCTCGGCACCTGATACCCCGATGCCTCGTGCCGGATGTGCATCGGCGGGCCGTCCTAGTGTGACGACTCGGGGGCGGACTCGTTTCCGTGGCGCGGGGGCGTGGAGCGGGATCGCCGGCCAGCAACGGGGGTAGGACCTGGCTTCGCTGCGGCCCAGGGTGGCGAGGGCGCTGTCGCGTTTCGTACCTTACCACCGGTCATCACCGCGTACCCGAGGCGCATTTGCTGTACTTCTGCATCCCCACCTACAACGAAGCGCCCACCATCGGCCTCCTCCTCTGGCGCCTGCGCAAGGTGTTTCAGGAGCAGCCGCGGGAGTACGAGGTGCTCGTCTACGACGACGGGAGCACCGACGCGACGGTCGAGACGCTCGAGCCCTATCACAAGGTGATGCCGCTCACCGTGCTGGGTGGCGCCCGGGTGGGGTACGCCGCGGCCGTCGACGCGCTGTGCCGCGAAGCGTCGCGGCGGACGCGCTATCCACGACGCGACGCCGTCATCCTGCTGCAGGCCGACTTCACCGATCAGCCCGAGCACCTGCCGGAGCTGGTCAAGCGCTTCGATGGCGGTGCCGACATCGTCGTCGCGGAGCGTCCGGCCGATTCGTCGAGCGTGCCCGCCCAGGTGCGCTCGCTGCGGCGACTCGCTCCCTGGGTCGTGCGCCCCTTCGTGCGGGTGGCCGGCGTGCGTGACCTGTTCGCCACCCTCCGGCTGTTTCGCGTCTCCGTGATCCGGGACCTGATCAAGGAGCACGGGGAGTCGCCACTGCTCGCCGGCGAGGGGTGGAGCGCGAACGCCGATCTGCTGCTCCGCGCCGCGCCGCATGCGCGGCGGGTGGAGACGGTGGAGCTCGCGCCGCGCTACGACGTGCGCGAGCGTCCGTCGCGCATCCGCCCCTGGTCGGACGCGATGACGCTGCTGCGCTTCGCGCGCGGCGCGCGGGGCCGCGGCGCTCGGGTGCACGCATGAGCATGAGACTCCGCCGGCTCGTTCCGGTGGCGCTGACCTTCGCCCTGCTGGCTGCCACGCCCGTCGCGGGGCAGGACAACGTCGCGCCCATCCCCGTGCCGTTCGGCGTCGGCGAACGGCTCGAGTACGACGTCAAGTTCGGCAAGCTGCGCGTCGGCAGCGGCTCCATGGAGGTCGCCGACGTGCAGGAGGTCCGCGGCCGCTCGAGCTGGCACACGATCTTCCAGGTACGCGGCGGCACCTTCTTCTATCGCGTCAACGACCAGTACGAGAGCTGGATCGACCGCCACTCCGGCAACTCGCTGCGGTTCAAGCAGGACCTCAACGAGGGGCGCCGCGACGTCGAGCGCGCCTTCGAGATCTTCCCCGAGCGCGCGGCATTCCTGGAGAACGGCGTCGATACGCTGCAGACGAGCGTGAAGAATCCGCTCGACGACGGGTCGTTTCTCTACTTCCTGCGCACGATCCCGCTCGCCGTCGGCGAGACGTACGTGTTCGAGCGCTACTTCCGGCCGGACCGCAACCCGGTGACGATCAAGGTGCTGCGCAAGGAGCGGATCGAGGTTCCGGCCGGCCAGTTCGACGCGATCGTCGTCCAGCCGGTCATCAAGACCTCCGGCATCTTCTCCGAGAACGGGCACGCCGAGATCTGGCTTTCGGACGACGAGAACCGCATCATGCTGCAAATGAAGTCCGGTCTCTCGTTCGGCTCCCTCAACCTGTATCTCAAATCGTACCGCCCAGCCCAGGCCGGCGCGACCGTCGCCCGCCCGTAGCCTCCGACGCGGCGGTGGGTGAAGTCGACCTCGCCCGCGTTCGCACGATTCCGGTGGCGGTCCGCCCGAACAAGGTGAACGCCGGCGATTTCGCCCAGCCGCCCGGGGCCGATCGCAGCTTCGCCGCCTTTCTCCGGGCGCTCCCCGACGTGCTGGTCGCGCGGGACTTCCGCGCCGTCGTGTCGGCGATCGCCGCCGCGGCGCGGCGCGAGCGCGGCGTCGTGATCATGCTCGGCGGCCACATCGTGAAGACCGGCCTCGCGCCGGTGCTGATCGAGCTGATGCGGCGCGGCATCGTGACGCACGTGGCGATGAACGGCTCGGCCGCCATCCACGACTACGAGGTTGCGCGCTTCGGCGCGACATCGGAAGACGTCGCCGCGGGGTTGAAGGATGGCACCTTCGGCATGGCCGACGAGACGGGCCGCGAGATGAACCAGGCGTTCGTCGCCGGCATGCAGGCGGGGCGTGGCATGGGCGAGGCGCTCGGCGTCGCGCTCGACGAGGCCCCGACGCTCGCCAACCCCGAGCTCTCGCTGCTGCTCGCCGCGCACCGCCTCGGCATTCCGCTGTCCGTGCACGCCGCACTCGGCGCCGAGATCATTCACCAGCATCCCGCGGCGAACGGGGCGGCGATCGGCGACACGAGCCATCGCGACTTCCGCCGCCTCGCCCACTCGCTCGCGCTCCTCGACGACGGCGGGGTGGTGCTGAACCTCGGCAGCGCGGTGATCATGCCCGAGGTGTTCCTCAAGGCGCTCACCATCGCCCGCAACGTGAACGATGGCCGGCCGCAGGGCTTCACGAGCGTCGATCTGGACATGCAGCGCCACTATCGCCCGCGCATGAACGTCGTGCAGCGTCCGACGCTCCAGAGCGGGAAGGGCTACGAGATCACGGGGCACCACGAGATCATGGTGCCGTTGCTGGTCTGGGCTGTGATCGCGAGCCTCGAGTAGCGAGCGCCCGATGAGCGAAGGCGGGCCGGACGCGTCGCGTCCGGCCCGCCTTCTCGCCCACCACCCGGCGGCTCAGTACGACCTTCCCGACCACTTCTCTCTCAGCCGGCGAGCGGTATCAGGGCTGAAGATGCGGATCACCAGATAGATCAGCCCGCCGACGATCGCCACCTTGATGGCGAGCGCGAGCAGGATACCGAATATGCCGAGCATGACCCCGAACAGTCCGAAGACCAGGCGGAGCACGAACAGGCCAGCGATGGCGAACAGGCCGATCATGAAGATGGTGCGGAGCATCGTGCGGTCTCCCTTGCGAGTCTGACGGCCATACGCGGCCGTGTCGGGGTCGGTTTCATGCGGCAGCGTCGCCCACGCCTCTGGCTCGCGCGGCGACGCGCGGTGAGATTGCGCAGGTGCCACCCCTCGCCGCAAGTCGACGCGCCGCGTGACGGCCGCCCCTGACCTCGTGATCGTCGGCGGTGGCGTCGCCGGGCTCACCGCCGCCCTCGCCGCCGCCGCGCGCGGGATGCGCGTGACGGTGATCGATCAGTCCCGGTCCGGCGCGGCGTCGCGTGCGTCAGCGGGGATGCTCGCGCCGTCGATCGCCGGACTGCCGGACACGCTGCGTCCCCTGGCCCTCGAGGCACGCGACACCTTTCCGGGCTTCCTCGCCTCGCTGCGGGACCGGACCGACATGGAGGTTCCGCTCGATCGGAACGGCATCCTCGAGCTGGCCGCCTCCGAGGCGGACCTCGAGCAGCGGGCCGGTCGCGCCGGGCACAACGCCGAACGCCTCGATCGCCAGGCGCTCGGCGCGCTCGAGCCCGCGCTCGCGTCGCACCCGGGGGCCATCCTGCACCGCGAGGACGGCGCGGTCGACCCGCTCCGGCTGATGGCCGCGCTCGACGTCGCCGTGGCGCGCCAGGCGCGCATCACCCGCCTCACCGACGAGGTGGCCTCGTTCGATGCGCGGGGCAACCTGCCGGCCTTTCGCTCGCGCGGGGGAACCCGCTACGCGAGCCGGCGGCTGCTCCTCGCCGGGGGCGCGTGGGCCGGCGCCCTCCCCGGCCTGCCCCGCGCGATTCCCGTGCGGCCGGTGCGCGGCCAGCTGGTCCGGCTCGAGGGGCTGCCGGTACGCCACGTCGTCCATATGACCGACGGCTACCTCATCCCGCGCGCCGGGATGCTCATCGTCGGCGCCACGAGCGAGGAGACGGGTTACGACGCCGGAACGACCCCGCGTGGCCTGGCGACCCTGCGCGCCATCGCCACCAGGGCGGTGCCGGTGCTGGGGCATGCCCCGCTCGCCGAGCACTGGGCGGGGCTGCGACCCATCACGCCGGACGGCCTGCCCATCCTCGGCCTCGACCCCACGGTGCGGTCCCTCGCTTACGCCTGCGGGTATTCTCGCAACGGCATCCTGCTGGCGCCCTGGGCGGCGGAGCGGCTCGCGGTCGTGCTCGCCGGGGGCTCGCCGGCGCCGGCGCTCGCCCCCTTCGCTGTCGAGCGATTCAGCTCCCCGACGACGTAACCAGCGATAGGCCAATGAGGGGTTAGCTAGACTATCCGTGCCTGGTGACGCGCGCTATTTTCCGCTGCGTCAACACGTTGCGCCCGCCGTCTCCGCACCCGTGCGGGGGTCAGTTCTCTGGTCTGGCCGTCGCTGTCCGACCGTCCGACCGCTCGACCGTCCGACCAGCCGTCATGGGCGAAGCTCTGTATCAGATCATGGGCCGCCACCGGGCTCCCGCGCTCCCGGAGCGGAAGCCGTCCTGGCTCAAGGTGAAGGCGCCCGGTGGGCCGAACTACCTCCGCCTCAAGCAGCTCATGGCGGATCTGGACCTCAACACGGTGTGTGCCGAGGCCCACTGCCCCAACGTCGGCGAGTGCTGGGAGCACGGCACGGCGACGTTCATGATCCTCGGCAACGTGTGCACCCGCAACTGCGCGTACTGCGCCGTCGCGCATGGGCGCCCGCCGAAGTACGACCCGACGGAGCCGGACCGCGTCGCGGAAGCCGCGACGGTGATGCGGCTGCAGCACGTCGTGCTCACGTCGGTGGATCGCGACGACCTTCCCGACTACGGCGCCTGGGCGTTCGCCGAGACGATCCGGCAGATCAAGCTGCGCAATCCGGAGACGTCGGTGGAGGTGCTCGTGCCCGACTTCCAGGGCAACGAGGACTCGATCCGTGCCGTGCTCGACGCGGAGCCAGACATCTACAACCACAACACCGAGACGGTGCCGCGGTTGTACAAGAAGTGCCGTCCCGGCGGCCGCTACGAGCGCGTGATGAACATCTTCACCACCGCGAAGCGGCTCGCGCCGCACATCCCGACCAAGACGGGGATCATCCTCGGGATGGGCGAGACGAACGACGAGGTCGTGGCGGTGATGCGCGACCTCCGCGCCGTCGACGTCGACATCCTCACGCTCGGCCAGTACCTCCGCCCGTCGGATGGCCACGTGGCCCTCGACCGCTACGTCACCCCTGAGGAGTTCCAGCAGCTGCGCGAGATCGGAATGGCGCTCGGCTTCCGCCACGTGGAGAGCGGACCGCTCGTGCGGTCCAGCTACCACGCGTGGGAGCAGGTGCAGGCCGCGGCGCTATGACAGTTTCGAGCGCTCCGCATTGACGTTCACCGCTTTCTGAGACAACCCATGTCGCCGTCCACCATGGCCGCCGCCAAGAAGAAGCCCGACACGCCGAAGGGCGCCGCGAAGTCGGATCCTGCGCTGAACATGGAGCTGCTGCACTCCATGCTGCTGCAGCGCCGGTTCGAGGAGCGCACTGCCGAGGCGTATGCGCTCGGGAAGATCGGTGGCTTCTGTCACCTCTACATCGGGCAGGAAGCGGTGAGCACCGGTTCGCTCAGCCTGCTCCGCCCCGACGACTACGTCATCACCACCTACCGCGACCATGGGCAGGCGCTCGCGCGCGGCATGACGCCGCGCGCCGTGATGGCGGAGCTGTTCGGGCGGCAGGACGGCTGCTCGAAGGGCAAGGGCGGCTCGATGCACATGTTCGACCGCAACCTGAACTTCCTCGGCGGGCACGGCATCGTGGGTGGCCACGTACCCGTTGCCGCCGGTGTCGGCTTCGCGATCAAGTATCGCGGCGGGGACCAGGTCATCATCTGCTTCATGGGCGAGTCCGTGGTGAACACCGGCGCCTTCCACGAGGCGCTGAACATGGCCGGCCTGTGGAAGCTGCCCTGCGTGTTCATCATCGAGAACAACCGCTACGGCATGGGCACGGCGCTCGAGCGGGCGTCGGCGATCCACGACATCTACGAGCGCGGCGCCGCGTACAACATGCGCCGCGCGCAGTGCGACGGGCAGGATGTCTTCGCCGTGCGCGAGGCGGTCGGTGAAGCGATCGAGCTGGCCCGCAAGGAGCAGGCGCCGACGCTGCTCGAGGTACGCACCTACCGCTTCATGGGCCATTCGATGTCCGACGCCGTGAGCGGCACCTACCGCACGAAGGCCGAGCTGGAGGAGTACATGAAGCGCGATCCGATCGTGCTCCTCCGCACGCGCATGCAGGAGAACGGCGAGCTCACCGACGAGCAGCTCGCCAAGATGGACGAGGACATCAAGGCGCAGGTGCAGGACGCCTGGGACTTCGCCGACGCGAGCCCGGAGCTGCCGGCCGAGGCGCTGTACGAGGACGTCTACGCCGACACCCACACCTGACATCCGATGCCAGTCATCACGTATAGAGACGCCCTCGGCGACGCGATTCGCGAGGAGATGCGGCGCGACGATCGCGTGTTCCTGATGGGCGAGGAGGTCGCCGTGTACAACGGCGCCTACAAGGTCTCCAAGGGCTTTTTGCAGGAGTTCGGCGAGATGCGCGTCGTCGACACGCCGATCACCGAGCTCGGGTTCGCCGGCGTCGGGGTCGGGGCGGCGATGGTCGGCCTGCGCCCGGTGATCGAGTTCATGACGTGGAACTTCGCGCTGCTCGCCATCGACCAGGTCGTGAACGCGGCGGCCAAGATGCTCTACATGTCCGGTGGTCAGTTCAACATGCCGATGGTGTTCCGCGGCCCGAACGGCGCCGCGCTGCAGCTCGCGGCGCAGCACTCGCAGGCGTGGGAGTCCTGGCTCGCGCACATCCCGGGGTTGAAGGTCGTCGCGCCGGGCACCCCGTACGACGCGAAGGGCTTGCTCAAGAGCGCCATCCGCGACGACAACCCGGTGTGCGTGCTCGAGGGGGAGATGCTGTACAACACGAAGGGCGAGGTCCCCGAGGGAGATTACACGATCCCGCTCGGCAAGGCGGACCTCAAGCGCGAGGGCGACCACTGCACGATCGTCACGCACGGCAAGATGGTGCTGGTGGCGATGCAGGCGGCCGATCAGCTGGCGAAGGACGGCATCCGGGTCGACGTCGTGGACCTGCGGACGGTGCGCCCGATCGACGTCGACGCGATCGTGACGTCGGTGAAGAAGACGAATCGCGCCGTCGTGCTCGAGGAAGGCTGGGAGCTCTGCGGCGTGGGCGCGCAGGTGGTGGACTACGTCCAGCGGGAGTGCTTCGATCTTCTCGACGCGCCGGTCGTGCGCGTGCACCAGGCCGACGTGCCGATGCCGTACACGAAGAGCCTCGAGAAGGCTGCCAAGCCCGACCTGCCGAAGACGATCGCCGCGGTTCGCAAAGTCATGTATCTCGACTGAGGCCACGCGCACACATGGCTACCAAGGTTTTCATGGAAGCGCTTTCCCCGACGATGGAAGAGGGAAAGCTCGTGAAGTGGCTCAAGAACGAAGGCGACGTCGTGAAGTCGGGCGACCCGCTCGGCGAGGTCGAGACCGACAAGGCGATCATGGAGCTCGTGGCGCGCGGCGACGGCGTGCTGCGGAAGCGCCTGGTCAACGAGGGGGATGCCGTTCCCGTCGGCACGCTCGTCGGTGTGATCGCGACGAAGGACGAGAACATCGATGCGCTGGTGTCGGGCGCCGGCGCGCCGGCACCGGCCGCGGCCGCCGCGACGCCGGC
>JABFYH010000009.1 GCA_013361335.1 Gemmatimonadaceae bacterium | reverse complement strand
ACCGGATGCTCGCGCTGCATCCGCATCGCCTCGGCCACCGCGCGCTCGAGCTGCGGATCGTGCCCGGCGATCACCTCGCCCGGCCAGTTCTCGACGTCGATGTCCGGTGACGTGCCCACGTTCTCCACCGCCCACTTGCCGTTCAGGTCGAAGAAGCCGCCGCGCGGCGCGATCATCGCGCCACCATCCACGAACTGCGGCGTATCCCACGTCCCCACCAGGCCGCCCCAGGTCCGCTTGCCGACGAGCGGTCCGATCTTCCGCCGCTGGAACATGTAGGGCATGAGATCACCGCCCGAGCCGGCCATCTCGTTGATGATCATCACCTTCGGCCCCCAGATCCCCGCCGCCGGCGACGTGAAGGGATACCGGTCGCCCACCGGATTGTTGAAGTACCCGTCCATCTGCCGTCCCACGAGATCGATGATGTAGTCCGCGGCCGAGCCGCCGCTGTTGTACCGCTCGTCGAGGATGGCGCCCTGCTTGTTCTGCTGCGCGAAGTAGTAGCGGTTGAACGACGTGTAGCCCCCCTGCGCCGTGTTGGGCAGGTAGACGTACGCCAGCGTGCCGCCGCTCAGCGAGTCGACGATCCGGCGATTGCGCTCGATCCACGCGCGCGTGCGCAGCCCCTGCTCGTTCGCCACCGGGACGACGGTCACCGTGCGCGCACCATCCAGCGACGGTCGCGACGACACGCGAATCACCGTCTGCCGGTTCGCCGTGCCGTCGAGCAGCCGGTACACGTTGTCGGTGCCGCGGAGCTCGACGCCGTTGACGCTCAGGAGGTAGTCGCCGGTCCTGACGTCCACGCCGGGTGCGGCGAGCGGGGCACGCAGGTCGGGGTTCCAGCTCTCCGCATCGTAGATCCTCGCGATCCGATAGCGCCCGTTCTCGATCGTGAAGTCGGCGCCGAGCAGGCCGGCGGTGGTGGGCTGCGCCTCGGGGATGTCGCCGCCGCGCACGAACGAATGGCCGATCGCGATCTCGGCGCCCATCATGTCGAGCAGGTAGTTCAGGTCGGCGCGGTGGTCGACGCTCGGCAGCAGCGCGCCGTACATCGTCTTCATCGCCGGCCAGTCGCTGCCGTGCATGTTCTTCACGTACAGGTAGTCGCGCTGGATCCGCCACCCTTCATTGAAGATCTGGGTGAACTCGGCGCGCGGATCGACGAGGGTACGGAGCTGCACGGCGAGCTTGCCGGTGTTCGCCGCGGGCACCGTCTTGTCGGCGTCGACGAGGTACAGACCGCCGCTCGCGCCCGGCGTCTTGTACAGCAGCTTCCTGCCGTCGGCGCTCACGGCGTAGTCCACGACGTTGCTGGCGAACGTCACCGCCTTGCGGTCCTTGAGCTGGTAGCGGTGCAGCACGCCGCCGCGCTGTCCGGCCACGGTGTCGGTGCCCACGGGCGGGGTGTCCTCCACCCAGAACACCGTGCCGGGCGGGCCGGCTTCCACCTGCGAGTACTTGCGCTGCGCCAGCGCCGGCACGGTCACGATACGCTGGCCGATCCCGTCCAGATCGATCACGACGTTCGGACGGCGGGCCCCGACACTCGCGCGCTCCGGGGTGGCGGAGTCACGGGGTGCGCTCGCCGAGTCTCCGCGGGCCGCCGCGGCGGCGCGCTCCTCGTCGCTCTCGGGGAGGAGCGGGCTCGGCTCGCCCTTCCGCAGCACGGCGAGGTAGAGCGCGGAGGTGATGGGCCGGTCGTACGAGCCCATGTCCAGCCACCCCGAGTTCAGGCCGAAGTTGGTGCTCGCGAGGAACCAGAGATACTTGCCCGATGCGTCCCACGCCGGCGACGTCGCATCCGCGAGCCCGTCGGTGAGCTGATGCTTCACCCCGCGCTCCACATCGTAGACGAAGATCGCGCGGAACATCGAGGGGAGTCGCCGAGAGTACGCGATCCATCGTCCGTCGGGGCTGAAGCGCGGGTCGAGCGACCGATCGGGCATCATGTACGGATCGGTGTCGATCAGCGTCGACTTCCCTGACGCGACGTCCACGACCCACAGTCGCAGATGGGTGTCGTGAAAGAGGATCCGCTTGCCGTCCGGGCTCCACTCCGGCGTGTAGTAGTGACTCGGCTCCGGGAGCGTGATCTCGCGCTTGCTCGAGCCGTCCTGCGACGCGATCACGAGCTTGTACTCGCCGCTCGCGTCGCTGAAGTACGAGAGCGACGTGCCGTCCGGGCTCCACGCCGGATTCCGCTCGGCGCTCGACGACGAGTTGGTGAGGTTGCGCGCATCGCCCTTCTCGGCGGGAATCGTGAAGATCTCACCGCGCGCCTCGACGGCGACGCGCTTGCCCGTCGGCGACAGCGCGAGCGAGACGACGCGCGACGAGACGTCCTTCCACTGGGGCATCATCCACGGGTAGTCGCCGTTGGCGGTGATGCTCACCACGTGCTCGCGCCCGGTGGCCGGCTCGAGCTCGTGGACGTAGCCCCCCTGCTCGAACACCACGGCGTTGGCCGAGCTCGAGGCATCGAGCGTCTTGACGTCGAAGTCGCGGAACTTCGTGACCTGGTCGAGCGCCTTGGATGTGGTGTTGTAGCGCCACACGTTCGAGACGCCGTCGCGGTCGCTCAGGAAATAGACGACGTCGTTGCCGAGCCAGACGGGGTCCATCTCCTTGGAGTCCTGCCAGGGCGTCGTCACGAGATCGTGCGTCGCCAAGTCCTCGATCCAGATCGGGCGGTTCTGGCCGCCGCGATAGTTGCGGCGCTCCTCGTCCCACGAGTTGTTCATGCGATAGGCGATGCGCCGGCCGTCGGGGCTGATCTTGCCCTGATAGGCGCGGGGCATCGGCATCGGCGTTTCCGGGCCACCGTCGGCGGACACCAGGTAAAAGCGCGGGACGGCGCTCGGAGCGTTGGTCGCTCGGCTGCTGGCGAAGACGATCTGCTTCCCATCGGGCGTCCAGCCCTGCACGACGTCGGCGCCGGGATGGAAGGTGAGCCGCTTCGGCTCACCCCCTTCGATGGGAACGAGATAGACGTCGACGTTGCCGGCGTACTGCGCGCTGAACGCGACGCGGCTCCCGTCGGGCGACAGCTTGGGGTTGGACGCCTCGCCGGCGAAGCTGGTGAGCCGGCGCGCGGCGCCGCCGGCGCGCTCGACGATCCAGATGTTGCCGGCATGCGCGAAGGCGATGTGGCGCGCGCTGACGCTGGGCGAGCGGAGCATGCGCGTTTGAGCGGACGCGGGGGTCGCGGCGACGACGCCGAACAGCGAGGCCGCGGCGAGAGCGATGGAGCGCATTGTCACGGGGGGAAGGGGTTCTGATCGGGACGATAGCATCGGGGGCGGGGGAGGGATAGGCACGGTCTCCGGCGTGCGGCGTCCGCCGCGCGGCGTGGTCGGGCGGCGTGGTCGGGCGGCGTGGTCGGGCGGCGTGAGGCGTACGGCGCGTCGTGCGGCGTCGCGGCGTGAGGGGTACGGCGTGAGGATTCGGAACTGGTTATCGGTGGGGTGAGGGCGGTTGACGGCGGTATCCGCCCCCCTGTTTCTCACGGGTCATCCAACCGGCACCCTGTTCCGACAGAGACGCCCCGCACCCGTCTTGAGGCGCAGTTTCCAAACCGACACCCACCACCGATTCCCCACGCCGTACGCCTGACGCCGCCCCCCGCGCGACCACGCCGTACGCCTCCCGCGGCACGTCGCGCCGCAACTTCCCCCCGACCCGCACCGTAAGGCCGACAACCTCAGGAGGCCCGGCATGGACGGCGATGTGCTGATGTTCGCGCAGGTGATGACGGTGATCGTGACCTCGACCGCGAGCTTCGTGGCGATCGGGCTCGGCGCGCGGGTGCTCTGGCGCTGGGGCTCGCGGGAGCGGCCGGCGCGCGAGCCGATGGACGACGACCGCCTGCAGCGCCTCGAGACCGCGGTCGACACGATCGCCATCGAGGTCGAGCGGATCTCGGAGGCGCAGCGGTTCATGGTCGGCCTCCTCAGCGATTCCCTCCCCGCGCGGCGTGAGCGGGCGGGCGAGCTGGCGGCGCCGGAGCGAAGCGGTCGGGTGATCACGCCGCACTGAGCCGTCGCCGGATAAGGGCGTCACGGAACGGACGCACGGCCGTTACCAGGCCGAGTGTGTTTGCTGGGGTCGATCGTTGCGTCGCGGCGTTTCCGTATGGGAACCCCTCCTCCGCGGCCGTACCGTGACGGCTCGACTGCGCTATCCATTGATGCTCGCACGCCTCGATGCGCGCGATCGCGCGCTCCTTCAGCGCCTGTCGCTGAGCGCGCACCGCCTCCGCGCCCGCTCCCTCGCCACCGCGCTGACGCACCTCGGCGGC
The DNA here is from genome assembly GCA_013361335.1 of Gemmatimonadaceae bacterium. GTDB lineage: Bacteria > Gemmatimonadota > Gemmatimonadetes > Gemmatimonadales > Gemmatimonadaceae > AG11. Next base: position 14,890 of record JABFYH010000009.1, on the reverse strand, counting down.
GCCCAGGCGTCGATTCTCCTCTGCCTATGGCCGCTCCTCGTGGGTGGATGGCCAACCCGGCTCGCGTGCCATGGGCTGGCCACGCTCGTGCTCTCCCATCTGATCGTGCAGCTCGTGAAGCGGTCGGTCGGACGCTCGCGACCGTCGCATACCATGATGACGACGCCACTCGTCGCGGCCCCCGATCGGTTTTCCTTTCCGTCGGGACATGCAGCGGCGGCGTTGACGGTCGGGCTCGCGTATAGCGTCATGTGGCCGACGCTGGCCGCGCCGCTGTTCGCGCTCGCGCTGGCCGTCGGTGCGAGTCGCGTCGTGCTCGGTGTCCATTACCCCGGCGACGTCGCGGCCGGCCAGGCCATCGCCCTGGGGACGCATCTGCTCCTGCTCCGGCTGGGGTCATGAGCATCGACGCGCCCTGGTCCAGCGGCATTCGTCGCGCGGCGTTGACGGGCCGCGCGCCGCGCGTCCTGTACTGCACCGACACCTACTCGCCACAGGTGAACGGCGTCTCGGTGGTCACGGCCGGCTCGGTCACGGGGCTGCGGGAGCGTGGATGGGAGGTCGGGGTCGTCGCACCACGGTATCCGTCGCACCCCTCCCCCGGTGTCCGGTTCTTCGTGGACGACCTCGGCGCGGCCGACCTGCACGTCGACATCCCCAGCGTCCGGTTTCCACCCTATCCGGACATCCGGCTCGCCGCCCCGTTGTACAGCCGCGTCGCCGATGCCGTGCGGACGTTCGAGCCCGACCTGGTGCACTGCGCCACGGAGTTCATTCTCGGGCGCGTCGGACAGATCGTGGCGCAGCGAGCGCGGCTGCCGGTCGTCACCTCGTATCACACGGACTTCAGCCGGTACACGGACGCCTACGGCGCCCCCTGGCTGCGGCCGACGGTGTCGCGCTATCTCGCCCGGTTCCATGGCCGGGCGCTGCGCACCTACACGCCGTCCGACGCGGCGCGCGACGATCTCCTCGCGCTCGGCATGCGGGACGTGGAGGTGTGGGGGCGAACGGTCGACACCGACGTCTTCGCTCCCGAGCGGCGCGATCCGCCGCTGCGGCGCCGACTCGGCGTCGACGGCGCATTCGTGTTCCTGCACGTCGGCCGGCTCGCGGCCGAGAAGGGCGTGCACGAGCTGCTCGAGGCGTTCGCGTTCGTTCGCGCGGCGCTGCCGGCGGGGAGCGTCCACCTGATCATCGCCGGGGGCGGTCCCGAGGAAGCTGCGCTGCGCGCTGCCGCGCCGCCGGACGTCACCTTTCTCGGCGTGCTCGATCGGTCGCTGCATCTGCCGCGTCTCTATGCCAGCGCCGACGCCTTCGTGTTCGCCTCCACGACCGAGACGCTCGGTCTGGTCGTGCTGGAGGCGATGTCCAGCGGGCTGCCGGTGATCGCGCCGGCGGCCGGTGGCGTCGCCGATCATCTGCGGCATGAGGAGAACGGTCTCGAGGTGCCGGCCAACGATCCGTCCCGGATGGCGCGAGCCATGGTCCGCCTGGTGATGAACCCGCGGCTTCGCGCCGCGCTCGCGCTGGGCGCGCGGCGCACTGCGGATGGGCTGAGCTGGCGGAACGAGCTGGATCGGCTCGACGTCAGCTACCGCGAGGTCTGCGCTGCCCATGCGGGGGTGTCGCGTCCCCCGTCGACGTCCACGATCCCTCCAGGCTCGATTGCAGCATCCCAGACGGGCCAGCGCCTCGAGCCGCCGCCGCGAGGGGTCGCGTCGGCACGCGGTCTGCCTTTCCGAGTGCCAGGCTCCCGAGGGGTCGGGGGCGTGTCCACTGAAGGAGAACCGTCATGCCGAATGCCAAACACCTGATCGTTGCGCTGGGACTGAGCGCCAGCAGCCTCCTCGTCGGCGCCTGCGGCGGGGGAGGAAACCGGTCGGCCACCACCGCAGGTGGCGACGTCGCGACGCCGAGCGCGTCGTCAGCTGCGACGACCCGGGCAACCGCGCCGGACACGGCCGCACGCTCCACCCATCACAGCAAGCTCGCGGGCGCCGCGGTCGGCGCCGTCGCCGGTCACATGCTCGGCGGTCACGCCGTGGCCGGTGCTGCCGCGGGCGCACTCATTCAGCACGAGCGGAACAAGCACCGCTGACGATGAGGGCTGGCGGACCGCTGGCTTCATAGCGGCCGCCAGCCGGGCCCGGCATGTGCGTCAGGGTGGTGGGATGTCGGAGACCATCCACGAGCGCCCAGCGTTGCCCGCGAGCGCCCACGACCCGGCCGCGGAACGGCTCTTCGCGGGACCAGGCGAGATGCGCGCGCGCTGTCGTGCGCTCGATTGGGCGAGCACGCCGCTTGGTCCCGTCAGCGGCTGGTCGCAGAGCCTTCGCACCGTCGCCGACATCGTGCTCGCCTCGCGCAACCCGATGTTCCTGTTCTGGGGACCGGAGCTGGTGCAGCTCTACAACGACGCCTACCGCCCCAGCCTCGGCGAGGGCGGTCGGCACCCACGCGCGCTCGGCATGCGCGGCAAGGAGTTCTGGACCGACATCTGGGACGCCATCGGCCCGCAGATCGAGCAGGTGATGACCACCGGCGAGCCCACCTGGCACGAGGACCAGTACCTGCCCATCGTGCGCAACGGCCGGCTCGAGGACGTCTGGTGGACCTACAGCTACAGCCCCGTGCGCGACGACGACGGGCGCATCGCCGCGACGCTGGTCGTCTGTCTCGAGACGACGAACCGCATGCTGGCGGACCGCGACCGCGAGGCGCTGCGCGCCATCACCGAAGCGGCCGAGCAGCGTGCGGCACGTGTGCTCGAGCGCGTCGCCGACGAGCATCTCACGATGGACGCGGACTTTCGCATCCTCACCCTCAACGACGCGGCCGAGCGCGCCCTGGGCGTGCGGCGCGAGGAGCTCATCGGGCTCACCCACTGGGAGGCGTTTCCCGCGTCGGCGGGCACGCCGTTGGAGGAGCACTATCGGCGCGTCGTCCGGGATCGCACCGAAGCGCACTTCACGCATCACTACGTGGGCGAGGGCTACGATCGGCATCTCGAGATCGACGCGTACCCGACCGACGAGGGCGGCGCCGCGGTGTTCTGGCGGGAGGTGTCCGACCGGGTGCGCGCCGACGCGCGCCTGCGCGAGAGCGAGCTGCGGTATCGGACGCTGTTCAATTCACTCGATGAAGGCTTCTGCGTCATCAACGTGCTGTTCGACGACGCCGGCACCGCCGTGGACTATCGGTTCATCGAGACGAATCCTGCCTTCGTGGCGCAGACCGGGCTGGAAAACCCCGACGGACGGACGATCCGCGAGCTGGCCCCGGCCATCGAGCCGCACTGGTTCGAGATCTACGGGCGGGTGGCGCGCACCGGCGAGGCGACGCGCTTCGAGGCGCGGTCGGACGCGCTGCACCGGTTGTACGACGCGTATGCCTTCCGGATCGGACGGCCGGAGGACGCTCGCGTCGCCATCCTCTTCAACGACATCACCGCCGCCCGCGCCGCCGAGCAGGAACGGGAGACGCTGCTCGCCGCGCTCGAGGTGGAGCGCGCGCGGCTGGCACAGGTGTTCCAGCGCGCCCCGAGCTTCATCGTCGCCTTTCATGGGCCGGACCAGATCTACGAGTTCGTGAACGAGGCGTACTACCAGCTCGTGGGGCATCGCGAGATTCTCGGCAGGCCGCTGCTCGAGGCGATCCCCGAGATGCGCGGGCAGGGGTTCAAGGAGCTGCTGGATCGCGTGCGCGTCACCGGCGAGCCGTGGGTCGGACGCGAGACCCCGGTGCAGCTCCAGCGCACGCCGGGCGCGCCGATGGAGACGCGGTACCTGGACATGGTGTTCCAGGCGCTCGCCGACGCCGACGGTACGCGCTACGGCGTGGTCGCGCACGGATCCGACGTCACGGCGCAGGTGCTCGCCCGCCGCGAGGTGGAGCGGCTCCTCGGTGAGAGCGAGAGCGCGCGCGAGGAGGCGGAGGCGGCGCGCGCGATGGCGGAGCGGGCGTCGCGCGCGAAGGGCGAGTTCCTGGCGGTGATGAGCCACGAGCTGCGCACGCCGCTCAACGCGATCGGCGGGTACGCGGACCTGATGGAGATGGGACTCCGCGGCCCGATCACCTCCGAGCAGCGCGCCGACCTGGGGCGCATCCAGGCGAGCCAGCGCCATCTGCTGGGGCTCATCAATCAGGTGCTCAACTACACGCGCATCGAGACGGGCACCGTGCAGTACGTCATGGTGAGCGTGCCGGTGAGCGAGGCGCTGGCCGCGGCGGAAGCGCTGGTGGTGCCGCAGGTGCGGGCGCGCGGGCTGACGTACGTGCTCGGCGGCTGCGATCCGGCGCTCCGCGTCCGCGCCGACCGCGAGAAGCTCCAGCAGATCCTGCTCAACCTGCTCACCAACGCCATCAAGTTCACCGAGCCGGGCGGCATGGTGCGGGTGGAGTGTGCCGCACGCGATGCGCTCGTGGAGATCGCCGTGCACGACACCGGGATCGGCATCGCGGACGAGAAGCTCTCGCAGGTGTTCGAGCCGTTCGTGCAGGTGGATCAGCGGCTCACCCGGCAGAACGAGGGGGTGGGGCTCGGCCTGGCGATCAGCCGGGACCTGGCACGCGGCATGGACGGCGATCTCACCGCGGAGAGCACGGTGAGCGAGGGGAGCCGCTTCGTGCTCACCCTGCCCGCCGTCGCCGGCTGAGGGCGACGACGGGGTCCGTCCGACCTACTTGCTGTAGACGGACGGCACGGACTGCCCCGCCGGATTCCGGCGCGTGAGCGTCATCACGCCGTTGGCGATCGTTGCCGTGAAGGTGGGCACGTTCCGGGCGACGAACGAGTACGTGCCGAGGTCGGTCCTGGAGTAGGTGCCGGCGTCCGTGCCCGCCGACAGGGTGACCGTGCCGTTCACCGTCGCGCGAAGATGCTCGAGCCTGGTCCAGGTGTTGGCGCTCGTCAGCGTCAGCGCGTCGTCGAGCACCTCGTCCGTCTCGGTGGCCGTCTGGGCAAAGGTGAACGGCAGGGGCTTCCCGTCGACGGTCTTCAGCGTGTAGGTGCCGGCCACGTTGGTGGACGCGGAATTGTCCGCGGCACCGGTGACCTGGGTGCCGACGATCCCGACCGAGTCGCTGATACATGCCGTGAGAGTGAGCACGGCCGCGGCGGCAAATAGGCGTCGCATGGGTCAGTCTGGTGAGGGAAGCGTGACCTGCCACCAGGAGGACGACCGGCGCCCATTATGAGCAATTTCTAATGTTTGCGGGCGACGGACCCGCTCGTTACTCTGTCACCCCGCCACACGCAGGGGCGTGCGCACGAACCAACGGTCAATGCCCGTGCTCCCACTCTCGGACGATGACGTCAGAGCTTCTGATCCCTTTGACCGTGCTCGTGCTGAACGGTTCCGACGAGCGTCATAGAACCGTCGCGTCCGCCCTCCCCGCCGGCGAGGCGGACCTGCTCTACCTTGAGGACCTGGGCTCGACCGCCGAGCCCGTGAAAGAGTTCATCGACCTCTGCATCGTCGATGCAGGAACGGACGACAACTCGACGGTGCCCCTCGTGCAGCGGGTGCGACGCCGCTGGCCCCTCGTCGGGATCTGCTGCTTGGGATGCACCGACGTCGTTGCCGTGCTCGAGGCCGGCGCTGACGACGCCGTACCCGCCGACGCCGGCCCGGAGGTGGAGGCCGCCCAGCTCGCCGCCGCCTTCCGCCGCGCGCGCGGCGCCACCAGCGAGCTCCGCGTCGCCTTCGGCGACCTCGTGTACGACCGCGAAGCGCGACGCGTGTGGTGCGCGGGCAAGGAGGTCATGCTGACGCCGCGCGAGCTGCGGCTGTTCGACATCCTGTTCGTGCGCGCCGGAGCGCCGGTGTCGGTGAGCACGCTCCAGGACTACGTGTGGAAGGACGACTTCCCGCGCGAGTCGAACGCCCTCGCCGTGTACGTCAGTTATCTGCGGCGCAAGCTGGGCGCGAGCCAGCAGGCGACGCTCGAGTCCGTCCGCGGGGTGGGCTACCGTCTGGCGCGGCGAGGTTGACGGGCGCTGCCGTTCGTTGCCTCGTCCGGCCCTGTCCCGTCAATTGGGTTCCATGGCCTCCGATCCCGCCGCCCGCTCGCAGAGTCTGATCGACTCGAGTCCCACCTCCACCGCACTCGCGGTGCACGGACCGCTCGCGGCCGCGATGGATCGGCTGGCCATGCTCGCCGCATCGGCGCTCCGCGCGCCCTTCGCCTTCATCATCCTCACCGGCGACGACCGCCGCTGCTTCGCCGCCGGCTCCCTCCTCCCCGACTGGGCGCTCCACGACGCCGGCGCGATGTGGCGGTCGGGGTTCGTGGAGCTGATCAGCGCCGGTCCGGTGCGCATGGGCGACCTGACCCGCGACCTCACTCCGGAGCAGCTCGCGGCCTGCAAGGAGCTGGAGCTCGGCTCGATCATCGGCGTGCCCATTCGCTCCTCTGCGGGGCAGGTGCTCGGCGTGTTCTGCGCGGCCGATCAGCAGCCGTCGCCCTGGAACGAGGACGACCTCGAGATGCTCCAGCGGTTCGCGTCGACCGCGGCCTCCGACTGGGAGCTGCGGCGCACCCTGGCCGAGCACGAGGCCAACGAGCGGCGGCTCGGCGCCTTCCATAACAAGGACCCGCTCACCGGTCTCGCCAACCGCAGTGTCTTTCTCGAGCGGCTGCGCCTCGCGCTGCACCGCCCGCGCGTCCACGTCGCGCCAGCCACGGCCGACGAGGAGGAGCCGTCGACGCAGACGCCGACCGAGGAGCTGGTGGCCGTGTTCTTTCTCGACGTGAACGACTTCCGTGCGCTGAACGAGCGCTACGGCCACGTCGTCGGCGACCAGATCCTCGCCTCGGTGGGTAAGCGCCTCCAGCACGAGGCGGGGGAGGAGGCGGTGGTGTCGCGCCTCGGCGGCGACGAGTTCGCCGTGCTCGTCGAACGCCTCGACGCCGACGCCGCCGAGGTGATGGCCGAGCGATTCCGGTCGGCGCTCTCCAAGCCGGCGTCGATCGGCGGAGTGGAGATGTCGATCGGCGTCAGCGTCGGCGTGGCGATGAGCACCACGTCGGCCGAGCTGCCGGAGCACGTGCTGCGCGGCGCCGACCTCGCGATGGCTCGCGCCAAGAAGTCGACGCGTCCCGACGAGACGTCGCGGCCCGTGGTCTTCGACTGGAAGATCGCCGCCGAAGCGCGGTCGCGGCGGCGGCTGGAGGACGAGCTGCGCCGCGCGGTGGCGGAAGAGCAGTTCGCGCTGCACTACTGGCCGATCGTCTCCCTGGAGACCGACCGGATCACCGGCGCCGAGGCGCTGCTGCGGTGGCAGCACCCGGTGCGCGGCCTGCTCGGCCCGTACGAGTTCCTCGCTGTCGCCGAGGAGATGGGGCTGATCTACGACATCGGGCGGTGGGTGCTGCGGGAGTCGTGCAATCAGCTGCGCGAGTGGAATCACGGGCCGGCGAGCGAATCGCCGCTCACCATCGCCGTCAATCTGTCGACGCGGCAGTTCAGCGCGAACGCCTTTCTCACGGACATCACCCGCACCTTCAAGGTGTTCGGGCTCCCCCCGGCGAGCGTGACGCTCGAGGTGAACGAGCGGGTGCTGGCGCAGGACGTGGAGAAGGCGGCGGGTGTGCTGACGGCGCTGCGGTCACTCGGTGCGCGGATCTTTCTGGACGATTTCGGCAGCGGGAACTCGCCGATCAGCTATCTCCAGCGTCTGCCGCTCGACGGCGTGAAGGTGGACCACACGCTGGTGTCGCGCATGGATCGCGACGAGAAGTCGCTGCGGCTCGTGCGCTCGGTGGTGGCGCTGGCCCGCGAGTTCGGGTTGGAGGTGGTGGCCGAAGGCATCACGTCGCCGGGCCACGTGAAGACGCTGAAGGAGATCGGGTGCACGCACGGACAGGGGAACCTGTTCTCCAAGGCGGTGGCCCCGGAGCGGGTGACGGCGATGCTCGCCTCGCGGCCCTGGTAGCGTCAGGACGCGATCGACGAGCTTGCCGCTGCCGCGAGACGCGGGGAGTGGTATACCACTCTGGGCGTTGACATCCGTCTGTCCCGCCGCATCTTAGCGTTCCCCCTTCCCCACTGCGATGTCGTTCCCCCTCTGGCGTCCGGCCGCTGGCCGCCGCCACGCCACTGCGTTCCCGGCGTCGACGCTCCGTGCTGCGGCAGGCGCTGTCGTCGCGCTTGCGCTCGCCACGGCATGCGGCGGTGGCGGTGGCGGCGAGAGTGCAACGGCGCCGGCGGGGCCGACGCGGCTGATGCTCACCACGAGCCTTCCCGCGCTCGTCGGTTCGCGCGAGGGACGGTACGAGGCGTGGGCGGAGGACAGATCGGGCGCCTTCCATTCGCTCGGCCGCTTCGATGCCGGTGGCACCGTCACGCTGGCCACTCCCGCGACGGGCACGGCGAACGTCGTGGTGACCGTGGAGCCGCCCGGTGATGCCGACGCCCTCCCGTCGGAGCAGGTCGTGCTCCGCGGGGCGCTCGTCGGCGATCGGGCCGAGCTGCGGTACGAGGGGGCGATCACGCAGAGCGACCTGCCGCTCCTCGCCGCGCCCGGTCAGTTCACGATGTTCTCGCCCAGCGACAACGACAGTCTCGGATATCCGTCGCATGAAGAGGCCGGCATCTGGCTCTTCAACATGGATCCCGCACGCACCGCGCAGAAGGATTACTACGTGCGCGTGACCCAGCTGCAGCGTGGATGGACGTACGAAGGATGGATGGTGAGAGACCTCGGCCAGACGAGCGAGATCTGGCTGTCGTACGGGAAGTTCGTCCCCGATTGGACGGGCGCGCTCAATCAGCCCGACGACACGGGCTGGGGCCCGTTCTCCGGCGTGCTGGATTTCCGCCGCGCGCGGCTCGAGGATTTCCCCGGTGACGACTGGATCTCCAACCCGCTGCACCTTCCGTGGCCCGCCGAGCTGACGCTGCCGCTGAACCTGCGGGAGAAGGACGCACAGGGGCGGCTTCGCTGGAGCCATGTCATCACGATCGAGCCGGCGAGCGATCGCGGCGAGCCGATCGGCGCCGAGCGGCCGTTCTTCCTCCGGCCATACGTCGACCCGTTCGGCGACCTTCCGCCCGGTGTGGCGCGGACGATCACCTTCCATCCTGAGACGCTGCCGCACGGCAGCGCGACGGTGCAGTGAGCGGCGCGCCGAGACTTCGGGGCGCGCCGACGACGCGAGTGCATCTGCACGGCATGCCCCGGCGAATCGCGTCGGTGGCGTGCGTCGCGTTGTTCGTCGCGTGTACCGAGACGCCGACGGCGCCCTCGGCCTCGGACGCCGAAGCCGGCGCTGGTGCGTGGCGTCCATGGGTCCTCGCCAGTGCTTCCGAGCTGCGCCCACCGGCCCCCGCGCCGGCCGGTTCAGCCGAGGCGGCGAGTGAGCTCGATGCGGTGATGCGCGCCCAGGCGGCCGGCGGGGTGAGCGCGGCGACGATTGCGCGGTGGAGCGGCAGCCCGAGCGCAGTCTGGGATTCCACCGCGTTGCGCCTCCTCGATTTTTACTTTCCCCTGCTGCCCGAGGTCCGCCTCGCGACGCCGGCACGCGCCGCGCGCGTGATGGCGCTGCTGCACGTCGCGGTCTACGACGCGCTGCTCGCGACGTGGGACGCCAAGTACACCTATCGCCGGACGTCGCCGGCGGGCACCGACCCGCGCGTGCGCGCGCTGATCGACGTGCAGAGCGTGCCCAGCTATCCGTCCGAGCACGCCGCGGCGGCGGAGGCGGCGGCGGCGGTGCTCGCCGATCTCTTTCCCGCCGAGGATACGCTCCTCTTTCACGCCATGGCGCGCGAGGCGGGTGAGGCGCGCATCGCGGCGGGGGCGGCGTATCCGGGCGACGTGAGCGCCGGGGCGGCGATCGGCCGGGCCGTCGCGGCACGGGTGATCGCCCGCGCGCACGCCGACGGCGCGATGCAGCCGTGGACCGGCGCCGTCCCCACGGGCCTGGGACTCTGGCAGCCGACGCCCAACAAGTACGTCCGCGTGCCCTTCGATGCGCTCGCCGGCTCGTGGCGCACCTGGGTGATCGTGTCGGGCGACGCCTATCGTCCGCCCCCGCCCCCGGCCCCGGGCTCGCCCGGGTTTCAACGGGACCTCGCCGAGCTGCGTAGCCTCTCGACGTCGCGCACGGTCGCGCAGATCAACCTGGCCCGCTATTGGGCCACCGACGCGCCGTCCGTGATCTGGGAGAAGTATCTCCAGAGCGAGATCGTGGCGCGCCGGATGGGCCCCGTGCGTGCCGCGCGCGCGCAGGCGTTGGCGAGCGTGGCGATGTACGACGCGTTCGTCGCCTGCTGGGATGCGAAGTTCTACTACTGGGTCGCGCGGCCGGTCACGGCCGATACGATCATCCGGACGGTGTTTCCGACGCCACCGTTTCCGAGCTATCCGTCGGGCCACTCGACGATCTCGTCGGCGGCCGGGGAGGTGTTCGCCGAGCTGTTCCCCGACTCGGCGGCGGCGTATCGGCAGCGCGGGGTGGATGCGTCGCTGTCACGCGTGTATGCCGCCGTCCACTATCGCTTCGACGTGGATGCTGGAGACTCGTTAGGCGTTCGTGTGGGGCAGGCGGTCGTGGCGCATGCACGCGCCGACGGCGCGCGATGAGGATGTTCGATGGCAGGTCGCGGTTCTCCCACTCACAGTGTCAGGAGGTTTCCATGGTAGGATCGACCGGTCGCGCGCTCGCCCGTCGATGTGCGGCGACGGCGTTCGTGCTCGGCCTGGGTGCGCCGTGCCTCGGCGCGCAGGCGACGGGGACGGCGATGGTCCGCGGCAGGGTGGCGGAGATCAGCGGCCGCCCGCTGGACGCCGTGCAGGTGCTCGTCCCGGGTACGACGCGCGTCGTGCGCACCGACGCGCGCGGCGTGTATCGCCTCGGAGGCCTGCCGGCCGGCACCTACACCGTCCGCGCCCAGATGCTCGGCTTCGGCGCCCAGTCGCGCAGCGTGACGCTCGGCGTGACGGACACCGTCGTCGTCGACTTCGAGCTGCGGCCCGCGGCGCTCGCGCTCGACGCCGTGGTGGTGACGGGCACCGCCGCCGAGTCGCGCAAGAAGGAGGTCGGCAACGCGATGGCCGCCATCTCGGCGCGGGAGATCGAGGCCGCGCCGGTGAAGAACGTGCAGGACATCCTGAGCGGCCGGTCGGCCGGCGTCACCGTGCTCACCAACTCGGGGCAGCCGGGCGCCGGCGGCACCATCCGCCTGCGCGGCACCAACAGCGTGACGCAGGGCAACAACCCGATCATCTACGTCGACGGCATCCGCATCTACAGCGACAACGGGCCCATCTCGCCCGGCGCGCGGCAGGTGACGACGTCGTTCAACGACATCAAGCCCGAGGACATCGACCGCATCGAGGTGGTGAAGGGCGCCGCCGCCACGACGCTGTACGGCACCGAGGCGTCGGGCGGCGTGATCCAGATCTTCACCAAGAAGGGCACGTCGACCGCGCCGGAGTGGACGCTCAACGTCGGCGTCGGCGCGAACCACATGGGGCACATCGGCCCGAGCGAGGATCCGACGGGCGTGTTCGTGAACAAGTGCAGCGGGCCGGAGCTGCAGGACGCGCAGGGCAACCCGTGGGTCGATCCCACCTGCCCCGAGAGCGGGTCGTGGCTCCGCACCGGCGCGGTGCAGCAGTACGCGCTCTCCCTCCGCGGCGGCGCGCAGCAGACCACGTACTTCCTCTCCGGCAACTTCAACTCGGAGGAAGGGGTGATCTCCACCAGCTCGGCCAAGTCGGGCGGGGTGCGCGGCAACTTCACCTTCTCGCCGACGCCGTCGCTGATCTTCAACTTCAACTCCGCCTACAACCGCAACGAGACGCGATTCATCCCCGACGGCAACTTCGCCTGGGGGTTCATGCTCAACGTGGGACGCGGCTCGTTCGGCAACTTCAAGGGGGGCAAAGGTGAGTGCGTCGGCGTCACCGTCACCTGCGTCACCAACGGCTATCTGCTCGATCAGCAGGCCACGAACTCCGCCGACCACTACATCAGCGGGCTGACGGTGACCTGGAGCCCGATCGCCGCCTTCACGAACCGGCTGGCCGTCGGCTACGACTACAACAACACCGACGCGCAGGACATCATCCCGTTCGGCTACATCAACCTGCCCCTCGGCCGCCTCGACAAGACCGACTGGAACCACACGAAGCTCTCGCTCGACTACGCCGGCTCGTTCCAGCACGGCGTCTTCGGCCTCGCGTCGACGTCGTCATGGGGCGGGCAGCTGTTCGACGACCGCGACCACTTCCTGGGCGAGACGGGCAACGACTTCTCCGGTCCGGGTGACCCGACGCTCGGCAGCGCGGCGCGCGTGACGCTCGGGACGGTGAACCGCGCCCGCGTCGTCAACGCGGGGCTGTTCCTGCAGCAGATGTTCGGCTGGCGCGACCGGCTGTTCGTCACCGGCGGTCTGCGCGTGGACGGCAACAGCGCGTTCGGCAGCGGCTTCGGTCTCCAGACCTATCCCAAGATCAGCGCGGCGTACGTGCTCTCCGAGGAGCCCTTCTGGCCCTCGAACGTTCTCTCCACGATGAAGCTGCGGGCGGCGATCGGTGAGTCCGGCAAGGCGCCGGGCGCCTTCGACGCGGTCCGCACCTGGGATCCCATCGCTGCCGACGAGGGCAAGCCCGGGTTCACCCCCGCGCAGCTCGGCAATCCGAACCTCGGCCCCGAGCGCACGCGCGAGATCGAGGTGGGCTTCGACGCCGGCGCGTTCGGCGATCGGGTGAGCCTCGAGGCGACGGCGTTCCGGGCGCGCACGCTCGGCGCGCTGATCGGCGTGACCTATCCGCCCACGCAGGGCTTCACGCGCACCCAGCTCGAGAACGTGGGGACGCTCGAGAACCGGGGTGTGGAGCTTCAGCTGTCGGGCGACCTGCTCCGGCGCAGCCAGGTCGAGTGGAGCGGCCGGGTGAGCTACACGAAGATGTCGAACCAGGCGGTGGATCTCGGAAGGCGGAACATCGCGATGGGCTCGTCGGTGTACGTGCGCGAAGGGTATCCGGTGCCGTCGTACTTCGGGAACAGGGTCACCAACCCGGACGCCATCGCCGATCCGATCATCGCCACCGATGCCTTCCTCGGGAACGCGTACGCCAACCGCCTGATCGGCATCACCAGCTCGCTGCGGGTGTTCAAGGACTTCGTGTTCGACGTGGTCGGCGAGTACCAGGGCGGCGGGATGCTCGGCAACTTCGTCGGCTACCAGAACGAGAACCGCGGCGTGTGGTATCCGTGCTACGACACGCAGAAGAAGATTCGCGCGGCGAACGCCGGCGACGCGACGGCGCTGAACGACGTCACGGCGCTCCAGCGCGCCAAGTGCGCGATCGACCCGACCAAGATCAGCAGCGACTACTGGGTCCAGTCGACCGATTTCTTCAAGATCCGGTCGGCCTCCCTGTCGTGGAAGCTGCCGGCGAACCTGGTCCCCCGCACGTCGTCGGCCACGCTCGTGCTGGCCGGCAAGAACCTGTGGAAGTCCACGAACTATGATGGGCTCGACCCCGAGCTCCGCGACGCCACGGACCAGGGTGCCTCGCTCGCGCGGCGCGAATACTACGTCTTCCCGCCGAGCAAGCAGTTCCTGCTCTCCATGCGCGTCCTCTTCTGACCGATCTCCCACTCAGCCATGACTTCTCACAAGACATTGCGGCGGCGACTCGGCGTCGTCCTGACGGCGGCGGCAGGATTGGCCGCGTGCTCGGACATCGTCACGGTGACCAATCCCGGACCGATCGCCGACGCCGCGCTCACGACGCCAGACGCCGTCCCCGGTTTCGTCACCGGCATGTCCGGCGACCTCTCCAACGCGCTGGACGAGCTGGTGCGCATCACCGGGATCGCCAGCGACGAGCTCGCGCACGGCGGCAGCTACACCGGCGAAGGGCTCTGGTATCGCGGCATCATCAAGCCGGAGGACATCAACAGCCAGTGGGCGCTCATGCAGCGCGCCCGCTGGGTGGCCGAGAGCGGCATCGAGCGCATCAAGGCGCTGCCGGGCTATACGTATGACACCGATCCCGCGGCGGCGCGCGCCAATCTGCTCGCCGGCTTCGCCAACCGCCTTCTGGGCGAGAACGTGTGCCGTGCGGTCTTCGACGGCGGACCGGCCACATCGGATTCGGCGCACTTCCAGCGTGCGCAGGCGTACTTCACCGAAGCGATCCGCATCGCGCAGTCGAAGAACGTGATCGACGTGCTGACCGCGGCCTACGGCGGCCGCGCCTCGGTGCGGGCGTCGCTCGGCGACTGGACGGGGGCCGTGGCCGATGCGCAGCAGGTGCCGGCGTCGTTCGTGTACAACGCCCTCTTCTCCACGAACTCGACCCGCGAGGCCAACTCCCTCGTCCAGGAGACGTACGTGCGCCGCGAGTTCACGGTGTTCGGCACGCAGTGGGCGCAGGTGTTCAACGATCCCCGCGTGCCGTGGGACACGATCTACACGAGCACTGCGAAGACGACGGTCCAGAAGGGGCAGGACGGCAAGACGAACTTCTTCCGTCAGCGGAAGTACCCCGATCTCGGCAGCGACATCCCGCTCGTGAAGGGCACCGAGATGCTCATGCTGCGCGCGGAGGCGGCACTGCGCAACGGGGACATCGCGGGCGCGTTCACGCTCATCAACCAGCAGCGCGCACAGTACAAGCTGGCGGCGCTCGTTCCCCCGACGGACCTGACGGCCGCCTGGCAGACGCTGGAGAAGGAGTACGGCGCGGTCATGTGGCTCGAAGCGCGGCGGCTGTGGCAGCTCCGCCGCTGGTCCGCCGACACGGGACCGGCGCACTCGTCGTTCCTCGCGGGCCGTGCGAGCTGCATCCCGATCAGCCAGGAGGAGCAGCAGTCGAACCCGAACCTGGCGGGCGGCTGACGCCCGCGCCTTCACTCGCGTTGG
>JABFYH010000019.1 GCA_013361335.1 Gemmatimonadaceae bacterium | reverse complement strand
GTGACCGGAACACCGTGAACGGTGAACCGTGACCGGTGACCCGTAAGAGCGGGTGAAGGCGTAAAGGGCACACCGGACTGAGTCCGGTGTGCCCTTCGTCGTTACGGATCACGGATCACGGATCACGGCTCACCAGTCCCACAATCGCGTCAGGAACGCGCCGAAGACGCCGGTGCGCACGGTGGGATGCGTGATGCCGAGATCCTCCGGGTTCGTGAACAGGAAGCGCGGCTCCACGCCGACGTCGAGCCGATACAGATCGCCGAACCGCTGCGCGACGCGGAGACCGGGGATGCCGGTCGTCAGACGCATCTGGCCGGCCACGTAGCGATCCACCGTCACGTAGCGGCCCCCCTCGATCATCGCGCCACGCACGCCACCCGTCTTGCCGAAGACCAGCTCCGTCGGCACGTCGGCCGGCGCGACGCTGAACGCGTCGAGACCGAACTCCTTCGTTGCACCGGTGCCGATGTCGTGCAGCACCACGCCGAGCGCCGTGGCCGCCTGCTGGCGCCGCGCGAGCGCACCACTCTCGCCGGAGAGTTGTCCACTCCACGCCTCGCTCCCCGACAGCGAGGAGCCGGACTGCTGGAGCAGCGACGTGTGATCGCGTCCAATGGTGAGATAGCCATTCAGCTCACGCCCCCGGATCGGGAAGAGCGAGCCGCCCTCCAGCCCCACCGCCGGCGCCTTGGACGTACCCCCCGTCAACAGCTGCACCGGCAGGAACCCGCGCCCCGGCTCCCATACCGGACGCTCGCCAACCTGCTGCACGATCCCCGGGCCGCCGGTGTACGACGAGAAGGTGAGCGTGCCACGCGCCGGCTCGAACCGGCTCGCGCGGAAGATCGCTACGCCCTCGCCGATGCGCACGAACCCGACGGCCCATTGGTCGCTGCTGCGCGTGTCGATGTGCGCGCGCACCTCCTCCCCGGCGCCGGTATAGAACTCGGTGTTCGCGTCGGGCCGGTTGCGGTAATAGTTGCCGCGGTCCACGACCAGGGACAGATCCGCGATCACGCCGATGCGCTTCGGCGTCGCGAGCGCGGCCGCACGCCGCGCGCTGTCCGTCGCCGGAGGGGTCGTGTCGTACACCGTGAAGAAGCTCAGCTCTCCAGGCGCCTTCACCCGCAGCAGGTTCTTGTTGAACTGCTTCAGCGCGAGAAAGCCGTGCAGCATCTCGCCGCGCCCGGTCACCCGGATCGCCTCGAGCGGCCCGACGGCCTCCACCTCACCATCGGCATCCACCACCCCACGCATCGCGTCCATGACGCGGAGGTTGCGCCCCTCGGCCGTCGCCCGCACGAAGGGATGCGAGCGGTCGGAAAGATCGACGGTCCCCGACGCGCGCATCGTCCCGCCGGCCCGCGCGACCAGCGAGTCGAGCCGCACCGTGTCCCCGACGAGCCGCAGGTCCGCGACCGCGTCGGCGATGCGCATGCCGGTCGCGTTCACCGTGAGGCCGGCGTCTCGCAGCGCCGCGTGGCCGGCGAAGTCGGGCGCCTTCCAGGTGCCGCGAACGTGGACCTCTCCCGCCGCGCGACCTCGCACGTCGTCGAAGCTGCGGCTCGACAGCGGAAGTGCCGCGAGATTCAGGCTGTCGAGCAACACGTCCGCCGCCAGTGGGCCCGGCAGCTTCCGCGAGCCGGCGACCTTCTCGAGCGCGAGATCGAGCGGCAGCGACGCGGTGGCCGCCAGCACGCGACGGGCGCTGCTGTCGTGCGCGGTCCCATCCACCGCCAGCCGCCGATCGGCATATCGCGCGGTCACGTCCGCGTCCGGCGCGCGGGCTTTGCCGTACGTCGCCTCCCGCAGCGTGGCGCGAGCGGTGATCAGCGGTGCGGCGCGCGTCCCGGTGATCTCCGCGCTCGCGCCCACCACGCCATCCGCCGCCACGTTCCGCTGCAACGCCTCAAGCACCGTGGACACCCGAACGTTCTCCGCCGCGACGTCCAGCCGGACGCCACCCTCACGAGGCACCGCGCCGTTCGCGAACAAACGGCCGCCGGCCGAGCTGCGCAGATCGATCGAGTCCACCACCACGGCGCCGTGATCGAGTGCGACGCGACCGGGATGCGCCAGGCGCCAGGTCAGCGTATCGAAGCGGGCGGAGAGCGAATCGAGCGCGACGCGCTGCACACCCGAGGCAGGCCGTTCCCAGCTTCCCCGCGCGGCATACGAGACGCGCGCGTCCTGCCGGATGGCCACCGCGGCGTCCAGCCGCCGGTCGCGCCATTGCCCCTCCGCCTGCACCCGCTCGAACCCGTAGCCCGAGGCCTGCACGGAGTCGGCATCCAGGCGGAACGCGAGCGGCAGGCTCCGATCGCGAACGTTCGTCGAGGAGACGTCGGCCGTCAGGGTGCGCGCGGCATTGCCTCGCACCACCAGGTCGCGCCCACGCACGCTCGCGTCGACACCGAGTCGTTTCAGGTTGCCGCGCAGGGTGCCGGTGGCCTCCACCGATCCAGCCAGCGAATCGCGACGAATGGCCGGCAACGTATCCACGATCAGCAGCTCGTCCGTCGGGAGACCGAGCGCCAACCGCTCGATGCGGCGCGCATCGACGCGACGTGCCGAGTCTGCGCGCGCCACGGCCAACAACGCACCCTGTCGACCGGCCGAGGCGGCAACCCGCGACGTATCCGACGTGCCCAGCCAGCGACGCAACGCACCCAACGAGTCCACCGATACCGAAGCGTGCAGCGTACCCTCACGGCCCGCCACGAGCCCGAGCGTGCCGGTCGCGCGGGCCTCGGCCCCTGCCGCGACGACGACGACCGTGTCGGCACGCAGCATCCCGTTGGATGCGGCGAGCCGCGCGATCAGCCGGTCGACGGAAAAGGTGTCGTACCGCGAGCGCGCGAGGTCGGCCGTGACGACCGCGGTCGCCGTCGCCGGCGACGTCCCGACCCCCCGTGCGGCGACGGTGCCCGTGAGCCGGGTGTGGGGCGCGCGACGCGAGAAGGCGCTCGCATCCAGCGCGTCCAGCGCGACGTTGACGTCATAGCGTGTGCGGGAGCCGGCCAGGAGCACGGTACCGCGGCCGTCCACCCGGCCGCCCCCGGTGGTGGAGCGCAGTACTCCGGACACCCGCAGATCTCGCGTGGTTCCTTCGGCATGCACCCGGCCACCCACGCTGCCGCGCAGCTGCGCCGACGGCGCGAAGCGTCCCACGGTGACGAGCGAGAGCGGCTGCAGCGTCGCATCGGCGGCGATCCGCTTCCCGACGACCTGATACCGTCCGGAGCCGATCACCCGGGACCGCTGTGCCCCGTCGAGATGGGTCAGATCGCCACGCACGCTCCATCCCTCGTGCTGCGCGCCGTTCACGAACGCGGTACCGGTGAGCGTGCCGCCCAACGGGACGCGTGCTCCGAGCGTCGCCACGCGCAGCGGCCGAAGCTGAACGTCGAGGCCGCGAGCTCGCAGCCCCCCCTCGAAGCCGACACCGCCGCGCGCCAGCAGATGGCTGAGCCCCGCCCGTGCGTCGGCGAATCGGACGTCGGCGTTCACCTGCAACGCACTCGGCGCGCCGCTCAGCGCGAGATGTCCGTCGATCACCCCGGTCCGCGGCAGCTTCACCGCGGGCAGCAGCTCCTTCACCGTCGCGGTCGAAAGCCGCGCCACCGTGAGATCCGCGTTCCGAACGAACACGGTGCTCTTGCTTCCCTTCGGAGCGACCCGCACCACCGTCGCGGCGCCGACGATCGAGGCATCGCGATAGTGGACGTTCGCGTCGGCAAGGGCATACTCCGAGCTGTCGCCGTGCGAGCGCATCGTGAGATGCAGACGCCCGCCACCCTCGGCCGGGAGCTTCGGGTTCAGCCACCGCAGATCACCCAGCGCGATGGGCGCACCGGTGAGACTGAACACGACCCCCGACCGGTTGAAGCCCAGGCGCCCGTCCCCACTGACGCGCGACCCCGGGAGCACGAGCCGCGCGCCGTGCCACCAGAGCGAGTCCTTCGACGCGTAGATCGTTCCGGTCAGCGACCTGACGTCGATCGCAGGCGGACGATAGGGCTCACCGATCATCGACAGTGAATCGATGCGCACCGAGGTCGGGCGGCCGGCATCCGCCAGTGTGATCGCCGACAGGGCCGCGTCGATGTCGCGATACTCCAGCACGCGTTGAAAGCCGCCGGGCACCCGTTCGGCGCGGCTGCGTGCGTTGGCGCCGAGCGCCGCCGTGATGGCGGCGTCGCGCTTGTCCGCCGGCAGCGTGCTGTCCGGCGCCCACGGCCGACGATACACGAGGCGGCTGTGCCGGATCGTCACATTGCCGATCTCCGGCGGCGGCCGGTGCGCCGACGTGTCCTTCGCCCTGCCACTCGGCCGCATCAGCGCCTGGAAGTTCCAGCGCGCGCCGGGCCGCCTGTCGGCGACGACCAGCGCGGTGTCGAGCACGAGCGACTTGACCGCGACCCGTCCGCGCAGCGTCGACCATAGCCCGTACCGAACCTGGACGCGTCGCGCGCTGAACACCGGCTTCCCGAGACTGTCCACGAGCTGCACGCCGCCGAGCGTCGCGGAGGAGAGCAGGTTCCCGCGCAGGCGCGCGATCTCGAGTCGTCCGGTCAGCCGCTTGTTGGCCTGCGAGACGAGAAGTCGCCGAGCACGCTCGTTGCCCCATGGCGTGTTGGCGAGCACGAGGACCACCGCGACGAGCAGAACGAGCGGAAGTACCACGGTGCCCAGCAGGACCTTCGTGACGCGCCGCATGCGGTCGCGCGTCGTGAACGGCGCGCTGTGGGGCGGCGGTGCCGACGGTGCACGGAGCGTGGCCGTCAAAAGGCCTGCCCCATGGCGAAGTGAACGACGAGACGCCGAGCGATCGACCGCAGCGTACCCGGGTCAGGCTCGATCGGCGAGTACGACTTCTCGGTGGCGAGCCGGACGATGTGCTGCGCGCCATTCGCGTCGGTGACCGCCGCCACGACCGGGAGCGACTGCGCGCCCACCGGCCGCAGCCCGAAATCGAGCCGCAGCACGCCGAGCGGGGAGCGGTACCGCAGGCCCGCGCCTGGCGTGATCGCCCCGCGCCCGCGCGCGGCGACGTCGAGCCCCGCCGTCCCGACATAGGCGCCGTCGAGAAAGACGACGGTGCCCAGCCTGCTGCCGAGGGGCAACCGAAGCTCGGCGCTTCCCTCGACCACGCTGCTGCCGCCGGTGGGCCGCGTGAAGAACTCGCTCGAGGGAATTCCCGAGGGGTCGCAGCTTCCGCTGGCGATGGTCGCGTCGGTGCAGCCCGCGGCGATCAGCGACGCGCGGCGCACCTCCAGCACCTGCGGCCCGAGCTCGTTCTCGGCGAAGCCGCGCACCGACTGCATACCGCCGGCGTAGAAGCGGGCGCGCGGATGCAGGATGCCGTGCGGCTGCACCCACCCCGCGCGGCCATGGAGCGCGAGCACCTTGGGAAAGCGGTCCTCGTCCGGATCACTGCGACCGAAGGCGCGATAGTAGGAACCGTCGCCAGCCACCCGCTCGTGCGAGAAGGTCGAGCCGGTCGCGCTCGACGCATGCTCGGCGTCGATCACCGCGGTATAGCCGCGCGTCGGCGCCTCCAGATCGTCGGCACGGTCGATCCAGGCGCTGAGACCAACCGGCGCGAGGCGCTGGCGAGTGGACAATGCGGTGACGGTCGCGTCGTCGCAGATGCCGTAGCCGGCGCAGAAGTACACCGCCCCACCTCGCACTCGCGTCGACTCCAGCCGGTAGTTGATGCCGACCGGCAGCCTGGGCCCGAGTTCGTGCACGAGACCGAGCGTGACGCCCGCATCCTCGTCGACCACGACGCCGGGGAGCGAGCGGCGGCCACCGAACACCGTCACCGAGGCGGATGTCCGCGCTCCGGCGATCCACGGCTGCGTGAGCGTGAGCGAGCCCTGGTACGTCGGGCTGAGGAAGACGCTGGCGTCCGGCGTGTCCTCGGGGATGACCTGACGGAACACGGCGCGGCCGTTGAGCTGCTCCCCGAGCAGGTTCCCGGCGGCGGCGCGGAGAGAGAGCCACCGTCCCGCTCCGAGCACATTGTGGCGCAGCTCGACGGCGGCCTGCCCGAAGTCGATGGTGTTGAAGCCGAGCGTCACGCTCGCGTGGCGCGGCGGACTTTCCGTGACCGCGATGCTGATCTGCTTGACGCTGTCACCGGCGGCCGGGGTGACGACGAGCGCGCGGTTGATGGCCGGGGACTGGAACAATCGTCGCTGGCTCTCGAGCACGGCGTCGCGCGTGTACAGCGCGCCCGGGCGCAGCAGCAGCGCGCGCCGCAGCGTCGCGTCGCTCAACACGCTGTTGCCCTGGAACTGCACCGTGCCCACGCGCGTGAGCCAGCGGGGATCGATGTCGATCGTCAGCGGCACGACGTGCGACGCATCCGGAGCGGGCATGATGGGGTCGATCCGCACGTCGCCGTAGCCATGATTCCACACCGCGACCTTGAGCCGGGCCAGCGTGCTGTCGAGGGCGACGAGGCTGAGCGGGTCGCCCTCCTGGAGCGCGACGGCGTCGTCCAGCTCGCGCCGGGAGAGCACCGGGGCGCGCTGGGTGACGGTGAAGGCGCCGACGCGGGTGGGCTCCCCCTCGACGATCCGAAAGGTGACCGCCATGCCGCGCTTCACCGGCGCGAGCACGGTGTCCACCTGCGCTTCACGGTAGCCGCGCCGCCAGTAGTAGACGCGCAGGGCGGTGATGTCCTCGCCGAGCGCTTTCCTGGTCGTCCGGCGCCGATCAGTGAAGAGCAGGTTGGGGGTCAGCTTGCAGATCGGCGCGAAGAGCACGAGCCGGCAGCTCGACGTCCGCGTGAAGAGCACCGTCTTCAGGTCCGTCGCGGAGACCTTCTTTGCTCCGTCGAAGGTCAGCGAGGCGACGTCCATGGAGTCGCGTGGATCGACCGGAGGAGACTGGGCGCCGGCATGCGCGACGAACGGCGTCGCAACGAGCAGCGACGCCGCGAGGAGGAGGCGTGGGAGACGACGAAAGGCAGACACGAAATACGGTTCAGCCAGAGGGGCGGGCTGGGCCGTAAATGCGAAAAGCGGGCCGGAAGGCCGGATGAACGGATGAGCGGATGAACGGAGGAGCGGAACGACAAAGGGCACACCGAGACCCGCCCGGTGTGCCCCTCACGGTCACCCGCTCAGCCGCGAAAGCGGCGACCGCTCGTCCGACTAATAGCGGTAGTGGTCCGGCTTGTACGGCCCGTCGACAGGGACACCGATGTAGTCGGCCTGGTCCTTGGAGAGCTTGGTGAGCTTCACCCCCAGCTTGTCCAGGTGCAGGCGCGCCACCTTCTCGTCCAGGTGCTTGGGCAGCGTGTACACTTTCCGCTCGAGCTTGTCGGCGTTCTGGTGCAGCTCCAGCTGCGCCATCACCTGGTTGGTGAACGACGCCGACATCACGAAGCTCGGGTGGCCGGTGGCACATCCGAGATTCAGTAGCCGTCCCTCGGCAAGGATCATCACCGAGTGGCCGTCGGGGAAGACGAACTCGTCGTACTGCGGCTTGATGTTGATGCGGGTGATTCCCTTCTTCTTCAGGCCGGCCATGTCGATCTCGTTGTCGAAGTGGCCGATGTTCCCGACGATGGCCTTGTCCTTCATCTTCGCCATGTCGTCCACCGTGATGATGTTCTTGTTGCCGGTGGCGGTGATGAAGATGTCGGCGGTCTTCACGACCTCGTCGAGCGTCGTCACCTGATAGCCTTCCATCGCCGCCTGAAGAGCGCAGATGGGATCGATCTCGGTGATGATGACGCGCGCGCCCTGTCCGCGCAGCGACTGCGCGCATCCCTTGCCCACGTCCCCGTAGCCGAACACCACCGCCACTTTGCCGGCGAGCATCACGTCGCTCGCGCGCAGGATGCCGTCGGTGAGCGAGTGCCGGCAGCCGTACAGGTTGTCGAACTTGCTCTTGGTCACCGCGTCGTTGACGTTGATCGCCGGGAAGCGCAGCGTGCCGGCGTTCATCATCTCGTACAGGCGGTGCACGCCGGTCGTCGTCTCCTCGGAGACGCCGCGCACGCCGGCCGCCACCTTCGTCCAGCGCCCCGGATTCTTCTTCTGCTCCACGCGGAGCAGCTCGAGGATCACTCCCCACTCCTCGCTGTCGGTCTCCGGATTGAACTTCGGCACGACCCCCGACTTCTCGTACTCGGCACCCTTGTGCACGAGCATCGTCGCGTCGCCGCCGTCGTCCAGGATGAGATTCGGGCCCGAGCCGTCCGGCCACATCAGCGCCTGCTCGGTGCACCACCAGTACTCCTCGAGGGTCTCGCCCTTCCAGGCGAACACGGCGACGCCGTTCGGGTGGTCGACCGTGCCGTTCTTCCCCACCGCGACGGCCGCAGCGGCGTGATCCTGCGTGCTGAAGATGTTGCAGCTCACCCAGCGCACGTCGGCGCCAAGGTCGGTGAGCGTCTCGATGAGCACCGCGGTCTGCACGGTCATGTGCAGCGAGCCCATGATCTTCGCGCCGGCCAGGGGCTTCTTCCCCTTGTACTCGTTGCGGAGGGCCATGAGGCCGGGCATCTCCTGTTCGGCGAGACGAAGCTCCTTGCGCCCGAACTCGGCGAGGGAGAGATCGGCCACCTTGAAGGCGGGGCGATCGAGGGGACTGTGGGTCGCGGGGCGTTGCGTGGTGGCCATGATATCGTGAGCGGTGAACGGTGAACCGAGGATCAGACAGTCAGACAGTCAGACGCTCTGACCGTCTGACGGCTCGGGCGGTGAACAAGCCCGGCCCCTTTGCGTGCGGGTCGGGGGGAAGCGGAACGATGCGGACGTCGGCGAGGCCCGCATCGCCGAGCCAGGCGGTGAGCTGTCCTTCGTCGAACCCGAGCCAGAGATGGCCCATCGTCGCGCGGTATTCGTCGCGTTCGTGCGGCAGCATGTCGACGATCAGCAGCCGCCCGTGACGGCGCAGCACACGCGCCGCCTCGGCGATCACCGCCGCCGGGTCCACGACGAAGTGCAGCACCAGAGAGAGAATCGCCGCGTCGACCGATGCCGCCTCGATCGGGAGATCCTCCAGGCTGCCGCTCCGCACCTCGACATTGTCGTGATCGGCGAGGCGCCGGCGCGCGGCGGCCAGCATGGCGGTCGATTCGTCCACCGCGATCACCCGCCCGACGTAGGGCGCAAGCGCGGCCGTCGTCTGACCGGTGCCCGCGCCGAGGTCCGCCACGACCCACTCCGGATCGAGGAGGGCCGCCAGCGGCGCGAGGTCGGCGCGACTGCCGTACAGCTCCCCCCGCACCCGATCCCACTGCCCGGCCCCCGACGAGAAGAACGCCTGCGAGGTCGACCGCCGCTCGAGCAGCACCCGCTCGGCGCGCGAGAGGTCGTTGCGGGCCGACGGGGTGGCGCCCACCTGATCGCGGACGAGATGCCATAGCCGGCGCGCCCCCGCGTCGAGGGCGGCTCCGGGCATCGCGTAGCGTCGGCTCGTGCCCTCGGCGCGCGCGGTGACCCACCCTTCATCCGCCAGCGTCTTGAGGTGCCGGCTCACGGTGCTCTGGGGAAGCTGAAGCGCGGTGCACAGCTCGCCCACCGTCAGCTCGTGGCGGTCGAGCAGCAGGAGCAGGCGGCTGCGGGTAGGGTCGGCGAGCGCCGAGAGGCGGTCGAAGAAGGGGCGGGTCTGTATCATCCGTATATCCGGATGAAAGGTTGCTTCCAGACCGGCCCACGTCAAGGGCCTGGATCGCCCAACGCGATGCCGCTCAGCGCTCGTGGCGGAAGTCGGCGGGGCGGGGGGTGATCTTCATCTTCATGGTCGTGACGCTCGAGATCGGCCGAGCTGGCGCGACCACCGCTAGCGCACAGAGCCGTCCGAGATGGTCCGGGGTGAGGTGCTGCCAATCCTCCGGAACCTGGGCGAGGCGACGACGCTCGCTCGCATCTTCCTTCTCGAAGACCAGCCAGCCGTTGCGGAAGCTGGCATCCATGAGGTGCGCCCGGGCAGACGGTGTCTCCACATGCCACACCCGCCAGCGCGTACCGTTCGAATCCTGAAACGTCAACAGACCCACGAGACCACTCCTCCATCGGGGCACCGGCGGCACCCGCACCACCAGGGCTATCTTCGCGTCAGCGAGCAAGTTGCATTCCGACGGGCATTGCAGGTTGCCACACGGCGTGTCCCACGGCAAGTTCGGCCACCCGTCCGGCCGCGCCAGAAAAATCACAAATATTCCAAATCCACCATGAGCGACCCTTCCACCTCCGAGCTCGCGATCACTCGCCGAGGATTCGTCGCCACGGCCGCCGCGGCCGCTGGCGCCGCGCTGCTGGTGCCCGACCGCCTGCCCGCCGCACCGGCACTGGTGGGCCGAGGAGACCAGTCGACCGAACGGGCGTTCGCGCTCGAGGAGAAGACCATCGGCCAGCTCCAGGCAGGGCTGGCCAGCGGCGAATACACCGCGCGCACGCTCGTCGAGCAGTATCTCGCCCGCATCGAGTCGATGGATCGGCGGGGGCCGGCGCTGCATCACGTCATCGAGACCAACCCGGACGCGCTCGCGATCGCCGACGCGCTGGACGGGGAGCGCCGAAATGGTCGCACGCGCGGCGCGCTGCACGGCATCCCGGTGCTCGTGAAGGACAACATCGACACGGCCGACCGGATGACGACGACGGCCGGATCGCTCGCGCTGGAAGGCTCGCACCCGACGCGGGATGCCTTCGTCGCCGAACGACTGCGAGCCGCGGGAGCGGTGATTCTCGGCAAGACGAACCTCAGCGAGTGGGCGAATTTTCGATCGACGCATTCGTCGAGTGGGTGGTCCGGGCGCGGAGGGCAGGGGCGTAACCCGTACGCGCTCGATCGCACCCCGTCCGGGTCGAGCTCCGGGTCCGGTGGCGCCGTCGCCGCGAGCTACTGCGCCGTCGCCGTCGGCACGGAGACCGACGGCTCGGTCACCTCGCCCTCGGCCGCCTGCTCGCTCGTGGGAATGAAGCCGACCATCGGCCTCGTGAGCCGGAGTGGTATCATCCCCATCGCGCACTCGCAGGACACGGCGGGCCCGATGGCGCGCACGGTGACCGACGCCGCCATCCTGCTCGGCGTGCTGGCGGGCGCGGACCCGCGCGATCCGGTCACGACGACGCGCCGGCCGGCGGCGGTGGACTACGTGCGCGCGCTGGACGCGGCGGGGCTCCGCGGCGCACGCATCGGTGTCGCGCGAAAAACCTACACCGGCTACAGCGCCGTGACCGACGCGGCATTCGAGCAGGCGGTGCGCGCGATGAAGGATGCCGGCGCCGTCATCGTCGATCCGGCCGACATCGCCACCGCGGGCAAGTTCGACGACGCGGAGTTCGAGGTGCTGCTCTACGAGTTCAAGGCCGACCTGGAGACGTACCTGCGGACGCTTCCCGCCGGGGCGCGAGCCCGCACCCTCGACGACCTGATCGCGTTCAACAAGGCGCATGCGGCCGCGGAGCTTCCGTACTTCGGGCAGGAGATCTTCGAGATGGCGGCGAAGAAGGGTCCGCTCTCGACGCCCGCCTATCGGAAGGCGCTCGACAAGTGCCGCCTGCTGTCGCGCACCCAGGGGCTCGACGCGACCTTCGCCAAGCACCGGCTCGATGCGCTCGTCGCGCCGACCCAGGGGCCACCCTCGACGATCGACCTGGTGAACGGCGAGAAGTCCACCGGCAGCAGCACGACCCCCTGCGCCGTCGCTGGCCATCCGGCGATCACCGTCCCCATGGGCTACGCCTTCGGTCTCCCGCTCGGTGTCACCTTCATGGGCCGGCCGTGGAGCGAGGCTGCTCTGCTCAAGTACGCGTACGCGTTCGAGCAGGCGACGAAGCACCGCCAGCCGCCGCGGTATCTCGCGACGGCGGAGCTGTGACCGACATCAACCATCGACGTCGAGCTCGCGACATACGTCGGCGGGCTCGTCGAACCTTCTTCCAATCACCAGGCTCATTGATGGTTCGGCGACTTCCATCGTGTGTTCGCGCAGGCCTCCTGCTCGGCGGCGCTCTCCTCCCGCGGCCCACAGCCGCACAAACCCAGCCCGTCGACGTGCTGCTTCGCGGCGGAACCCTCGTCGACGGAACCGGCGTGCCCGAGCGGCGAGCCGACGTGGGCGTGCGGGGGGATCGCATCGTGTTCGTCGGCGACGCCGCGCGATCGGCGATCCGGGCCGAACGCACGATCGACGTGACCGGTCTGATCGTCGCCCCTGGATTCATCGACCCGCACTCGCACACCCTCGAGGATCTCTCGTCGCCGGCGCATCGCGGCAACGATGCGTATCTGATGCAGGGCGTGACGACGGTCGTCACCAACAACGACGGCGGCGGCACCACGGAGATCGGCAGCCGGCTCGCGGCGTGGGCGCGCGACGGCATCGGCACCAACGCGGCGCTCTACGTCCCGCAGGGTGCCGTGCGACGACAGGTGATGGGCATGTCGGCCGCCGCCCCGACATCCGCGCAGCTCGATTCGATGCGGGCGATCGTGGGGCGAGGGATGGCCGATGGCGCGCTCGGCCTCTCGACCGGGCTCTATTACGCGCCCGGCAGCTACGCCACCACCGACGAGGTCATCGCCCTGGCGCGCGTCGCCGCGCAGGGCGGCGGCATCTACGACTCCCACATGCGCGACGAGAGCTCGTACACGATCGGCCTCGTCGGCTCGATCAACGAGACCCTGCGGATCGCGCGCGAGGCCGGGATCCCGGTGCACATCTCTCACATCAAGGCGCTCGGCACGGACGTGTGGGGGCAGAGCGATTCGGTCGTCGCGCTGGTCGCGGCGGCCCGCGCTGCAGGGCTGACGGTGACGGCCGACCAGTATCCCTACCTCGCGTCGGGGACGAGCGTCGGCGCGTCGCTCCTGCCGCGCTGGGCCGAAGCGGGCGGGCGCGACTCGCTGCGCGCACGCATCGCCGATCCGGTCGTCAGGCGGCGGCTCGTCGCGGAGATGGAGCGGAATCTCGTCCGGCGTGGCGGGGCGGCGTCGCTGCTCGTCACCGCCCCGCGCGACACGCTGCTCCGCGGCCAGACGCTCGCGCAGGTCGCTGCGGCGCGGCACGTCACGCCGATCGAGGCCGCTCTGGACATCATCGCCGCCGGTGACGCCGGAGTCGCCTCCTTCAACATGAAGGAGTCGGACCTCCGTACCTTCATGACGCAGCCCTGGGTGATGACCGGCTCGGACGGATCGGATGGTCATCCGCGAAAGTACGGCACCTTTCCGCGCAAGCTGCGGCAGTACGTGTACGACGACCGCGTGCTGACCCTTCCGCAGGCCATCCACGCCTCGAGTCAGCTCGCGGCGGAGTCGTTGCCGCTTCCCGATCGTGGCGTGGTGGCGGCCGGCAAGTACGCCGACGTCATCGCGTTCGATCCCACGACCGTCGCCGACCGCGCGACGTACGTGAGCCCGACGCTGCTCGCAACCGGGATGCGGTACGTCCTGGTGAACGGTCGTCTGGCGGTGGACGGCGGTCGCGTCACCGGCGTGCTCGCCGGACGCCCGATCAGACACGCCGCCGGACCGTCGCGCTGACCTGCACCACCGCCGCCCCGACGATCGTACCCGACGGCACTACGACACGGCGGGGTTCGGCAACACGCCGAGCCCCGCTTTTTTTCTGTCCGCGAGGACGGCTTCTTGCGCTCGCGTCGCCCGAGCGATCAACCGGTCCGGCGAGCGCGGACCATCGGAGGGAACGTGGCCGAGGACGAGAGCGACCGAAAGAAGATCGAAGCGGCGAAGACGCTCGACGCGAAGACGGCGTACGAGGTGATCAAGGAAGAGGGAGAGGTCGAGCTCTCGCGGTCGACCGGCGCACTGTTCTGGTCCGGGCTCGCCGCCGGGCTCTCGATGGGATTCTCCTTTCTCGCCGAAGGGCTGCTCCGCTCACACCTCCCCGAGGCGGAGTGGCGGCCCCTCGTCGCCAAGCTCGGGTACAGCGTCGGCTTCGCGGTCGTCATCATCGGAAGCCAGCAGCTGTTCACGGAGAATACCCTCACGCCGATCCTTCCCCTGCTCGCGCGGCGCACGAAGGAGTGCTTCCGCAACGTGCTGCGGTTGTGGGGCGCGGTGCTGATCGCCAACCTGCTCGGCGCGCTGCTGTTCGCGTTCGCGCTCGGCCGGCTCGCCGTGGCGGAGCCGTCGGTGCATGTCGCGCTCAGCGATCTCTCGCGGGAAGCGATGCAGTTCGACGTCGCCGTCACCATGCTGCACGCCGTCTACGCCGGCTGGCTCATCGCGCTCATGGTCTGGATGCTCCCCGCGGTGAAGGGTGGCCGGCTCGCCGTCGTCGTGCTCATGACGTATCTCGTCGGCCTCGGCGGGTTCGCGCACGTGATTGCCGGGGCCAGTGAGGTGTTCTACGCCGCCATCCGCGGCGAGGCGTCATGGCGCGCGGCGGTGCTCGGCTATCTGCTGCCGACGCTCGTCGGCAACGTCCTGGGCGGCGTGACGCTCGTGACCGCGCTCAATCACGCACAGGCCACGCACGGCGAAGAGGGAAGCTGACGTGCCGCGCGGGGCGCTATGCCTGCGTCAGAATGTCGGCACCACGCGCGCGGCCGGACCGACGTTCCCTACCCGGTCGACCGCCATCACCCGCACGTCGAGGGGCGTCGCGCCCGTGCGCGGCGTGAGCACGTGGAGCCGCTCGGTGGCCGGGATGATCCGCGTCGTCCATCCATCGGGCGTGCGAAGCTGCACGACCCAGAGCCAGAGCGCACGCGCACCCGATGAATCCGGCGGGGGCGCCGGCATCGTGGCCCCGGTCGCGGGCGTGCCGCCCGGCGCGATGTCCAGCACCCAGAAGCCCGACGTGCTGTCGTTGCGGACCGCGATGCGAGGAGCGATCGGCGCTCCGCGTCCCAACCATGGCGACGCCGGCACCAGCGCGGGGCCGGTATAGGCCTCGGAGACCAGTCGCTCGTCGAGGCTGTCGGGGTCGTCGAGAAACACCTTCATGTTGAAGTGCACGTTCCCCGTCGCGCCCGGCTGCGCGCGCGTGCGGCGAATCTGGTCGATGATCTCGCTGGTCCGCCACCTGGCCGCGTTGGTGAATCCGACCTTGCCGGTGTAGTTGCCGGGCCAGAGGTGGCGACCTTTGAGGTTCTGCTGCACCCACCACTCGAGCAGCACCGGATAGCTCTGCTCCGGCCGGTCCGCCGACCAGTAGAGCTGCGGCGTGAAGTAGTCCACCCATCCTTCGTTGAGCCACTTCCGGGCATCCGCGTACAGCTTGTCGTACTGATCGAGCCCACGCACCGAGGCCGGATAGCCCGGGCGCCAGATCCCGAACGGGCTGATGCCGAAGCGCACCCATGGCTTCACGGCGTGGATGCTGTCGTCGAGCTCTTTCACCAGCAGGTTCACGTTCTCGCGGCGCCAGTCGTTCCTCGCGAGCGTGCCGCCGCCAACCTGATACCGCCGATAGGTGGATTCGTCGGGGAAATCGATCTCCCGTCCGCGCTGCGTCTCCGGGTAGGGATAGAAGTAGTCGTCCATGTGGACGGCGTCGATGTCGTAGCGTCGGACGAGGTCCAGCACGACATCCTTCGTGAGCGCGCGTACCGCCGGGTCGCCCGGGTCCATCCACAGGTATGGCCCGTAGCGCCGCACCAGCTCCGGATGGGTGCGACTGACATGCGTCGCCGACGCCGGCCTCGCGGTGGAGTAGCGAGCGCGATACGGATTGATCCACACATGCAGCTCGAGCCCGCGTCTGTGCGCCTCGGCGACAGCGAAGGTGAGCGGATCATAGTACGGATCGGGTGCGCGGCCCATCTCACCCGTGAGGTACTCCGACCACGGCTCGAGCGACGACTGATAGAGCGCGTCGGCGGCGGGGCGCACCTGCAGCACCGCCGCATTCATGTTGAGCTGCACGAGCTTGTCGAGGATCGCGATCAGCTCCGCCTGCTGTTGGGCGGTCGTCAGCCCCGGCTGGGAAGGCCAATCGATGTTGCCGACCGACGCGATCCAGGCTGCCCGCATCTCGCGCGGCACGGCGGGCGGCGCGCTGTCGGCGGGGGTGCGCCCGAGCACCGGGACCTGCCCGCATGCCGCGACCGGTAGCGAGACGAGCGCGGCGAAGAGAGCGGCGACGACGGAGTGGGGCACCAGGCGGGTGAACGGCATCAGGAGCGTTGACCGTGCGGTTGGCTGAGAACTGGTCGACTCGACGCTGAAACCTAGTCGCTCGACGCTGCCGCGGATCTATCGTGGTCGGGATGTCTCCGTGAGGGGACCTGAGCACCCCCAACGCGTCAAAGCTTTGAGAACTTCGGGGTCCTAGGGGCTGGCATTGGTGCGCGGACGCATGACTCCTCTCGGAGCGATCTGCGGCATTGGCCCCGAAGGCGTGGCCTGCCTCGGCGCCGGAAAGATCCGCGGCATCCGCGTTCCGCAGCTCGAGCGTGTCGAGCAGGATCAGTGTGCTGGCTACCGCACCGAGGCCTGGGTCAACACCCGACGATACACGGTGAGGTATCGCGCCGCGCTCCGCTCCCAGCCAAAGTCGCGCGTCATCGCCTCGCGCATCATCTCTTCCCACGCCTCGGTGTCGCGGTACTGATCCACGGCGCGCATGGCGCAGCGCATGAAGTCCGCCGGCGTGTAGTCGTCGAACAGGAAGCCGGTGACGCCGTCCTCGATCGTGTCCGCGAGGCCGCCGACGCGCCGCGCCACCGGAATCGTCCCGTATCGCTGCGCGCGCATCTGGGTGAGCCCGCACGGCTCGTACTGCGACGGCATCAGGCAGAGGTCCGCGCCCGCCAGGAGCAGATGCTCGAACTCGTCGGTGAAATCGAGCTTCACTGCGATGCGGCTCGGGGCGCGCTCCGCGAGCTCGGTCAACATCGCCTCGTAGCGCGCCTCGCCATGGCCGAGGAACACGTACTGTGCGTCGAAGGCGAAGTAGCCGGGGTCGCCGAGGATGAGGTCGAGCCCCTTCTGCGCCACGAGGCGGGCCGTGAGGGCGAAGATGGGCGCCTGCCACCGGCTCAGGCCGGTGGCGCGCTGGAGTGCGACGCGGCAGCGCTTCTTCCCCTGAAGATTCTCGAGCGAGTACCGACGCGGGATGAAGGTGTCGCGCGCCGGGTCCCAGACGTCCTGATCGATCCCGTTCACGATGCCCACGAGGCGGTCGCGCAGCGCGACGAACACGCCGTCGAGCCCGAATCCGCCCTTCTCCGTGCGGAGCTCGTGCGCGTGCGTGGGACTCACCGTGATCACCAGATCGGAGAACACCAGGCCGCCCTTGAGCAGGTTCACCCGCCCGTACCACTCCAGCTGTCGACTGTTGTAGAGCGACGACGGCAGCCCGATCTCCGGCATCGCCGATTCGGGGAAGTGCCCTTGATATCCGGCGTTGTGCACCGAGAGCACGGCCCGGATCCCCTCGTAGTAGGGGTGGCTCAGGAACTCCGTCTTCAGGTACACGCTCGCGAGCGCCGTCTGCCAGTCGTGCGCGTGCAGAATGCTCGGCGCCTGCGGCAGGATCCGCGGCAGCGCCACGAGCACCGCCCGCGTGAAGAGGGCGTAGCGCTGGGCGTTGTCCGGATAGTCACCGCCCGCGTCACCATAGAGGCCGGGCCGATCGAAGTATTCCTGGCTCTCGACGAAGTACACTCGCGGGTACCCCGCACCGGCAGCCTCGGCCGGCTCGTAGATCCGCGCCGTCTCCGTGCGCGGCCCGACCCCAACCGCGAACGCCGGGCCGACCGGCTGCAGCTCTACCCGATCGCGAATCACCCCGTAGAGCGGCATGATCACGGTGACGGGGATCCCGGAGGCGGCCTGATACTTGGCCAGGCTGGACACCGCCTCGCCAAGGCCACCGGTGCGCGCGTAGGGCGACAGCTCCGGCACCAGATGCACCACCGGGGCGGGCGTGCCGTCCGGGCGCACGAGCGGCGCCATGGGAGCACCCGGGATGGGCGTGGCCTGCACGTCGGTCCTCCGGGTGCGACTGGAACGCCGAGTCGGGCTGGGACGCTCGGCGAGCGGATCGACGACGCCACTCAGCGAGCCAGGCGCCAGCCCGGCGCCAGCCGATGGAAGTGGCTCTGGTGGCAGGACGGTGCCCGAGCTGGGAAAGGGTGGAAGCGTGTCCATGGGAGACGTACGCAGGCGGGGCATGACGCATCAGCAAATGCAAAAAGATCGCCCACAACGCGGTGGCCCCGTTCGTCGCGTCATGCCGGACCACCGCGAGGAAGTCCGGGACCCATCGGTACGGTTCCCGACCGATGTGCACTTTCATACTACACAACGCGATCGGTCGCCGCACCGTTCGGCGGTTGCGCCCGGAATCGCCCGTCTCCAACATCACGGTCGCCCTCGCGCACCACGCCGTGCAGTAGACGAGCCTGAACGCCGACGGACACAACCAACGGCGACCGTCCGCTGTCAGACGAAAGCCGCGACTCGCTTCCTCCTTTCCCTCTGCCCATGACCAGCCGCCGAGACTTCCTCAAGACCGCGACGGCCGTGGGTGCCGCCGCACTGGCCACCCCCGCCCTCTCGAGAGCCGAGACGCTCGCGCGCCGCGCCGCCCCCAACGAGCCCGCGGCCATGGATCCGGCGACGAAAGAGCTGCTGCTCGAAGCGCTCGACGCGGCCAAGCTGGGCGGAGCGGAGTTCGCCGACGCCCGAATCGGACGCTACCGAAACAACTTCGTCATCACGCGCGAGCAACAGATCGTCAACGTCGTGGACACGGACAGCCTCGGCGTCGGCGTCCGCGTGCTGGTGAGCGGCACCTGGGGGTTCGGCGCATCGCGCGATCTCACCAAGGCCGGCGTCGTCGCCGCGACGAAGGAAGCGCTGGCCATCGCGCGCGCCAACGCCCTGCCCGCCGCCGACCGCGTCCGCCTCGCGCCGGCCACGCCCACCCCCGACGGGCGCTACGTCACCCCGCATACCATCGACCCGTTCACCGTACCGATCGAGCAGAAGGCCGACCTGCTGATCCGCGCCAACGCCGAGGCGATGAAGGTGGCGGGGGTGAAGTTCGTGAACAGCAACATGTTCTTCGTGAAGGAAGAGAAGAACTACGCGAACACCGACGGCACCTTCACCACCCAGACGGTGATCCGGAGCTGGCTCCCCTTCGCCGCCACGGCGGTGGCACCGGACTTCTCCGATTTCCAGACACGCACCAACGTCATCCAGCCGATGGCGCGCGGCTACGAGTATCTCGTCGCGGCCAGGCCGGTCGAGCATGCGCGCCAGTGGGGTGAGGAGGCCGCGGCGAAGCTGAAGGCCAAGGCGGTCGAGGTGGGTCGGTACGATCTCGTGCTCCATCCCAGCCACCTCTGGCTCACGATTCACGAGAGCATCGCGCATCCCACGGAGCTCGACCGCGCCATGGGATACGAGGCCAACTACGCCGGCACCAGCTTCCTCGCGCCGCCGCGCGAGAAGCTCGGGACCTTCCGGTATGGGCCCGCCATCATGAACATCCAGGGCGACCGCTCACAGGAAGGGGGCTGCTCCACGATCGGGTGGGACGACGACGGCGTGAAGCCGGACGAGTTTCTCATCATCAAGAACGGCATCGTCAACGACTACCAGACGACGCGCGAACAGGCGCCGATGCTCGACTGGTGGTACACGAAGCAGAAGCGGCCGGTGCGCAGCCATGGCTGCAGCCACTCGGACAGCTGGAACGACGTCCAGTTCCAGCGGATGCCCAACGTCTCGCTCCTGCCTGGCGAGAAAGACCTCGGCTGGGACGATCTCATCGCCGCCACCGACCGCGGCATCGCCATCGTCGGCGACGGCAGCTTCTCGATCGACCAGCAGCGGTACAACGCGCAGTTCGGCGGCCAGCTCTTCTACGAGATCAAGGGGGGCAGGATCGTTGGTCAGCTCAAGGACGTCGCGTATCAGATGCGTACGCCCGACTTCTGGAACTCCATGGACATGATCGGCGGCCGGAAGAGCTACGAGATGGGCGCCAGCTTCTTCGACGGCAAGGGCCAGCCGGGACAGGTCAACGCCGTCAGTCACGGCTGCGTACCGAGCCGCTTCCGCAACGTCAACGTCATCAACACCGGGAGAAAGGCATGAGCGCCCCCAGAAGTCTGTTCGGGTCGAGCAGCCCGATCTCGTCCGGCGACATGATGTCGCGCAGCGAGGCGCAGGCCTTCCTCGAGCGCATCGTCAAGCTCTCGAGGGCCGACACGATCGCCGCGAACCTCAACGGCGGCTACACCGGCAACATCCGCTTCGCCGCGAACCGGATCACCACCGCCGGGGGCGTGAGCAACTCGCAGCTCGTCGTGCAGAGCGGATACGGTCCCAAGCACGCGGTCGTGACGACGAGCGACTTCTCCCCCGCCGGAGTGGAGCGGGCGGTGCGGCAGAGCGAGGCGATCGCGAAGCTCGCACCCGACGATCCGGAGAACATGCCCCTGCTGCCGCCGCAGCAGTACGGCGACGTCAACGCCTGGTTCGATGCGACCGCCACTCTCGATCCCGTGGAGCGCGCGGCCGCGGCACGCACGGCGATCGACGCGGCGAAGGCGGCGGGCGATCTCGCCGCCGCGGGGTTCATCATCGCCGGCACCAACTACAATGCCATCGCCTCGAACACCGGGATGTACGCGTACTTCCCGTCGACCAACGCGAACTACCAGCTCACGGTGCGCACCAACGACGGCACCGGCTCCGGCTGGGCGGGCGCCGACCACCCCGACTGGCGGCAGATCGACTTCAAGGCGGTGAGCGACCGCGCCATCCAGAAGGCGCGCGCGTCGCGCAACCCGGTGGCGATCGAGCCGGGACGCTATACGGTGATCCTCGAGCCCCAGGCGGTCGGTGATCTGGTGCAGCTGCTCGCCTTCGCGCTCGACGCGCGGAGCGCCGACGAGGGGCGCTCCGCCTTCTCGAAGCAGGGAGGTGGCACGAAGATCGGCGAGAAGATCGTCGACTCGAAGGTGACCCTCTTCTCCGACCCGGGGGACGCGCAGCTCCTCGGCCAGCCCTGGACGCCGGAGGGGCTCCCGCTCGGCCGCGAGGTATGGATCGAGAACGGGGTGCTCAAGCAGCTCCAATACTCGCGGTTCTGGGCGCAGAAGAAGAACGCCCGCCCGAATGGTGGCCTGGGCTCGGTGAAGATGGTCGGGGGCGACGCGACGACGGAGCAGATGATCGCGTCCACGCCCCGCGGCATTCTCGTCACCCGGCTCTGGTACCTGCGCGAGGTGGATCCGCGCACCGTGCTCTACACCGGCCTCACCCGCGACGGCACCTTTCTCATCGAGAATGGCAGGATCACGCGCTCGGTCAAGAATCTGCGATTCAACGAAAGCCCGCTCTTCATGCTCAACAACCTGGAGATGGTGGGCCGGTCCGAGCGCGTCGCGGGCACGGAGTCGGGCGGCAACGTGGTGTTCCCCACGCTCAAGGTGCGGGATTTCAACTTCACGAGCCTGTCGGACGCGGTGTGATCCGTGAACTGGTGAGACAGTGAGACAGTGAGACAGTGAGACAGTGAGACAGTGAGACAGTGAGACAGTGAGACAGGGAGACGGATCAGGGATCACGGATCACGGATCACGGATCACGCGCCGGCGAAGGTATCGCACTGTCGCGGATCTCCGGAGTCGAAGCCGCGCTTGAACCAGCTCACGCGCTGCGCCGATGAACCGTGGGTGAAGGTGTCGGCGTTCGCGCTCCGACCCGCCCTCTGGAGAATCCGGTCGTCGCCCACCGCCGCGGCGGCGTTCATCCCCTCCTCCAGATCCCCCGCGCTCAGGTGCCCCGCCTGCTCCGTCGAACGGCCCCAGACCCCGGCGAAGCAGTCCGCCTGGAGCTCGAGGCGCACCGAGTACTGATTCGCCGCCCCCGGATCGCGCTGCTGCGCCCGCCGGACCTGCTCGTCCGTGCCCAGCAGGTGCTGCACGTGATGCCCGAGCTCGTGCGCGATCACATAGGCCTGCGCGAAATCGCCCGACGCGCCGAGCCGACGCTGCAGCTCGTCGTAGAACCCGAGGTCGATGTAGACCTTCTCGTCCAGCGGACAATAGAACGGGCCCATCGCCGACTGGCCCACCCCGCAGCTGGTCTCGGTCGCGTCGCGGAACAGCACGAGCTTGGCGTCGTGGTACGGCGTGCCGTACTTCGGAAGGATGCGCGCCCAGGTTTGCTGCGCGTCGTCCAGCACCTGCGAGACGAACACGACCTGCGGCTCCTCCCGCGCGGAATCCGCCGGTGACAACCCACCGTTGGAGGTCGAGGTGACCCCGGGCTGAATCCCGGACTCCCCGATGAAATCGCGGCCGAAGATGAGGCTGAGGACGAGCAGCACCACCGTGCCCCCGATCCCCATGCCCGCGCGGCCACTCAGGCCCCGCCGATCTTCGAGATTGGAGCTGCGTCCCCCCATGCCGAAGCGCATCGTATCCCTCGTGGTCGCGGTTGAGCCGCCCTCAAAGGCAAGAACCCGACCGGGGAGCGCCAGCGCACCCTGGCGACCCCTGCCGTTACACCACCGTCCGCGGGGCGTCAAAGGGAGAGCATCACGCGTTGGCAGCCGGCGACCCGACCTCCGACAACTCTTCCACGGCATGCCATACAACATCACCGACCGAGCCCGCGCCGAACGCCTCGACACCATCCGCGACGAGCTGCTCGAGCGCATCCGACCGGTCTGCGCCCTGATGCCCCACGACCTGTTTCTCGAGCTCGTCGAGAGCATGGCGGCCATTCAACTGAAGTACGAGCTGCGTACCAGCCAGCCGACCGGATGAGCGGCAGATAATCGATCTCTCCAGTCGGCCCCGTCCGCATTATGTTCCGGGCATGACCGAACAGCAGCAGCCCGCGGACGCAACGCCGGTACCGAACTGCCCGAAGTGCCAAGGCCCGATGTGGGACAACCGGGTCGGCAAGCGGAATCCCAAGGCCCCGGATTTCAAGTGCAAGGACCGGGAGTGTGACGGGGTGATCTGGCCCCCGCGAGGCGCCAAGCCCGCGGCGAGCGCCGATGCCGGCAGCGCCTCGACCACCGGCCTGCCCAACTGCCCCATCTGCGGCGGTCCGATGTGGGACGACCGGACGTCGAAGCGGAATCCCCGCGCGCCGGACTTCAAGTGCAAGAACAAGCCGAGGGAGCGCGGTGGGCCCGGCTGCGAAGGCGTCATCTGGCCGCCCCGTGACGGATCGGCCAGCCCCTATCCGCCCCCCGCGCCGCGCCGCGGCTCGTTCGGCGACGCTGGCCCGGCCGGCGGACCGCCGCCGCTCGACGACGCCCCACCCCACGACGACAGCGACCTGCCCTTCTGAGCGCCGTCAGGCGCCTGGCAGGCGAAGCGTGAAGACCGAGCCCTCGCCCACGGTGCTCGTCGCCGTGAGCGTCCCGCCCATCCCCTGGGCCAGCTCGCGGCTGATGGCGAGGCCCAGCCCCGTGCCTTCCACCGGGCGGTTGAGTCGGCGGTCGACCTGCACGAAGGGGTCGAAGATGTTCTCGAGCTGCTCGGCCGGGATGCCGCAGCCCGTGTCGCGCACGTCGATGCGCACCTCACCGCCCTCGACGGCGCAGGCGACCGAGATCCGGCCGCCGTCGGTGAACTTGATCGCGTTCGACAGGAGGTTGAGCAGAATCTGGCGGAGCTTCTCGGTGTCGGCGCGGACCACGATGCCGGCGCAAGACGCCTGCTCGTAGCGGAGCCGCTTGGCCTGGAGCTGCGGCGCCGTCGCCTCGACCACGAACTGGAGCGCCTGCTCCACCGGCACGTCCGTCAGCTGATAGCGCACGTGCTGCGTGTCCAGCTTCACCAGGTTCAGGACGTTGTTCACCAGGTTGAGCAGGTGCTGTTGGCTGCGCTGAATGCGCACCAGCGCCTCGCGCTGCGCCGGCGTCACGGGGCCGTGGATTCCCATCTCCAGCAGCTCCGCATACCCGCCGATGGCGTTGAGCGGCGTCCGCAGCTCGTGGCTCATCGTGGCGAGAAACTGCGTCTTCACCTGGTTCGCCGCGTCGGCTTCGGCGCGCGCGGCGCGCTCGGACTCGATGAGACGCGCCCGTTCGAGCGCGAGCGTGCACTGGCGTGCCACGTTCACGGCGAGCGCGCGCTCTTCCTCGTCGAAAGTGCGCGCCGCCGCGAACGCGATGCCGAGCGCGCCCATCGGCAGCCCATCCACGACGAGCGGCACGACGGCATTGGCCTGATGACCGACGCCGGCCGCGAGCGCCTGGAGCTCCGGAAAATGCTGCACCCAGTCGGCGTCCGATTCCAGGAAGAGCGATTCCCCGGTACGCACGACGTACGCGAGAGGCGCCGGTGTGGAGAGCGGAAAGCGCGCCCACTCGGTGCCGACGTCGGGGGGCATTCCGTCGGCGCCGAGGATCTCGAGATAGCGGCCGTCGATGGCGCGGCGGGCGATCACCGAGCCCGCGGCACCGAAGGCCGCGGCCGCATGTTCCACGACCGCGGTGACGACGTCGCGCGGGCTGATCGCCTGGGCCAGCGCCGCGGTGAGCGAGTGGAGTGATGCCTGGTGGCGCGCGCGCCGCCGCTCGCGCGAGACGGCCTCGTGGCGCGCCGTGATGTCGCGCAGGATCATCCCGACCCCCGCCAGCTCGTTGCCCGCCACGAGGACGGGGAACACCGCGGAGAGAAAGTGCCGCGTCACACCCGGCAGTCCCGGCGGCTCGCCGGCGAACTCGAACTCCGGCACCACGTCGCGGGTGCGAGCGACGTGCTCGACGACCGGAACGAGCGACCCGGCCAGGGCCGGCACGAGGTCGCCAAGGGTGCGGCCGATGCACTCGGCGGGCGACCGCTGGAGGCGAGCGGCGAGCGCATCGTTCACTCGCTCGACGCGCAGCTTCGCGTCCAGGAACGCGACCCCCAGCGGTGCGCTCGCGAGGAGCGCCTCGAGCCGCGCGAGCAGCTGCGATTCGGCGCTCGCGGGAGGATGCGTCTCTGCCTCTGCATCGAGCTCGTGCGCCATGGCGGACCTCAGGCGAATGCCGGAGCCCGACAGGCCGGGCGTTCCGGTCACCTGGTTATAGCACCAGGGGCCGTCCGAGTAAACGCTGTGAGTGTCGGTTGGCTCAGAGCACCGAGCGAATCCACCCGCCGTCGACGGGGATCGATGCCCCGGTCGTGTAGCTCGCCCGCTCGGATGCCAGGAAGGCGACCATCGCCGCGAACTCATCGGGGCGGCCGAGTCGGCCCATGGGAATCTGTCGCTCCCACACCGCCGTCTCCGCCTCGGGCGACGTCCCGCGGAGCGAGGCATTCCGCGCCGCCAGCTCGTCCACGCGCTGCGTACGCGTGTAGCCGGGCATCACGTTGTTCACCGTGATGCCATGGGACGCGACCTCGTTGGCCAGCGTGCGTGCGAACCCGGTGACCGCCGCCCGCACGCTGTTGGACAGGATGAGGTTGTCCACCGGCTGCTTCACGGCGATGGAGGTGACGTTGATGATGCGGCCCCACCGCCGTGCCTTCATCCCCGGCAGCACGGCGCGCGTCAGCTCGACCACACTGTCGAGATTCTGGCGCACCGCCTCGTGCCACGCTTCGGCGTCATGCGACTCGAAGGGTCCCGCCGGCGGGCCACCGCTGTTGGTGACGAGGATGTCGATGCGCCCGTACGCGGCCATCCCGGCGCTGACGACCCGCGCCACGTCCGCCGGCCGGCTCACGTCGGCGGCAATCGCCTCGACGGTCGCACCGGCCGCACGCAGCGCCGACGCGGTCTCCATCAGCGCCGCGTCGCCGCGCGCGCACAGCACCAGCCGCGCCCCTTCACGCGCCAGCTCCTCTGCCACGGCGCGCCCCAGCCCGCGGCTCGAGGCCGCGACCAGCGCGACCTTGTCGGTCAACCCGAGATCCATCCTACTTCTTGTGGAAGTAGCTGTCCGTGCCGTCGAGCCAGTCCTGCCGCGGCGGGCTGAAGACGTCGACGTCGAGCGTGTCCTCCAGCGCCCGCGCCTCGTGCGGCACGTTGGAGGGCAGATGCAGGACCTCACCCTCGCGCACGACCACCTCGCGCCCGCGGTCGGCGCCGATCCAGAAGTGCAGCGCGCCGGAGAGGATGTAGGTGATCTGCTCGTTGTGATGCGAATGCTGCGGCACGAGCGCGCCCTTCTTCAGGTAGACATGCGCGATCATCATGTCGTCGCCGGTGATGAGGCGGCGCGAGATCGTGTCGGTGACACGCTCTTCCGGCAGATCGGTCCAGCGGAAATGGCGCACGGATGCGGCGTCGGACATGGACGGGTCGAGGATGGAGGACGAGACGACGTGGTGGCGTGCGGAAACGTCGCTGGCGGCGACGACGTTCGCTACCCGCGCAGCTCGGGACCGGTAGCCACGCGCCGCCCCGGTCCTTCGCGCGTATCGCGCTCGGCACGGCGCCTGGCCACCTCGAGCCCGGTGATGCAGGCCGAGAGCCACACCCCGCCGGCGGCCAGCCCGCTCACGATGTCGCTGAAATACCTGGTGCCGAGATAGAGTCGGCCGAAGCAGATCGCGATGACGAGCGCCAGCGTCCCCGCCACGACGAGTCCGGCCGCACGTCGCGAGGGGACGAGCAGCACGACGAAGTAGCCGAGCATGCCGTACCCCACGAGTGCGCCGAGCGCCTGGCCA
Source organism: Gemmatimonadaceae bacterium (assembly GCA_013361335.1). GTDB lineage: Bacteria > Gemmatimonadota > Gemmatimonadetes > Gemmatimonadales > Gemmatimonadaceae > AG11. Next base: position 33,552 of record JABFYH010000019.1, on the reverse strand, counting down.
CTCGGCGTCCCCATCTCCGTGATCCCTGCCGCGGAGATGATGGTGTGCGGGTGCACGAAGTAGCGCTTCACCACCGCGTCGAGCAGCAGCGCCCCGGCGATCGCCGCCGTCCAGCCCACGAGCGGCATCCACCCTCGCCGTCGCACGAGCAGCACGCCGAACACGAGCCCAGGCAGCAGGAGCGTGGGGAATCGACCGAGCTGGCTGACCGCGCCCCACGCCGCGTCCCCTCCCGGGGTGGCACCGTCGCGGAGGGCGGCGGCAAGCGCGAGATCGAACTGCGGCACCGCGTCGTTGGCGAGCAGCGCGTTCATCAGCGCGCTGAAGATCACGAGCGCCACGAAGCTGAGGCCCAGCCCGAGAGTCAGATTGAGTCCCAGGTAGTCGCCCGCCGAGAAGCGGCGGAAGAGAAAGGCACGGGCGCGCGGCGAGTGTGAGGCGAGCCAGCGCATCGGCGTCGTCATCAGCGCGCGGTGGAGCAGCGTGCCTTCGGCCCGCCAGGCCGCATCGCTGTCCTCCACCAGCCACCCGCCGGCGACCGCGATCGTGACGAGCAGCGCGAGGCCGACCGCCACGATGAGCGCAGCACGCCCCAACCCATGACCGAAGGCCGGCGGATGCTGGCCGAAGAAATACCCGACGCCGCAGAACACCGCCGACCAGATCGCCGCACCCACCAGGTTGAACACGGTGAAGCGCGCAAGACTCATCGTCGACAGCCCTGCCATCGGAGAGATGAGCATGCGCGCGAGCGGAATGAAGCGCCCGATGACCACCGCTGTGGCACCGTGCCGGTCGAAGAAGACGCGCGTGCGCGTCAGCACTGCCGGGCTCACTCGCCGCGAGTGTCGCTCGAAGAAGGTGCCGCCGCGTCGGCCGGCGACGAACGCCACCGTGGTGCCGCCGGCGGCCGCCAGCGTGGAGACGAGAAACAGCAGGCCGAGCGAGAGTCGCCCGTGTGCAGCGAAGGCGGCCGCCGTCACGATCGTGGTGTCGGTGGGGAAGGGGATCGCCATCCCCTCGAAGAAGATGAAGACGCCGACGATGAGATAGCCGTAGTGGCTGATCAGCGTGCCGAGATGACCGATCATGCAGTGAGCCGTCTGGCCGAGTGGATCGTCCTGCGGTAGATCTGTGGCTGACACCGGCCTGCTGGACCGCCCGTAGAGACACGCATGATACAAGCAACCACCGTGCAGGCTCCCGCCGCACCGCCTCTGCCTGCCGCGCCAGGCGCCATCGTCATCACGCCGCGCGACCTCACGCCCATGACTTCGCAGGAGCTGGCAGCGTTGAAGGCGCGTCGCAGCCTGCTCTCCGACCAGCTCAACTCCGCCAACAGCCGCCGCAAGGAGCTCGCGCAGCAGGCGCGCAACGCCACCGGCGCGGACAAGGCGGGGCTGGAGCAGCGCATCGCCGTGCTCGATGGCCGGCTGGCACGCCTCGAGAACGACATCGATGAGAACAGCAAGCTCCTCGCGTCGGTTCCGGCCGCTCTGGCGTCCACGAGCAGCGACCACTCGGTCGGTATCGGGCCGGGCGCGAAGAACAGGATGGAGGATGTCATCCCCGTCGTCTCGATCGTCTCGTTGTTCGTGCTCTTTCCCATCGTCCTCTCGATCGCGCGCAACATCTGGCGGCGTGGGTCACTGCCACCGGCTGCTCGGCCGGACCGCGAGTCGGTGCAGCGTCTCGAGCGTATGGAGCAGGCGATGGAAGCGATCGCGATCGAGGTCGAGCGCGTGTCCGAGGGGCAACGGTTCGTCACCCGCCTGTTGAGCGAGCAGCATGGTGGCGGGGCCATCGCGGCAGGTCAGCCGGCCGCCGAGCCGGTTCGCGCCGCGCCGGGCGAGAAGGCGCGTCTGTAGTCGACCGGCGTCACGCCTTCCAGCTCAGCGCGCTCAGCTCCTCGTCGGAGAGGAGAAACCAGTTCGCGGGGTACTCGCGCACCCGACGTACCGCGGCGTCGCTGGCGAAGATGAGCGAGAGGCCGCGCCGCCGATCGTAGTCGGCGAACGGACGCTCCGAGACTTGCCATCGGGTGCCGTCGGCGTCGGTGAAGATGCGGACCGGCGCGGCCCCTCGTGCAGCGGGCGCTGGCGGACCGTCCTCAGCGGAGTATGACATGGCGACGCAACACCCTCGTGTGGCCGTACAGTTCGTTCGAACCCGGCGAAGCACGCAAGCTCGCCTCCGTCGGCCCGCCCGTCAATCACGGAAGTCGATGTCTTTCGTGTACGAGTCGGGACCGATGCATGTTCCACCTGCAGGCCACCTCGCGTGATGCCGACCTTCCGCGACCATTTCGGCGGCGCCGCCCGAGCCTATGCCACCTATCGGCCGCACTATCCGGCTGCCCTGTTCGACTGGCTCTGTTCGGTCACGGCCGGCCGCGAACGGGCGTGGGACTGCGGCACCGGGAATGGCCAGGCCGCCGTCGCGCTCGCGAGCCGCTTCGCCGACGTCATCGCCACCGACCCGAGCATCGACCAGCTCCGGAATGCCGTCGGGCAGCCCTCGCTCTCGTATGTCGCCATGACCGCGGAGCAGGCAGCGCTCCGACCCGCGAGCGTGGACCTGATCACCGTCGCGCAGGCGCTTCATTGGTTCGACCGGCCGCAATTCTTCGGCGAAGCGGACCGGGTGCTCCGCCCCGGCGGCACTCTGGCCGTCTGGAGCTACGGACTGCTCACCATCGATCCATCGGTGGATCGACTGGTCGGGCGCCTCTACCATGACGTGCTGGGACCGTACTGGCCGAGCGAGCGGGCCTTCGTCGACAGCGGGTACGCCGGGATCGCCCTTCCGTATGTTGAGCTGGCCAGACCCGCGATCGCCATGGAGGCGGAATGGTCGCTGGCGGAGTTCGGTGGATACCTCTCCAGCTGGTCGGCGGTGGTGCGGTTCCGCGCTCAGACGGGCGACGATCCCCTGCCGACCTTCCTGCGCGAAGTCGAAGGGGCGTGGGGCGCGGGGGCACGGCGGATCCGCTGGCCGCTCGTCGTCCGCGCCGGACGCAAGCCCATGTAACGCGGCGCCTCCCCGATCGTCTTTTCGGCAGAGTCGGACGAGATTCCCGGAATTCGCCGTGCGATACCATCGCACGATGCGAATTTTCGTGCGTTTTGCACGATCCTGTCTCGCTGAGCGTCAGGTCCAATAGTCCGAACTCGTCGGTCCGTTCGACCGAATCGGAAAGGGAGATGCGGGATCGCGGGACACGTTGACCGGCGTGATCCATCGCACATGAGTGGCCCCGGCGTTGCTTTCTCAGCGGACACGGCGGCACCCCTCTCGCCGCCTCCGATCCGTCTGCTCGATCGCGAGCCTCTCCCCCTCTCCGCCTCCCGATGCGCTTCCGCCCAATCGGCCTGCTGCTGTCCGGCGTCGTCGTCGCGTCGAGCGCCTGCTCGATGGATGCGACCGCGCCGGCATCGGCGCCGTCCCTCGCCGCGAGCTCTGCGCCGGCAGCCTGGGTCGGCAGCGACTGGAGCGGCGTCGCGCTCGGCACGCAGGGATCGGCGACCGGAGCGACGGGAAAGAGCACCACCTACGTCGTCACGATCGATCCGCAGCGCGCACAGCTGCTGCGCTTCGGCGACTATACACTCGATCTGCCCGGCAACGCCATCTGCGACCGGGAGTCCGGATACGGGCTGGACCTGTTCAACCAGGACTGCAAGACCGAGAAGGACTCGGTCACGATCACCGCGCTCGTGACGTCGACCGGCAACCGTGTGCCGCGGATCGACCTGCTGCCGGAGATCCGGTTCAGCCCCAAGCGCGTGGTGACGCTCTCCCTGTTCGTGGCGGACGCGTCGATGCCGGCGTCGTCCCCACGAATCCTTTATTGTCCGAGCACCTCGTCGACGCTGTGTGTCGATGAGGCCCTGGTCGATCCGTCGCTCGCCACCCAGGTGGACGCCGAAAGCAACACGGTGTTCCGGCGGATCAAGCACTTCAGCGGCTACTTCGTGGAGTGGTAGCCGCCCGGGCCAGCGCGCCCGGGATGCGGTAACGAGGGCCGGCCGTCGCGCCTCGAGGCGCGCGTCGTCCGGCCCTTGCCCCTTTTCACCCAGATCCTCCAGCGCACCTCCGTGCCAGCGTCCTCCGACGGCTCCGCCCACGCCCGCGCACCGCACCTGCGCCTCGTCGAGGCGGCGGGTGCGCATGCACCGGCGCGGGCGCTCATCGAGGAGGGGCGGACGCTGGAGCAGCTCGGACAGCGTGCCGAGGCGCGGCTGCTCTACGAACGCGCGCTGCACAGCCTGGAGAGCTCGTCGGCGTCTGTCGCGTCGATGCTGCTGCGCTGGATCGCCCGCAGCTACGAGGTGGACGCCGACTACGAGGCGGCCGCGGACTGCGCCGAGGCCGCGGTCGCCACCGCCGAGCTGGGGGGCGACCGCAATGCGCTCGGGCACGCGCTCAACGTGCTCGGCGCCGCGCGGTGGCGCGAGGGCGACCTCGAAGTCGCCCGACAGATCTTCCAGGAGGCCCTCGAGCGCGGCACGAGCGCCACCGATCCGCGCCTCCACGTGGACGTCACCACCAACCTCGGCTCGCTCGCGAAGATCCGGGGCGACTTCCGCGAAGCGCTCCGCCACTACCAGGATGCCCTGGCGTACGGGCGCCGCCACTCGCTGCTCGATAACATCGTCAGCACGCTGAACAACCTCGGCGTCGCCAACCTCGAGCTCGGGCGCCTCGATGCCGCCGAGGAGTCGTTCACCGAAGCGCTCTCGATCGCCAACGCGCTGGGTGGGCTCTCGCTCCGGATCGAGCTCGAGGTGAACATGGCCATGCTCTCGATCGAGCGCCGCGATTACGAGGACGCCAAGCGCCGCTGCGATCACGCCATGTCGCTCGCCGCCCACCTCGGCGACTCCCGCGCCAACGCCGAGGCAGAGAAGGTGTACGGCATCATCGCCCGCGAGACGGGCGATCTCGTCGCGGCCGAGCAGCACCTGCAGCGCGCGCGGGCGATGGGGGCGGCGGTGCGCGATCTCACCCTCGAAGGGGAGGCCAGCCGCGAGCTGGCCGAGCTGTACGGACGCCTTGGCCGCAACCGGGAGACGCTTCAGGCGCTCAACCGCGCCCACGTCTGCTTCACCCTTCTGCGGGCCCGCCACGAGCTGGCCGACGTCGGCCGCCGCATCGCGCGGCTCGAGGGTGACTTCCTCGACGTCGTGCGCCGATGGGGCGAATCGATCGAGTCCAAGGACGTGCTCACGCAGGGGCACTGCGAGCGCGTCGCCGACCTGGCCGGCGCGCTGGCCGCCAAGGCGGGGCTCGACGACACGTCGCTCTTCTGGTTCCGCATCGGCGCGCTGCTGCACGACGTCGGGAAGCTGATCATCCCGGCCGACCTGCTCAATCGGCCGGGCCAGCTCACCGACGAGGAATGGGCGCTCGTGCGCCAGCACCCCGAGGCGGGGGAGCGGATGCTGGCCGACGTGCAGTTCCCGTGGGACGTGTCGCCGATGGTGCGCAGCCACCACGAGCGGTGGGACGGACGGGGCTACCCCGACGGCCTGGCCGCCGAGGCCATTCCGCTGCCGGCGCGCATCCTCTGCATCGCGGACGTCTACGACGCGCTGACGACGGAGCGCAGCTACAAGCGCGCGTTCTCCCATCTCGAGGCGATGGAGATCATGCGCCGCGAGATCGGTCGCCAGTTCGATCCGCAGCTCTTCCTCAGGTTCGAGGAGCTCGTGCGTCGCGGCGCAGTGAAGACGCCGCCCACGCCGCAGCGCGCGGTGCCGGCGCGGCGCATCGGCGGAGGCGGCGCCATCGTCGTCTCGGAGGAGGACGATCTCACCGGCGCGCTGGTGCGCCGCGCGTTCGTGAACGTGACGGCGGCCGTGCTGGCGGAGCGTCGTCGCACCGGCGCGCAGGTGGCGCTGTTCGTCGTCGACGTGGACCATTTCAAGTCGGTGAACGACACCTACGGGCACCTCGCCGGCGACGACGCGCTCCGCCTGGTGGTCGGCGTGATCCGCGACCAGCTCCGACCGGGCCAGTACGTGGGCCGCTACGCCGGCGACGAGTTCGTGGTGCTGCTGCCCGGGTTCGACGCCGAGGCGGCCCGCGCGCTGGCCGAGCAGGTTCGCAGCATCGCGGCGGCGATGCCGATCCCGCTGCGCGAGCCCACGGTGCAGTCCATGTCGGTCACCCTCTCGATCGGCATCGCCACCGCTCCGCTGCACGGCGAAACGTTCGAGGCGCTGTTCACGTCGGCCGACCGCGCGCTGTTCGAGGCCAAGCGCGCCGGGCGCGACGCGGTCGTGATGGCCGGCGCGGGGAACGAGGGCCCGCCTCAGCTTGCGTTCAGCCGATTCGTCGGGCGCGGCGCGGAGCTGCGCGCCCTCGTCTCGGCGCTGGACGACAGCGGTCGCATCGGGCCACAGGGACGCCTCGTGATCGGAGAAGCGGGGGTGGGCAAGTCCACGCTCGTGCGGCAGCTCCTGCCGGAGGTGCGCCTCCGTGGCGCCGCGATGGTGACGGGCCGCGCGCTCGAGAGCGAGAGCCGTCCCCCCTTCGGCCCGTGGGCGGAGCTGGTGCTGGGGCTCCACGAGATGGGGCTCGCCCCGCCGCGGCCCTGGCCGCTGCTCGAGCGGCTCGTTCCCGCGCTCCGGGGCACGACCGGGGCGGTGCCCCTGCCGCCCCTCGATCCCAGCCACGGCCACCAGCTGCTTCAGGAGCTCGTCGGCTTCCTCCGGGCGACGAGCGAAGTCCGTCCGCTCACGCTGGTGCTCGAGGACATGCACTGGGCGGACACCGCGAGCTGGGACGCGCTCGAGTACGTCCTCTCGCAGCTCGCCACGGAGCGCGTGTTCATCGCGGTGACGCTGCGGAGCGAGGAGGCCACTTACGGGGTCGTGCGCGAGCGTCGGCGCCGGCTCTCGCGCGACGAGCGCATCCGCGAGCTGCACATCGAGCGGCTCACGGCGGCCGAGGTGCGGGAGTGGCTGCAGGCTGCCCTGCATCGCAGCGAGCTGGGGGACGACCTGCTCGAGTTCGTGCTCCGGCACACGGAGGGTAATCCGTTCCTCGTGATGCAGTTGCTGCGCACCATGGTCGAGGAGCGGGTGTTCAGCTACAGCGGCAGCGCGTGGGTATGGACGATTCCCGCGACCCTCGCCCTTCCGGCGGGGATGTCGGATCTCGTGGGCCGACGGCTCGCTCGGCTGCCGAACGACGCGCACCGTATCCTGGTAACGGCCGCGGCGATCGGGCGGTCGTTCCGGCTCGATCTGCTCGCCGCGGCGGCCGATGTGCCGATGGACGCCGTGCTCGATGCCGTCGACAGCGGTCTGGCGACGTCGGTGCTGGAGCCGGCCCATGATCGCGACGACGACACCTATCAGTTCGCGCACGCGCTGCTGATGGATGCCATGATGCGCTCGGTGAGTCCGGCGCGACAGCGGCTCACGCACCGCCGCATCGCCGACCTGCTGGCCACGCGCACCCCTCAGGCGGTGGACCAGGTCGCGTCGCACTACGCGCTCAGCGGCGATGCGGCACAGGCGTACACGTGGTGCCGCAGCGCGGCGGCACGGGCGATGTCGCTCTACGCGCTCGACGAGGCGACCGATTTCCTCAAGCTCGCCCTCGCCCATGCCGGCACCGAGGAGCAACGGGTAGCGGCGTACGATGAGCTGGCGCGCGCCGCCGAGCTGTCGGGGCGGTGGGCGGACGTGGAGCGCTGGTGCGACACGATGCTCGCGTCGCCCGTCCTGGCGAACGCCTTCTCGCGCGCGCTGCCGGCGCAACAGCGGCGGCTGCAGGCCCGGGTCCGCCTCGGCCTCGGCGCCCGGGAGACCGAGCTCGAATGCCGGGAGATGCTGGCGGTCGCCGAGCGGCTCGGCAGCTGTGCCGACATGGTGCAGATCCGCTCCGTGCTGGTTCAGGCGCTCACGCGGATGGGGCAGACGGACGACGCCATTCGCATCGCCGAGCAGTCCGTGCAGCTCGCCGACGTCTGCGGCGATGAAGCGCTCGCCGGCGAAGCGACGCTGCGGTTGGCGGTCACGCTCAACAACGTGCGCCCGATCGAGGCGGTGGACCTGCTGCTCCGTCTGGTGGCGGGCGCGCGCAGCCGCCGCGATCGCGCGCTCGAAGCGCGTGCCCTGCTGTCGCTCGGCGTGGCGCGGACCCGGACCCGAGACGAGCGGTCGGGCGCCGAGGCGTTCCGTGCCGCGCTCGCCGTCGCCCGCGAGGCGCATGCGCTGGACGTGGCGGCGAACGCCTCGATGAACCTGGGCGTCAGCGACCTCCGGCGCGGCGACTTCGTGGCGGCGTACGACGCCTGCCAGGATGCGCTGCGGCTGTACACGACGCTCCGGAGCAACACCAATCGGCTGATCGCCCTGTACAACCTCGCGAACCTCGAGCGCGAGCGTGGCGACGCTGAAGCGGCGTTGGCGATCTACGAGGAGACGGTCGCGCTGGCAGAGCAGCTCGGCGCGGCCGACATCCTGATCGGCGCCCATGCCGGGGTCGGGTTGGCCGCGTTGCGTCTCCAGCGCCCCCCGGTGGCGCGGGACGCGCTCGCGGCGGCCCGGCAGGCGCTAGGGCAGCGGGTGGACTGGTGGTTCCAGGGTCGGGAGCTGTACGAGTCGCTCGAGGTCCGGATCGCGGCCCTGGACGGGGACGTCGCCGGGGCCCGCCGACGCTTCCATTCGGCCGTGTCGCGGCTGGAGATGCTGGAGGTGTATCCCGCTGCCTGGATGGTTGCGGACTGTGCCGCGGAGCTGGCGGGGCAGGACGCCGGGGTGTGGCGGGTCGTGAACCGGTTTGCGGCCCACCCATCGGTCCAGGATTACGTGCCGCTGGCGGCCCGTTTCACGGCCCTGCGGGACCTGGCCGACCGGCCCTCCAATGGCCGATCCAGTGGCCCATTCGTCCAACCGTCGACAATTGATACACCGCACCTGTCGGCATGACAATTTGTATCCAGCTGACCGAGTCGATGCGGAGAATGGGGACTTAGCCGATTTTCGATGTTGCAGGATGCACGAAACGTTGCGAATTGCACGATGGTTTGCAGATGAAGCACTCGGTCAAGACAGCGGAACGGACTGGACAGGATGCCCGAATCGGGGCGAGTTGCCCCCAGGAGACAGTCAGTTTGACGGCAACTGCAGAGCTCACCAAATGGCCTCGGCATTGCCAAAGGCGGTAGCGCCACGAAGGTGCAGGCATCACGTGGTGATCACGCGAATTCCCCCTTACGCTGAGCTCACGCTCGAGAGGACCCGATGCGATTGCCGATGATGGCTCGCTACCGAATTTCGAACCTCGCCCTGCTCGCCGTCGTCGGCGTGCTGCTGACGGCCTGCGCCGGCGACAGCATCAAGCCGGCCGCGCTGCAGCAGACGTCCGCGCTGCGGACGTCGCCGTTCACGCCGACGCCGGCCCAGAAGGCGCTCGTTGGCGTCGCTGACGGCACGTACACGTTCCTGATCGACCCGTCGCAGCCGCAGGCGCTGCAGCTCGGCGCGAGCCACCTCGACATCCCGGCGAACGCCGTGTGCGATCTGGCCAGCACGAGCTACGGCCCGGCGTACTGGAACGACAGCTGCGCGCTCCAGCGGGACACGTTCACGGTCACCGCGGTGGTGCGTAACGCCGCGACCGATCACCCGAGCGTGGACTTCGAGCCGGCGCTGCGGTTCAGCCCGGACGCCTCGGTGGGGCTGTACCTGTATGTCACCAACGACGCGACGCTCGACGCCAGCCGCACGGTGAAGTACTGCAACGCCACCGGCTGCGTGGACGAGTCCGTCAACGATCCGAGTGTCACGTCCAACGTCGACCTCGTCAATCGGGTGGTCTTCCGTCGGATCAAGCACTTCAGCGGTTTCATCGTCCTGTCCCTCACGGACACGGTCGATGCCACGCTCACTGTGTTCTAAACCGCTGTCTCCTTCCTTGATCCTCACTTGACGGGCGGTACGCGAAGACGTGTACTGCCGTACGGGAGCCCACACATGATTCGTCGCATCGCATTGACGCTCTGCGTCGCAGTGTTGGCCGGAGCAGCGAGCTTGCCAGCGATGGCAGGGCAGAAAGCTTCGGCGGGAAAGACCACGGTTCGGGTCGCGGCCAACGGGGCCCGGTCTGGTTACATCGTGGCCTCTAGCTGAGTCTAGTACCTGAACGCTGACGGCCCGCGCGAGCGGGCCGTTCAGTGTCTGGCGGTGCCGCCTCCTCCGCGGCCCGCCGGACACTGACGCTCCACCCCCTCCGAGCTGGGTGCCTTTCCGTGGCATCGTCCTCCGACAGCACCGCGCGCGCCGTACACCTCCGCCTGGTGGAATCCCCGGCGGAGCATCCGTCCACACGCGCCCTGATCGAAGACGCGAGGGCACTCGACAAGCTCGGTCGCCGAGGGGAGGCCCGCACCCTCTACGAGCAGGCCCTCCGCAGTCTCACGACGCCCTCACCGTCGCTCGCCTCGATGCTGCTGCGCTGGATCGCGCGGTCGTACGAGGTGGACGCCGACTACCAGGCCGCCGAGGATTGCGCCACGGCCGCGGTGGCGACGGCCGAGCTGGGTGACGAGCGGAACGCCCTCGGCCACGCCCTCAACGTGCTGGCCGCGGTTCGCTGGCGGCAAGGCGACCTGGACCACGCCGAACAGCTCTTCCACGAGGCGCTGGAGCGCGGGACGAGCACCACCGATCCGCGGCTCCAGGTCGACGTGATGACCAACCTCGGGACCCTCGCGAGCATCCGCGGCGACTTCCGGGAGGCGCTCCGCTACTACCAGGACGCGCTGGCGCACGGCCGGCTCTACTCGCTCCTCGACAACATCCTCGTCGCCCTCAACAACCTGGGGATGGCGAACATGGCGCTCGGCCGCCACGACGCGGCCGACGACGCCTTCAGCGAGGCGCTCACGATCGCCAACGCGCTGGGCGGCCTCTCGACGCGCATCCAGCTCGAGGTGAACTCCGCCGCGCTCCAGATCGAGAAGCGCGATTTTGCCGAGGCGAAGCGCCGCTGCGACCGCGCGATGGCGCTCGCCGAGCATCTGGACGATGCCCGCGCCAACGGCGAGGCGGAAAAGGTGTACGGCATCATCGCCCGCGAGACCGGCGACCTGGCCGCGGCCGAAGAGCACCTGTTGAACGCGCGCACGATGGCCGCCGCGGCGAACGACCTCGCCCTCGAGGGCGACAGCAACCGCGAGCTGGCCGAGCTGTATGGGCGCCTCGGCCGGAACCGCGAGACGCTGCAGGCGCTCAACCGCGCGCACTCCTGCTTCACGCAGCTCAGAGCTCGCCACGAGCTGGCCGACGTGGGCCGCCGGATGGCACGCCTCGAGGGCGACTTCCTCGACGTCGTGCGGAAGTGGGGCGAATCGATCGAATCGAAGGACATCCATACCCAGGGTCACTGCGAGCGCGTGGCGGATCTGGCCGGCGCGCTGGCGGCGAAGGCCGGCCTCGACGAGAACTCGCTCTTCTGGTTCCGCATCGGCGCGCTGCTGCACGACGTCGGCAAGCTGATCGTGCCAGCCGAGGTGCTCAACAAGCCGGGCAAGCTCACGGACGAAGAGTGGGCGCTGGTGCGCAAGCACCCGGAAGCGGGCGAGCAGATGCTGGCCGACGTGCAGTTCCCCTGGGACGTGTCGCCGATGGTGCGCAGCCACCATGAACGGTGGGACGGCAAGGGCTATCCGGACGGGCTGGTCGGGGACGCGATCCCGCTGCCGGCGCGCATCCTCTGCGTCGCCGACGTCTACGACGCGCTGACGACGGAGCGCAGCTACAAGCGCGCCTTCTCGCAGCTCGAGGCGATCGAGATCATGCGCCGCGAGGTCGGGAAGCAGTTCGACCCGCAGCTCTTCGTGAAGTTCGAGGAGATGGTCCGCCGCGGAACGGTGAACGCGCCCGCCGCGGCGCAGCGCGCCATGCCCGTGCGCCGCTCCGGCAAGAACGGCGCGGTGACGGTGAGCGAGGAGGACGATCTCACGGGCGCGCTGGTGCGCCGCGCGTTCACCAACGTCATCACGGCCGTGCTGGCGGAGCGTCGCCGCACCGGGGCGCCCGTGACGCTGCTGGTGGTGGACGTCGACCAGTTCAAGTCGGTGAACGACACCTACGGCCACCTCGCCGGCGACGATGCCCTCCGGCTCGTCGTGGGGGTGATCCGCGAGCAGCTCCGGCCGGGCCAGTACGTGGGCCGCTACGCCGGCGACGAGTTCGTGATCCTGCTGCCCGGGCTGGATGCGGACGGCGGCCGCGCGATCGCCGAGGAGATCCGGCGCACCACCGCCGAGCTGCCGATCCCGCTGCGCGATTCGCCGGAGCGCTCGATGAGCGTGACACTCTCCGTGGGCGTCGCGACCGCGCCGCAGCATGGCGAGAGCTTCGAGGCGATGTTCTCCGCCGCCGACCGCGCGCTCTTCGAGGCCAAGCGCGAGGGGCGCGACAAGGTCGTCGTGGCGGGGATGGAGAGCCAGGGCGCGCCGCAGCTGGTGCTCAACCGCTTCGTCGGCCGCGCCAACGAGCTGCGCTCGCTGGTGACCGCGCTCGACCAGAGCGCGCATGGGACGCCGCAGGCCCGCCTGGTGATCGGCGAGGCCGGTGTCGGCAAGTCCACGCTCGTGCGCCAGCTGCTGCCGGAAGTGCGGCTGCGCGGCGCCGTGATGGTCACCGGTCGCGCGATGGAAAGCGAGAGCCGTCCCCCGTTCGGCGTGTGGGCGGAAGCGCTCTCCGGGATCTACGAGCTGGGGATCGCGCCGGCGCGCCCATGGCCGCTGCTCGCCCGCCTGCTCACGCCCCTGCGGTCGGGCACGCCGGCCACCTCGATGCCGGCGCAGCTCGATCCACTGCAGGGCCACCGCCTGCTCGAGGAGCTGGTGGCGTATCTGCGCGGGGCGAGCGAGGCGCGGCCGCTGACGATCGTGCTCGAAGACATGCACTGGGCGGACACGGCGAGCTGGGACGCGCTCGAGTACGTGCTCGCGCAGCTCGCCACCGAGCGGGTCTGCATCGCCCTCACGATCCGCAGCGAAGAGGCGGCGTACGGACCGGTGCGCGAACGCCGCCAGCGGCTCTCCCGCGACGAGCGGGTGCGCGAGCTGCGCATCGAGCGGCTCACCGCCGCGGAAGTGCGCGAGTGGCTGCAGGGCGCGCTGCACCGCTCGGATCTCGGCGACGATCTCCTCGACTACGTCCTGCGCCACACCGAAGGCAATCCCTTCCTCGTCATGCAGCTGCTGCGCACGATGGCCGAGGAGAACGTCTTCACCTACGCGGGCAACACGTGGACGTGGACGATCCCGAGCGCGCTCTCGCTGCCGGCGGGGATGACCGACCTCGTGGGCCGCCGGCTGTCGCGGCTCACGCCGGAAGCGACGAAGATCCTCGTCACTGCAGCGGCCATCGGGCGGACCTTCCCGCTGCCGCTGCTGGCGGAGGCGGCAGGGGTGACGATGGACACGGTACTCGACGCGATCGACGCCGGCCTGGCGACCTCGGTGATCGAACCGGCGCGCGAGCACGACGACGACACCTATCAGTTCGCGCACGCGTTGCTGATCGACGCGGTGCTGCACTCGGTGAGCCCGGCGCGCCAGCGCGTGAAGCACGAGCAGATCGCCGACGTCCTCGCCGTCCGCTCGCCCAACGCAATCGACCGCATCGCGTCGCACTACGCGCGGAGCGGCAACTCCGCCAAGGCGTACGCCTGGTGCCGCCGCGCCGCCTCCCGCGCGATGGGGCTGTACGCCCTGGACGAGGCGGCCGAGTTCCTCCGCCATGCGCTGCAGCATGCGCAGACCGACGACGAGCGGGTGGCCGTGCACGACGAGATCGCCCGCGCCGCCGAGCAGTCAGGCCGCTGGGGCGACGTGGAGCGGTCCTGCGACGCGATCCTGGCATCGCCGACGTTCATGAGCAAGCCGAGCCAGGCGGTGCCCGTGGAGCTGCGCCGCCTCCAGGCGCGGGTGAAGCTCGGTCAGGGCGCGCGCGAGTCGGCGATGGAGTGCCGCGAGCTGCTGGCGACGGCGGAGAAGGTGGGGAGCTGCGCCGACATCGTGCAGACGCGCATGCTGCTCGCGCAGACGCTCGTGCGCACGGGCGAGACCGAGGACGCCGTGCGGATCGCCGAGGGAGCGCTGCGGATCGCCGAAGAGAACGGGGACGAGGCGCTCTCGCTGGAGGCGATGCACCGTCTGGTGAACACCCTGCTGATGGTCCGTCCGGACGACGTCGGCACGCTGGTGCTCAAGCTGATCGAGCGCGCCCGCAGCCGCGGCGACCGCGCGATGGAAGCGCGCGCCTTCCTGTCGCTCGGCGCGGCGCGGATGCGCTCGCGGGACGACCAGGGTGGCGCCGAAGCGTTCCGCGCCGCGCTGACGCTCGCGCGCGACGCGCAGACGCTGGACGTGGCGGCGAACGCCTCGGTGAATCTCGGCGTGATCGGCTTGCGCAGCGGTGACTTCGATTCGGCGCACGAGGCGCTGCAGGAGGCGCTGCGGCTCTACACGACGCTCCGCAACAACGCGCACCGGCTCATCTCGCTGTACAACCTCGGCAACCTCGAGCGCGAGCGCGGCGACGCGGTGGAGTCCGCGCGCATCTACCGCGAGACGTCGACCCTCGCCGAACAGCTGGGGGCGGAGGACATCGCCGTTGGCGCGCATGCCGGCGCGGGGCTGGCCGCGCTGCGCCTGGACACGGTGCCGGCGGCGCATGCGGCACTCGACGCGGCCTATCGGATCTTCGCCGGCCGGACGGACTGGTGGTTCCAGGGACGTGAGCTGCTCGAGTCGCTGGCGATCCGGATCGACGCCCTCGCGGGCCGCTTCGACGCCGCGCACAAGCGGTTCCATATGGCCGTCGAGCGTCTCGAGCCGATGGACGTGTACGCGGCCGCGTGGCTGGTGGCCGACTGCGCGGCCACGCTGGCGGAGCGCGACCCGAGCACCTGGGACGTGGTGCACCGCTTCGGCGCGCACCCCGCGCTCCAGCAGTTCGTGCCCCTCTCGGCGCGCTTCACCGCGCTCAAGGACATGGCGGAACGACTGCCCGGGAAGCGGTTCGTCGCTCCGGAGTGACGGTCGGACGGTCGGACGGTCTGGCTAGCGCAGCGCTTCCCACTCCACCAGCGGCGCATCGAGCACGGCACGCTGGACGGCGTCGGAGACGTCGCGGCGGAGCTGGGTGTGGCGCGTCGCCTCGCCGCGTGAGTTGACCCGGTTCATCAACAGGACGACGAACATCCCGCGCTCGGGATCGATCCAGAGCGAGGTGCCGGTGAAGCCGGTATGGCCGAAGCTGCGCGGAGAGAAGTAGCGGCCCGCGCTCGACGCCGGCGCCGGGGTGTCCCACCCGAGGGCGCGGCTGGCGAGGCCGGTCTGACGCGACGTCCACCGCGCGACCGTCTGGGGCGCGACGATCCGCACGTTGGCGTACGTCCCGCCATCGAGCAGACATTGCGCGAAGATGGCGATGTCGCGCGCGGTGGAGAACAGGCCGGCATGTCCCGAGACGCCACCCATCGCCCACGCGTTGGCGTCGTGCACGACGCCCTGGAGGGGACCGCCCCGCAGCTCGTCCGCCGTGGTCGGCGCAATGCGCTGCCGGTAGGCGCGGTCGTTGGTGTCCGGCGCGAATCGGGTATCGCTCATGCCGAGCGGCTTGAACAGGTGGCCGTCGGCGAAGTTGTCGAGCGACATCCCGGCGACACGCTCGATGACGGCCTGGAGCACGACCATGTCCCAGTCGCTGTACACCGTCTGACTGCCGGGGGGATAGGCCACCGGGCGGGCGTTGATCTCCTTGAGGTACTCGGCGCGCCCCCGCGCCTGCCGGTAGAGGGGCGCGCCGGCCTCGAGGCCACCGGTGTGGGTGAGGAGCATTCGCACGGTGACCGCCGCCTTGTCCGCCGCGTCGAACTCGGGCAGGTACGTGCGCACGGTCCTGTCGAGATCGAGCTTGCCGGTTTCCTCGAGGATCATCGCCGACGTGGTCGTGGCGATCACCTTGGTGAGCGAGGCGAGATCGTAGATGGTGTTGGCGTCGACGACCGGGGAGCCGGCGGTGTAGTCGAGGGTGCCGTAGCCCTTGAGGTGGACGAGCCGTCCGTACCGTCCAACCGCGACGGTCGCGCCAGGCGCGGCGCCCTCGGCGATGGCGACGCGGACGATGCTGTCGAGCCGCGCCGGCAGCGTGGAGTCCATGCCGACGGTCGTCGGATGCGCGGGCATCAGGCCCACGACGGTGGGAAGACGCGGCGGCGGTGGGCCGGGCGTCGGGATGACGAGAACGGGAGTGCGGGCGGGCACGGGCTCCGGCGTGACGGGCGTCCGCGCGCAGGCAGCCGCGGCCGTAAGGAGCAGGGCGCCGAACATGCGCGCCGAGGACGACCCAGCCGAGCGTCGAGAGAGCGACATGCTCCAATGATAGGCACCGACACGGAAGTCGTGCACCGCGAGCGCGAATGGCGCGCGATGTGCGCAGCAGCGTGGCGCGCCGCCGTCCGGAGCGAAGGGATCGAGGAGAGAGGACAATGGCGTAGAGCCCGCCGGGAAAGATTCCGGCGGGCTCGCTCGTTCCGGCGGGGCGTCGCTCAGGTGATCGGCTGACCCCCGGCCAGCCGGTGCACGAGGCGGTGCAGGAACTCCTGTCCGTCGAAGAACGACTTCACGAGCATGCGCTCGTCGCGGCCGTGCGCCCGGGAATCGGCCGGATCGCCGAACAGCCCGCTCACGCCATACGTCGGAATGCCGGCCGAGCGGAGCCGCCGACCATCGGTGGCGCCGGTGGACATGACGGGAATGACGGGCACGGTGTCCCCGAAGAGCTCGTGCGTGATGCTCGTCACCGGATCCATGATCTCCGCCGTGAGCGGGCTCGGAATGGGATCGCCGCGGTCGCCGAGCGGGATCGTCTCGGTGATGTGGACGCCGGTGTCGGCGACGACGCGGACGAGCGCCTCGCGCGCCTCGCGCGGGTTCGACGTGGGAACGATGCGGCAGTTGACGTTGGCCGTGGCCGTCTGCGGCAGCGCGTTGTACGCGTGTCCGCCGCTGAGCCGCGTGGCGACGCAGGTGGTGCGGAGCATCGAGTTGTAGCGCGGGTCGCGCGCGAGCACGGCGACGGCGGCGCTGTCCGACGGATTGGCGACGACGGCGCGCATCGCGGCGGCGGTCTCCGGTGTCTCGAGGGCGGCCGTGCGCTCGAAGAAGGTGCGGGACACCTCGTTCAGCTGCACGGGGAACTGGTAGCGCGCCACCCGCGCGAGCGCGTCGACGAGCTCGTAGATGGCGTTGTCGGGGCGGGGCACGCTGGAGTGGCCGCCGCGGTTGCGCGCGGTGAGGGTGAAGTCGGCGTAGACCTTCTCCGCCGCCTGGACGCTGTTGAGGAAGGGCTTGCCGTCACGCAGCGAGCCGCCGCCGCCTTCGTTGAGCGCGTACGCCGCATCGATCAGCGCGCGATGCTTGTCGATCAGGAAGTCCACGCCATTGGCGTCCCCGCCTTCCTCGTCCGCGGTGAGCGCGAGGATGACGTCGCGGTCGGGCACCCATCCGTTCTTCCGGTCGCGCAGCAGGTTGGCGACGAAGATGGCGGCCATCGCCTTGTCGTCGCCGGTCCCGCGCCCGTAGAAGTAGCCATCGCGCTCGGTGAGCACGAACGGGTCGAGGGTCCAGTCGCTCCGCAGCGCGGCGACGACGTCGAGATGCGCGAGGAGGAGGATGGGCTTGGCGCTCGACCCGCTGCGGCCGCGGTAGCGCACCACGAGGTTGCCCTTGGTGGGCTTGCCCGCCGGCACAAGGACCTGGACGTCGCGGGCCGGAAAGCCGGCGTCACGGAACCGCTTCGCCATCGCGTTCGCGGCCCGCGTCACGGAGCCGACGGAATCGGCGGTGTTGATCTCGATCAGCTCGCGGTAGACCTCGCGCGCGAGCCGCTGATGTGGCGCGAGCGGCTGCGGCGCCTGCGCCGCGACGGGGAGGGCAGCAAGCCCGGCGAGCAGCAGGGACCACGACGAACGGATCACGAGGACGGCTCCTGGGAGATGGGTGCGGGGTACGATGGCGGTGCGGACGCGCGCATGGCAAGTTCAGCCAGCGCGGCCCTCGGCCGCTTCCTCCGTCACGTACACCGATCATGTCTCAGCGAGGTTACTTCCGATGATGCGCGCCCTCCTCGTGGAGGACGACGCGGAGCTGGCGCGCGAGGTGGCGGCGGGGCTGCGCGAAGCCGGCGCGCGAGTCACGATCGCCGGAACCTTCCCCGACGGGCTGCGGGCCGCCCGCCTGGAAGAGCAGGACGTGATTCTGCTCGACGTGCTGCTGCCCGGTGGGTCGGGGTTCGAGCTCTGCCGCGTGCTCCGCACCGAGGGCGTCACGACGCCCATCCTGATGCTCACCGCGCGCGATGCGGTGGACGACCGGGTCACCGGTCTGGACGCGGGCGCCGACGACTATCTCACCAAGCCGTTCGCGCTGCAGGAGCTGTTGGCGCGCGTGCGGGCGTTGGCGCGCCGGCGGCCGGCGCTGGCGCCGCGTACTGTGAGGGTCGCCGACCTGGAGATCGACCTGGCGGCGAAGCGCGCGCATCGGGGCGGCCGCTCGATCGAGCTGACGGCGAAGGAGTTCGCGCTGCTGGAGTGCTTCGCGCTGCATCCCAACGAGGTGCTGGACCGGGCGACGATCACGGCGCACGTGTGGGACGACAACCACGATCCCTTCACGAACGTGCTCGAGGTGCTCGTGCGCCGGCTGCGCCGCAAGCTGGACGACGACTTCGAGCCGAAGCTGATCCACACGATGCGGGGCGCGGGCTACCGACTGGGCGTCTGATGGCGCGTCAGGCGATGCAACCGCTGGCGCGGCTCCGACGGCGCCTCACGGCCTGGTACGCCGCGACCTTCGGCCTGATCCTCCTGCTGCTGGGCGGCGGGTTGTACGTGGCGATCCACCGGCAGTTCGAGCGGCAGCTCACCGACTCGTTGGCCGAGGCGACGCAGGAGCTGGCCGGCGCGGCGCGGATCCGGGAGCGGGAATTGAAGACCGCGCAGGGCGACGTGGTGGATGCGGTGGACGAGCTCCACATCCCCGACCGCATCCTGTACCTCCTCGACAGCGCCGGTGCGCCGGTGCGGCCCGATTCGGCGACCCACTGGATCCGGTCCGCCGCACGCCACGCCGCGCAGGACGGGACGTTCGACGATCAGAGGGACATCGGGCAGGATCACACGCTCTGGCTGCACGCGCAGGCATTTCGCCTGGCGTCGGGGCAGCTGCTCGTGGCCGCCGCGGTGGCGGATGAGGTGGAGCTCGCCGATCGGTTCGCGGCGCTGATCGCCGCGTTCGGCGGAGCGGCCGTCGCCGCGGTGGTGCTCGTGCTCGCCGGCGGGTACTTCCTGGTACAGAAGTCCACGGCGCCGGTAGAGCGCTCCATCGTGTACACGCGCCGGTTCATGGCCGACGCCGCGCACGAGCTGCGCACGCCGGTCTCCGTCCTGCGAACCCGCGCCGACGTCGCGCTGCAGGCAGCGCGGTCGCCCGACGAATACGCGGCCGTGGTGCGCGGCATGGGCCACGAAGCGCGCCGGCTCGGCCGCGTGGTGGACGATCTTCTGATGCTGGCCCGCGCCGACGCCGGCGAGCGTCCGGTGGCCCGCACGCGCTTCTTTCTCGACGACGTGGTGATCGACGCCGCGGTCTCGGTGCGCACGCTGGCGCAGGCAGCGGGGGTCACGCTCGAGGTGGAGGAGTTCGAGGAGACCGCGGTGTTCGGCGACGCGGCCCTCGTCCGCGAGCTCGTGGTCATCCTGCTCGACAACGCCGTGAAGTTCACCCCGTCGGGTGGCGCGGTCCGGGTGCGGGTCACGCCACGGCCGCAGCCCACCGTCACGGTGGAGGACACAGGGCCCGGCATTCCGGCGGAGCACCTGCCGCACGTGTTCGAGCGCTTCTACCGCGGGGATCAGTCACGGTCCCGCAACGGGGGGGCGGGGCTCGGCCTCTCGATCGCGCAGTGGATCGCGGCGGAGCACGGGACCCGGGTGGACATCGCGTCCCAGCCCGGTCAGGGGGTCCGCGCCACCGTGGTATTTCCGCGGCCCGTCCCGCCCCTCGACGGGTGACGATTCTGTAATAGTCCTGACAGGTCACGATGCTAGCCTAGGGGGGGTGAGCTCGTCCCTCCTGTCGCGCCTGTGTCACGTGCTGGTCGCTGCTACGCTCTGCCTCACGCATCTGCCCCGCTTCGCCGGCGCGCAACCCGTGACACGCGCCGAGGCAGCACGCCGTGCATTGGCGGCCGGGCCTCGGGTGGCGCTGGCGCGGGCGGACACCGCTGCGGCGCGTGCCGCCCTCATCACGGCCCGCGCTCTGCCGAACCCGACGCTCGCCGCGACGCGCAGCAAGGACACGCCGCAGAACCATCTCATCCTCGACGTCCCGGTGGACGCCCCCTGGGTGCGTGGTCCGCGGGTGGGCGCGGCGCGGGCAACGGCGCGCGCGGCGCGGCTGCGCTTCGTCTCGGAGCGCACGGCGGCGTTGCTGGAGGTGGATACGACGTACACGATGGCGCTGGCGGCCCACGCGCGCTTCCGCCTCTCGCGGCAGACGGCGCGCGACGCCGACAGCCTGCGCACGATGACGGCCGCGCGCCGTGATGCCGGCGACGCGAGCGACCTGGACGTCGACCTGGCGACCATCACGGCGGGTCAGCAGTCGAACGTCGCCGCGACGGACTCCCTGACGTACATGAGCACCGTGCTCACGGTGCAGACGCTGATGGGCATCCCGGCCGACAGCGCCACGATCGTGCTCGTGGATTCGCTGCGCCTCGCGCCGGAAGAGACGACCCGATTCCTGCGCACCCTCGACAGCGCGACGACCGGCGCGCTGCTGCTGCCCTCGGCCCGTACGTCGAGTGCGATCGCCGGCGCGCCGAGCGTGGCCGCGGCGGAGGCGACGCTGCAGGCCGCGGAGCTCGCGGTGGTGCGCGAGCGGCGGAGCGTGTTCGGCGCGCCGTCGCTGCAGGCGGGGGTGGAATGGGGCGACCCGGCCAGCGACAGCGCTCACGAGCTGTTGCCCACCTTCGGCGTATCGATCCCGCTGCCGCTGTTCGACCGCAATCGCGGACCGATCGCGCAGGCGCAGGCCGAGCGCGATCGCGCCAGAGCCGAGCTCGCGGCAGCGCGGCTGCTGGTGCAGCAGCGGTTGGTCGAGGGGCTGCGCGAGCGCGAGTCGCTGCGCGCCCGGCTCGTGCGCGACCAGGACCTCGTCGTGCGCGCCGAGCGCGTCGCGGCGAAGTCGCTCACGGCCTACCGCGAAGGCGCGTCGGCGCTGCCCGCGGTGCTGGAAGCGCGCCGTGCGGCGCGCGACGTGTTGGGCCAGTACGTCGACGACCTGGCGGCGCTGATGACGCTCGAGTCGGAGCTGCGCGCGCTCACCCAGCCGGTGACGGTGCCGTGAGGACGCACGCCATGTTCCGCCTCCGCTCAACCGCGGTGATCGGCACGCTGGCGCTCGTCGGCATCGCGTGCAAGGGCTCGGATGCAACGGCGGAGGACGAGGTCACCCCCGTCGTCGCCGCCAAGACCGCCGCGGCGACGGTGGAGCCGTTCACTCGGACTCTGACGGCGATCGGGAGCGTGGTGGGACGGCCCGGGCGCTATGCGGCGCTGAGCGCGCCCTCGGCCACGCGCATCGCGCGGGTGCACGTGGCGGAAGGTCAGCGCGTCGGCGCCGGCCAGCCGCTGGTGGAGTTCGAGCAGGCGCAGTTCACCTCTGCCGCTGGCGCGGCGCAGTCGGCGCTCTCCGCCGCGCAGCGCAATTACGAGCGCGCGCAGCGGCTGGCCAATGAAGGGATCGTCCCGCGCAAGGATGCGGAGACCGCGGCGGCCGACCTGGCGAAGGCGCGCAGCGATGCCGTGACGGCGCAGCGGGCTGCCCAGCTCTCCGTGCTCCGCTCACCGGTGAGCGGCGTGGTGACCCGGATGGCCGCGGTGCTCGGCGCTCCCGCGGACGCCGGTCAGGTGCTGGTGGAGGTCGCGGACCCCTCGGCGTTCGACGTCGTGCTCTCGCTCGGACCGAACGAGGCGGCGTCGATCCTGCCAGGGCGACGCGTCGACCTGTCGGCGGGGGACAAGGCCGGCGGGGAGCGGGTCGGTACGGGTACGGTCGCCTCCGTCGGTGTGGCCGTGGACAGCGGCTCGCGGTCGGTACAGATCCGGGTGACCGTCACGACGCCGGTGCGCGCGCTGCGGCTCGGTGAGAGCGTGCTCGGCACGATCGCCGTGGAGACGCGTGCGAACGCCGTGGTGGTGCCGACGGAAGCGATCGTGCCCGCCGAGGAGCCGGGAAGCTTCCGGGTGTTCGTGGTGGACAACACCGGTACGGCCCACGCTCGCGACGTGAAAGTCGGCGGGCGCACCGAAGCGAAGGTCGAGATCACGGACGGGCTGAAGGGCGGCGAGGTCGTGGTGACGCAGGGCGCCTACGGGCTGGCAGACAGCGCAAAGGTCGCGCGCCCGGTGCCCGTCAAGCCGTGAGCGCGGCGGTGCAGCATCCGGAGAAGGAGCGCTGGACGCTCGCCGGAGCCGTGGCCGGCCAGCGCCGCTTCGTGTACCTGGTGATCGCGCTGCTGTGCGCGGCCGGGATCTGGGCGGCGACCAAGCTCCCCTCGGCGATCTATCCGGAGCTCCAGTACCCGCGCATCACGATCGTGGCCCAGGGCTCGGCGCTCGGCGCGCGCCAGGTGGTGTTCGCGATCACGCAGCCGATCGAAGAGGCGATCAGCGTGATCCCGGGCGTGACCCGCGTGCAATCGAAGTCGATTCGTGGCGCGAGCCAGATCTCGGTGACCTTCGCGCCGAGCACGGACATGGCGTATGCGCTGCAGCAGACCCAGGCGCGGGTGAATCAGGCGGCGTCGACACTTCCGCCGGGGCTGGACATCCAGGTGGAGCGGTTGTCCCCCTCCCTCTTCCCCATCATCTCGTACAACCTCCAGGGGGGCGAGCCGGCGGCGATGTACGACATCGCGCGGTTCCAGGTTCGCCCCGTGCTGTCGCGGGTGCCGGGGGTGGCGCGAGTGGACGTGCAGGCGTCGGACGTGCGCGAGATCGAAGTGATCGCCGATCCGGTGCGCCTGGCCGAGCAGGGGCTGTCGTACGACGACGTGGCAGCGGCGATCCGCGCCTCCACCTCGGTGGCCGCCGTGGGGCGCGTCGCCCAGGACTACAAGCAGTACCTCGTGGTGACGGCACAGGAGGCGACGACCGCGGAGGACATCGCACAGGTCGTCGTCGGGCGCGGGCTCCGCGTGCGCGACATCGCCACCGTGGAGCTGGGCACCGAGGACCACGTGAGCATCGTGGCCGGGGACGGCAAGCCCGCCGCCCTGCTCAACATCATGCGCCAGGTGGGCGGAAACACCGTCGCCATCGCCGACAGCGTGCGCAAAGCGGCAGCGACCCTGCAGAAGTCGCTCCCGAAGGGGGTCATCCTCAAGCCGGTGTACGACCAGGCGTCGCTGGTGCGCGAGGCGACGACCTCGGTGCGCGACGCGATGCTCATCGGCGCGCTCCTCGCGGTCGTCATCCTGTTCCTCTTCCTGCGCAAGGGCCGCGTCACGGCCATCAGCGCGGCGTCCATCCCGCTGACGCTGGCGATCACGGTATTCGCGATGTCGCTCGTGGGGCAGACGTTCAACCTGATGACGCTGGGCGCGATGGCGATCGCGATCGGGATCGTGATCGACGACGCGGTGGTGGTCAGCGAGAACATCGTGCGCCATCTCGGCTTCACACCGGACCGGGACCGCGCGATCCGCGAGGCGGTGCAGGAGCTGATCGTTCCCGTCACGACGTCCACGATCACGACGGTGGTCGTCTTCCTGCCGCTGCGGCTGCTCGAGGGCGTCGTGGGGCAGTTCTTCAAGGCGCTCTCGATCACGCTGACGATCGCCGTGCTCGTCTCGCTGATCCTCGCCGTGACGATCATCCCGCTGCTCGCCGAGGCGTTCCTGCAGGCCGAGGTGGAACCGTCGGCAGCAGCGGCGGCGCGGCCTGGATTGTTGGCCAGGATCGGCCGCGGCATCGACGCGCTCTCCGAGCGGTACACGCGCTCGCTCGACGGCGCGCTCCATCACACGCGTCTCATGATCATCGGCGCCGTGCTGATGATCGTGGCCGGCTTCCTCGTCTATCGCCTCGTCCCGACGGGCTTCCTGCCCGAGATCGACGAAGGGGCGTTCGTGCTCGACTACTACAGCCCGGGCGGCACGGCGCTGGCCGAGACCGACCGGCAGGTCCATCTCGTCGAGAAGATCCTCCTCGCGACGCCGGAGGTCGATGGGATCTCGCGCCGCACTGGCGCCGAGCTCGGGCTGTTCGCCACGGAGCAGAACGTGGGCGACATCGTGGCGCGGCTCAAGCCGAAGGGGGAGCGCAGCCGCTCGAGCCAGGAGGTGATCGACGGCGTCCGGACGAAGATCGAGACCTCGGTGCCGCGGCTCCGCGTGGAGTTCGTGCAGATCCTCGGCGACGTGATCAACGATCTCGCCGGCGCGGCGCGCCCGGTGGAGGTGAAGCTGTTCGGCGCGGATCTCGACGCGCTGGAGACCTACGCCAAGTCGATGGAGCCTGAGCTGTCGAAGGTGGAAGGGATGGAGGACTTCTACAGCGGCGTGAGCGAGAAGTCGCCCGAGCTGATGATGCAGATCAACAGCGCCGAGGCGAACCGCGCGGGGCTGACACCCGAGCAGGTGGGGGCGGCGGTGAGCGGCGCCCTGCTCGGGGTGGAGGCAGGCCAGGTCCGCCTGCAGGACCGCTCGATCGGCGTGCGGGTGCGCGCCCCCGACGCCGTGCGCAACGACGCGCTGCGTCTGGGTGCGCTGCCGGTCGCCGTGTCGTCGAGGCGAACCACCGCGCCGCTGGCGGCGATGGCGTCGTTCGATGCGACGGAGGCGCGCGCCGCGTACACCCGCGAGAACCAGCAGCAGATGATCACGATGACCGGCGACGTGAGCGGCTCGCTCGGCGGCGTGATGCAGCAGGTGAACGCGGTGCTCGCGAAGCATCCGCCGCCGAACGGCATCCGCACGGAGATCGGCGGGCAGGCGGCAGGTCAGGCCGAGGCATTCCGCTCGCTCCTGACGGTGCTGGCGCTGGCGGTGGCCGCCGTGATCGGCGTGATGGTGCTGCAGTTCCGCTCGTTCGTGGAACCGTTGGTGGTGCTCGCGGCGGCGCCGATCTCGTTCGTCGGAGCGATGCTGCTGTTGTGGATCACCGGGACGCCGCTGAACGTGTCGTCGTTCATGGGGCTGATCCTGCTCGTCGGCCTGATCGTGAAGAACGGCATCATTCTGCTGGACTTCACGCACCATCGCATGCTGACGGCGGGCGAGACTCTCGAGCCGGCGTTGCTCGAGGCCGGGCGGGTGCGGCTCCGTCCCATCCTCATGACGACGTTGTGCACGCTGTTCGGGCTGCTGCCGCTGGCGCTCGGCCTGGGCGCGGGGAGCGAGATGCAGCGGCCGCTGGCGCTCGCGGTGATCGGTGGGCTGGCCCTTTCCACACCGATCACGCTCTATCTGGTCCCGACCTTTCTCGTGGCCGTGCGCGGCCGCGACTATCGACTGGCTCCGCAGGGAGCGGCACGGCCACGTCCCGCGGGTGCGGGCGCGGTGATTCCATCCACCTGAGAGAGGAAGTCATGAAGACGACGCGTGGTATGACGATCCTGGCAGCGATGACTGCCGTGGCGCTCGCGGCGCCCTCGGTGTCCGCGCAGGCGACGAAGCCGGCGACGACGACGACGCACGAGACCGTCGCGCAGCTCAGGAAGGAGGCGAAGGTGACCGAAAAGGCGGCGCGCGCCACCGCGCTCGCGCAGGTCCCGGGCGGCAAGGTGCGGAAGCACGAGCTCGAGCGCGAGAACGGCAAGCTCGTGTACTCGTTCGACATCGCGACCAAGGGCAAGTCCGGCATCGACGAGGTTCAGATCGACGCCATGGACGGCTCGGTGGTCAGCAACAAGCACGAGACGGCCGCGATGGAGAAGGCTGAAGCCAGGGCCGACAAGAAGGAAGCCAGGGCCGAGAAGAAGGAAGCCCAAGCCGAGAAGAAGGAAGCCAAGGCTGAGAAGAAGGAAACCAAGGCCGACAAGAAGGACGCCAAGGCCTCGGAGTACAAGAAGCCGTAGGAAAAAGGCGGCGGCGGGTGCAGTCTGCACCCGCCGCCCCAGGACGAACGTCGCGTGATGCTACGTCGCGGTCGTTCCGGCGAACAGCCTGGCGTACTGGCCGTAGCCCTGGGCCTCGAGCTCGCTCGCCGGGATGAAGCGCAACGACGCGGAATTCATGCAGTACCGAAGACCGGTCGGCTTGGGGCCGTCGTCGAACACGTGGCCGAGGTGCGAATCGCCGTGGACGGAGCGGACCTCGGTGCGCGTCATGAAGAGCTGGCGATCGGTCTTGGTGCTGATGTTCTCCGGCGCGAGCGGCCTGGTGAAGCTCGGCCAGCCGGTGCCCGACTCGAACTTGTCGAGGGAGCTGAAGAGCGGTTCGCCGGACACGACGTCGACGTAGATGCCGGGTTCGTGGTTGTCCCAGTACTCGTTCCTGAATGGAGGCTCGGTCCCCTCGTGCTGCGTCACCTTGTACTGCAACGGCGTGAGCGTGGTCTTGAGCTGCTCGTCTGATGGCTTCCTGAAGGTGTCGGTCACGTGATGATCTCCTTTCGACTGAAGGCGCACGTCCGGACGACAGGCATCGTCGCCCGATCCACGAATACTACTCGGGGCGCGGGCAATTGGTGCCCACGTCCCACCACTCCCGCGGCGAGTGCCGCGGGAACCTCCCACCCATGCACGAGGATATCGCAATGAAGCTGTTCCGCACGCTGTTCGTCGCGTCCAGCGCCCTGGTCCTGTCCGCCGCTTCGCTGTCGGCCCAGCAGGCCGCGGCGCAGGTCACCTGCAAGGATGGCAGCATGTCGAAGGGCGGCCGTGGCGCGTGCTCGAGCCATGGCGGCATCGCCGTGGCCGCGAAGGGCGACACGAAGGTCGACAAGACCGCCGCGAAGGCGGAGACCAAGATCGCGAACACCGCTGCCAAGGCGGACGCGAAGATCGAGAAGACCGCCGACAAGGCGGACGCCAAGATGGACAAGGCCGATGCGAAGGCGACGACCAAGGTCGCCAAGCACTCGAAGAAGAAGGCCAAGGCGAAGGCCTGATTCGTCCGGCACCGATGCCCGAATGACGACGGCCCCGCGATCACTCGCGGGGCCGTCGTCACATCGCACGTGAGCGCGAGCGCTCAGTCCACGGCGCGCGCGGGGTCCGAGGGCGAGATCCACGACGAGACGTTCACGTCCACCGGCAGCTTGATGTCCGCGACGGCGCGCGCGACGTCGATCATCCCCTGCCACATGCCGGCGAAGGTGAAGCCGACGTCCTTCGGCGACTTGCTCTCGTCGAAGCCGTGCCCGGTCGCGACCCAGATCCGCGGCTCGTCCTTCACGCCGGCGCTGAGGAACTCGGCCTTGAGGTCGTCGTGCACGGCCTGCGCGTTCCAGGCGTGCACGTAGACGCCGGGGAGATAGCGGCCGTCCTGGAGGAGGGTGCGGGCCCAGGCGCGGTAGTAGTCGCGCATGGCCTGCGGCATCTTCTGCATGCGCTCGATGTCGAGGAAGACGACCGAGCGGGGCGCGAAGCCTTCGGTCGTGGTGCGCGCGATGGCGTCGCGACCATCCGCCACGCCGCGATCCGCGGAGAGGAAGTCGGCGTTGCACGACGACTTCTGCTTCGCGAGCTGCGCCGCGCGCTCCGCCGTGAGCGGCCTGATGGTGCGTCCCCAGGTCTGCTGCCCGACGTACACGGCGGCGAGGCCCCACCCCATGCCGGTGAGCGGCTGGCGCTTGCCGCTCCACGACGCATCCTTGTGACAGGGCGACACGAGGTAGTAGCCGACCCAGGAGTAGGGCGCGTGCTCCGCCGTCTTCCACGCCCGCATCGTCCTGTCACCCGGATAGGTGTGGGTGTCGAAGCCGAGGTGCTTGCCGTCGAGCTGATCGTCGGCGAGGGGCGCGTCCTGCCCGGTGACGGCCGCCGCGACCTGCGCGACCTTCGCCGCCGCGTTCGCGACGCTGTTGGCCGCGTCGGGCTCCGTCGTCGAGCGGCCGCAGGCAATGCCGAGGGCGCCGAGGGCGACGAGGAGGGTAGTGACGCGGCGGAGGGAGAGGTCGGGACGGCGTCGAGGCATCATGCCTTCCTCATGCAACTGGCGTACTCCCGGCCCGGACCGGTGGGAGCCTGTCGAGCTCGTGCGCGAGCTTGCGCGCCACGCTGGTCCAGTCGTAGCGCGCCTGCGCGGTGCGGCTGAGCACGTCCTTGTAGCGAACGCCGAAGCGCAGGGCGAGCGACACGTTGGTGACGATGTCGGCGACGGTGTCGAGCGGATCGATCTTCATCGCGGCGGCGATCTCGGGCGGGAAGAGATCGGCGATGGCGTCGATGCTCGCCTTCATGCCACCGAAGTAGGTGCCGAGGGGAAAGCATCCCGATGCGAGCGCCTCGAGGAAGACGAGCGGGCCGGCTTCCTTCACGATGGACGGAAAGATCCCGGCGTCGCAGCAGGGGAAGAGGTGCTGCAGCTCCTGGTGCGTGAGGTAGCCGGTGAAGATCACGCGATCGGCGCGCACGTGCTCACGGGCGAGCTCGAAGTAGCGATCCAGCTCGCCACGCTCGGCGAGATCGCTGAAGAACCACTTCACCTTGCCGAGGGCCTGCGAGTTGCCGGTGCCGTCGGGATCGCCCTCGAGCATGCGGCCACAGTCCACGATGCGCGTGACGAGGTCGCGATCGCCGTGCTCCAGCGCCCAGAGGAAGGCCTCCATGGGCTCGCGCAGCGGACCATGTCCCACGGCGATGAGCCGGATGCCGGGGTCCTCGGCGAGGAGCAGGGGCAGGGCGGCGAGGCCAGACTGGATGCCCTTGGCCGAGATGAGCCGGCCGACGAAGAGCAGGATGGCGTCGTGCTCCCAGTCGACCTGCTGGAGCTTCTCCTCCAGATCGGCGTCGGGGGCCTTGGTCTCGTACTTCACGCCGCCGAACACGCGGCGGAGCGCGGAGGAACCGGTCGTGGCGCGCGCATCGTGCAGCATCGTTTCCAGCTGGTCGGGCCGGCGGCCGCGCGGCAGCTCGCTGAGGGCGACGAAGAGGCGGCCCATCTTCTCACGCCGCCGCTCGCGGGGCACGGGCTCGAACTGCGCTGTGTGCACGCCGAGCGGAAGCACGCTGAACTTCTCGCTCAGGTCGGGGACGTCGGGGAGGATCGTGGCGACACGGTTCCGCATCTCCTCGCCATGGACGAAGATGTGGCCGGCGTCGGTGAAGGCGCTCGTCGCCATGCGCTTGAAGCGCGGGTCCGGCTTGACGGCGTACTCGAGCGCGCTGCCATGCGGCATGACGGCGTACGGCACGCCGGTCTCCGCACTGACGCGCTGCGCGACGACGGACATCAGCACCGCATGGTTGGCGTGCATCGCGTGCACGCCGTGCTGCTGCACCACCCGGCGGACGACGTCGGCGTTGCGCTCGACGTAGCGCTCGATGGCGTCGTCGTCGAGGTTGACCATCGGGACGACGTTCGGGTACTCGTCGTACTTATCCCAGACGTACACGGGGAGCGTGTCGCCGAGCTGCGGCTTGTGCATGATGCAGCGCCCGGGGTAGGGGACGTCGCGGGCGAATATCGGCTCGACGGTTCCGTCGAGATGATAGCGGTACGCCTCGGCGATGCAGTCGTAGCGCTCGGGGTGGTTCTCCTGGCACACGAGGTGGACGGTGTGCCCTTCCATGCAGAGCGATTCCACGACGCAGCGCGTCCACAGGTTGCTGCCCGAGCCTTCCAGGAGGTAGCCGTGAAGGATGCAGAGCATATGGCGGCGAAATGCAAGAACTACTCTCGCCCGCCCATTCACCTGCAGCAGGCGGATGCTTGTCGCGCCGGGCTCGAACGGCAGAACGCGGATTACGCGGATGCACGCAGATGACGCGGATCGCTCCCAGCGGAGCGACGGCTCCGCGCGCCCAAGCCAGCTTCCTCGACCCAAAAGCGCTCGATGACTTTGGGGTGTTCGGCAAGCCGATGGGCGCCTGGAAGTATCCCGGTCGCGGAGCGATCTGCGTAATCGCGTCAATTCGCGCAATCCGCGTTCGCTGTTGGGGTTGCCGGTGGGGTCGCCGTTGCCGTTGTAGTTGCAATTCAGAGCGACCGCGCAACGCTACAGCTCGGCAATCCGAACCTGACGCACTCGGTGCCCCCTCGGCCCGCCGTCCTGAGTGCGATGGAGGCGCGCGATGGCGGCGATGCGGGACTGGATGTCGGCCTTGGAGACGATCGGCTGCTCCGCGTAGCCGGGGTGCTCCTGCCAGATCAGGCGGGCGAGACCGATCGGATCGCCGTCGGGGATCGGGCCGAGCCAGTCCATCAGGAAAGTCGAGATGTCGCTCTCTTCCCTGGCACGTGCTGCGATGGTGGCGTGATCGAGTTCCGATGGAGAAGGTGAAAACGCCACGTCGTACCCCAGCCCGAGCACCTTCTGGAATACCCACGCGGTGCGCTGGATGTGGAAGTCGGAGGTCACGACGCGGATCGACATCCAGTCGTTGGGCTCGAGGAAGCGGCGGAGCACGAAGTAGGCGTTGCCGATCGTGTCGCGGGACTCCTCCTCGAGGATCACCGCCCGCTTCGGGATGCCGAGCCCGATGGCGAACTCGGCCATGGCGGCCGCCTCGGTGCGCGGCGGCTCGGTCTCCGTCATCAGGCTGCACCGGCCGCTGAAGATCAGCCGCGGGGCCACGCCCCAGGCGAACAGCTCGGCCGCACGCGCCACGCGCTGCTTCGCCAGCGTGGGGAGCGCGCCGTCGGGGTCGACGCCGCGACCCAGCACGACGATCGCGTCGGCGCGAGCAGGGGGCATGAGGGCAGTATAACCGGCGGTCGGAGCTGTCAGCCGCGGTCGTTCTTCCTGTCGCTCATCAGGATGGTGAGCACCATGTAGACACCCAGCACGGCGGCGATCACGAAGCCGGTGGTGCCAAGGGTGCGCCAGTAGGGGAGCAGCTGCGCGCTCGCGATGAGGAGGCCGGCGAGCACCAGCCCCGAGAAGATGCGGTTGGCGACCTTCTGCAGCGCGACGATGAGCGCGGGGAGCTGCGGCACGTCGACGTGGGTGGCCAGATCGTTGTCGGCGAGGCGCCGAGTGATCTGGTCGAGGCGGTGCGGCAGCCGGGAGAGGAAGTCTCCCCCCTCCATGGCGATCTGATACAACCGCCGCGGCGAGAGATCGCGCCTCGCGCGTTCGACGGCGATCTCGTTGCCGAAGGCGCGGATCGTGTCGAGGGGCGTGTAGCTCGGATCCAGCGCGCGGGTCACGCCGTCGAGGTTGAAGAGCGCCTTCGCCAGCAGCGTCATCTCCGCCGGCAGCCGCAACCCGTGCTGGAACGACAGATCGATCACCTCGAACAGAATCCGACCCGCCTGCACCTCCGCCGCGGTGAGCTCGACGTTGCGGGCGATGAGCGTGGCGATCTCGCGCGTGTAGCCGGCGCGGTCGAAGTCCTGGGTCGGCTGGCCCTGCTCGATGAGGGTGGCCGCCACCTCGTCGCCGCGATTGTCGCCGAGGGCCATCAGCAGTCGCGTGGCGGCATCGCGCATCGTCGTGGAGAGGCGCGCCGTCATGCCGAAGTCGATGAGGGCGAGTCGCACGTCCACGTCGTCCGGCATGGGAGCCGCCGCGGCCTGGGCCTGCGCCTCCACCTCCATCTGGGCGAGGGGTGTGGTCGCCGTGCGCGGCACGTCGCGCCGCTCGCCGGCGACGACCTCGGCGGGGGTCATCGGGTTCCGCGTGCCCGGGAGGACGACGAACACGTTGCCCGGATGCGGGTCGGCGTGAAAGAAGCCGTCGAGGGTGATGCTCTTGAGGTACGCGCGGGTGAGCTCGTCGGCGACGGGGGTGAAGTCGTGCTCGAGCCGCGCGAGCGGTGACACCTTGTCGACCTTCACGCCGTGGATGCGCTCCGTGGTGAGCACCCGCTCGCTCGAGTAGGCCTCGATCACCTTGGGCACCATGATGCGCGGGAACTGCGCGAGCGATTTGCGGAAGGTCGCCGCGTTGCGGGCCTCGGTGCGGTAGTCGAGCTCCTCGGCGATGGCGCGTTCCATCTGCTGGATGACGCCGAGTACGTCGATGCGGGAGCCGACGCTGGTGTGCTCCGCCATGAAGGCGGCGAGCTCGTGGAAGAACTCGAGGTCGTCAGCGAGCGGACCACGGATGTGCGGACGCTGGACCTTGACCACCACTTCGCGACCGCCGCGCATCCGGGCGCCGTGCACCTGGCCGAGGCTGGCGGTTCCCAGCGGCTCCGGGTTGAAGAAGTCGAACAGCTTACTGATGCGGCCCCCCAACTCCTGCTCGATCAGCAGCTCGACGTCCTCGAAGGGGATCGGCCCGACGTCGTCCTGAAGGGTCTCGAGCTCACGGATGTACGCCTCGGGGAGGAGGTCGGGGCGGGTGGAGAGCACCTGCCCCAGCTTCACGTACGCGGGTCCGAGCTCGACGAGGCGGTTCCGAAAGCCGACGGCGTGGGCCTTCTGTTCGGCCACCTCCTCCGGCGGGAGGTCTTCCTCCGCCGGCAGGAGCGAGATGAGCCCCTGCTGGCTCGCGACGTCGCGCAGGCCGTACCGGGTGAACAGGCCGACGATGGCCGCGAGGCGGGGGATGTGCTTGGGCGTGAGGAGCATGAAGCCGGCACAGGCATGCATCGCGCCACAGCGCGGGGCGCGCCCCGCGCTGTGGCGGCCGCGGCGCTCCTTACGGCAGCTTCACGTTCGAGATCGCCTTCGTCGCCGTGTTCAAGGTGAACTCGATCACCTTGCCTGCCTGATCGCGCACCCGACGCACGACGGTGCCGGCGGCGCCGGCGGTCTCGCTGATCGTCGGGAGATCGAGGATGCTGCCGACCGCCTTCTGCGCGATGGTCTGACCGGCTGCCGACAGCGTCTTCTCGACGATCTGCCCGGTGGCGTTCTCGACGAGCCGCTGCACGATCTGCCCGGACGCGTTGCGGGTCGTGTTCAACAGGAGGCCGGTCACGCCACCCACCACGTTGCCGACGAGGCCACCCACCGCCCCGCCGGTATTCTGGAGGGTGGAGCCGAGCTGCTTGATCACTTCCGGATGATTGTCGACGAACGTCAGCGTGTTGTCGACGATGTGGTAAACGTCGTCGAGGTCGACGAGCAGCAGCGCCTGCGCGCGGACGCCGCGGATGGTCAGATCGACGTCGCCGATGAAGACATCCGCGCCGGCGGAGAGTCGCACGAGGTTGGAGACCTTTGCGTCGAGGCTGACCTTCGCCGTGACGGTATCCACCTTCAGATGGATGTTCTGCACGCACACGTTGGGGATGTCGAGCACCACGTCGTACTCCGGATACTCGTGCGAGCGCTGCGTGCCGCCGGTGATCGGCGTCGTGCCGGCGGGCGGTGTGGCGGCGGGCGA
>JABFYH010000214.1 GCA_013361335.1 Gemmatimonadaceae bacterium | reverse complement strand
TCCGCTCCACCGTTATTCTTCGTCATGCTCACCCGCCCGCCCCGTCGCGTCGGCATCGTCATGATGAGCGCCGTCGGCGACGCGGTGCACGTCCTGCCCGTCCTCACGGCACTGAAGCGGCACGTGCCAGGAGTCCACGTCACCTGGGTGCTCCAGCCCGGCGCGGCCTCGCTCGTGCGCGGCCATTGGGCGGTCGACGAGATCGTCGAGTTCGACCGCGCGCTCGGCTGGCGGGCGTACCTCGCCGTGCGGCGCGCCCTCGCCACGCGGCCCTTCGACGTCGTGCTGGCGCTCCAGGTCTACTTCAAGGCCGGCATCGTCACGTCCTTCACCCGCGCGCCGGTGAAGCTCGGCTTCGACCGTACGCGCGCGCGCGATCTCAACTGGCTGTTCACCACCGACCGCATCCCGCCGCGCGACGGCCAGCACGTCCAGGACCAGTACTTCGAGTTCCTCGAGGCGCTGCACATCCCGCACGAGCCGGTGACCTGGGACCTCGGCCCCTGGGACGGTGAACGCGCGTGGCAGCGCTCGTTCTTCCAGCAATTCGATCGTCCCATCGCGCCGATCGTCGTCGGCACGAGCAAGGCGGAGAAGGACTGGCTCCCCGAGCGCTGGGCCGAGGTGAGCGATGCGCTCTACGGCGACTTCGGGCTGCAGCCGGTGCTCGTGGGAGGGCGCTCCGGGCGGGAGCTCGCGGCCGAGCGCACCATCCTCGACCGGGCGCGCGTCCCGGTCGTGTCCGCGCTGGGCTCGGGGCTCCGCAACCTCGTCGGCATCCTCGACGGCGCCGCACTCGCGCTCTCCCCCGACACGGGGCCGTTGCACATGGCCGTCGCCCTCGACCGACCGGTGATCGCGCTCATGGGCTACACCAACCCGAAGCGCGTCGGGCCATACCGCCGCTTCCACGATCTGCTGATCGACGCGTACGGCGAGCCCGGCGAGGACTATCCGATCTCGATGGAGAACCGGCCGGGCCGGATGGCGCGCATCACCGTGCGCGACGTGCTCGATCGGGTCGAGCGCTGGCGCGTCGCCTACGCCGGCGCGTCCACCGCCAGCGCGCCGCCGAACCGGTAGCGCACCCCCAGCTCGGCCATCAGCCGAACCGTGCGCTGGAGCGGGAGGCCCATCACGGCGAAGTAGTCGCCGTCGACGCGCTCCACGATCGTCGCGCCGAATCCCTGGATGCCGTACGCGCCGGCCTTGTCCATCGGCTCGCGAGTGGCGATGTAGGCCTGGATGTCCTCGACGGTGAGCGGATGAAAGGTCACGCCGACGACCTCGACCGCCGACCGCTCGCGGCCGCCCCACCGCACGGCGACCGCCGTCATCACGACGTGGGATCGGCCGGAGAGGCGCGTCAACATCTCTGCCGCGTGCGCCTCGTCGCGAGGCTTGCCGAGCACGTCACCGTCGACGACGACGATCGTGTCGCTGCCCACGACGAGCGCCTCCGGGTCGGCGGCGGCCACCGTCGCCGCCTTCTCGCGCGCCAGGCGCCGTGCGTGCGCCATTGGCTCTTCACCCGGCCTGTACACCTCATCGACGTCCGCGGGCTGCACCGCGTGAGGGATGCCGACGAGCTGCAGCAGCTCCCGGCGCCGAGGGGACTGCGACGCGAGGATCACCCGCGGCGCGCTCATCGCTCCAGCCATAGCGTCACCGGTCCGTCGTTCACGAGCTCCACGTCCATCATCGCGCCGAACTCTCCGGTCTCCACCCGGGGCCCTCGCTCGCGCAGCAACGCGACGAAGCGCTCGTACAGCGGAATCGCCGTCTCGGGCCGCGCCGCGTCGATGAAGCTCGGCCGGCGCCCCTTCACGGCGTCGCCGTAGAGCGTGAACTGCGACACCACGAGCAGCGCACCGCCGACGTCGGCCAGCGCGAGGTTCATCTTGTCGTCGGCATCGCCGAACAGCCGGAGCCCGATGACCTTGTCGGCCATCCAGGCGAGCGCGGCTTCGTCGTCGGTGTGCGTCAGCCCGACGAGCAGCAGGAATCCCCGCCCGATCCGGCCGGACACCCGATCGCCGACGCGCACTTCGGCGCGCGATACACGCTGCAGCAGGACGCGCATGAAGGACAGGTGAAGGTCGAGCCAAAGATAACCGCCGCCTTGTTCCGATGCGCGAGGCCGTGCAGCTTCCGGCATGGCCACCACCGCGCGCCCGCTGGAGCAGACCGTCGACGTCGAGACGCCGGAGCTCGTCCTCCTCAGCTACTCCGTCGCCGGCGTCGGCTCTCGGGTGCTCGCCGCGCTCACCGACTACGCGATCTGCGCCGTCGCGCTCATCGCGCTCGTCGTCGCACTGATCGCCCTCGAGCCACGTGTCCCCTCGGCCACGCCCGCCGGCATCAGCTGGGCGGCGGCGGTCCTGATCCTCGCCCAGTTCGCGGTGCTCTGGGGCTACTACGTGCTGTTCGAGGGGCTGATGGACGGCCAGACGCCGGGCAAGCGGATTCACCGGCTCCGGGTCGTGCGCGAGGGTGGGTTCTCCGTCACCTTCGGCGCGTCGGCGGTGCGCAACCTGGTGCGCTTCGTCGACATGCAGCCGGTTTTCTTCTACCTCGTTGGCCTCGGCAGCATCCTCGCCACGCGTCGCGGCCAGCGCCTCGGTGATCTCGTCGCCGGCACGATCGTGGTGCGCGAAGCGCTCCGCCCGCCGAGAGCCGCCGCCATCGCGCCGTCGACCGCCCTGGACGCGTCGGAGACACCCACCCTCCAGACGGCGCTCAGCGAGGACGAGTTCCGGGTGCTGGATCGGTTCATGGAGCGGTCCGCGCACCTCGATCCCCTTAGGCGCGGGGTGCTCGCCGGCCAGCTCGTCGAGCGGTTCGCCACCGCGCTCGCCGGCGACGATCGCGCTCCGCTCACCAGGCTCGCCGCGCTGCACCAGCGCGAGCAGCAGGCGCGGGCGCGCGGCATCTCGTCGCGTGGCGAGACCGGCGCGGGACGAGAGCGCCAGGCGCTCATCGCGGCCAACCTGTCCCGCTGGAACGGATTCGCGAGCCAGCTCGCCGTCGCGCAGAAGCGCGGCCTCCGCGCCCTCGCCGAAGACGGGGTCCGCGAGTTCGTCGCCGAGTACCGTGCGGTGGCGGCGGACCTCGCGCGACTCCGCACGGCGGCCGGAGGCCGCGAGGTGGACGAGCTGTTCCACCTCGCTCGTCTGGTCGCGGGCGCGCACAATCTCCTCTACCGCGACCGCCGGATGCCGCTGCGCGCATCGCTGCGGTTCCTCGTCACCGACGTCCCGCGTGAGGTGCGGCGCTCCGCGGCACCGATCGCGCTCGCGGCGACGCTGCTGTTCCTCCCGGCGCTCGTGGCGGGCGTCGCCGTCGTCCGCACTCCCAATCTCGCGGCGGAGATGGTCCCCGCGGGCATGCTCCGTCGCGCCGAGGATGGTGTGCGCCGCGCGCGGAACGGTGAGGGCTACATCGACGATCCGCAGCTGTTCCGACCGATCATGGCGAGCAGCATCGTGGCCAACAACGTTCAGGTGAGCTTCGCCGTGTTCGCCGGGGGGATCACCGCCGGCCTGCTCTCGGCGCTGATGCTCGTCGCGAACGGGCTCTCGCTCGGCAGCGTGACCGGCCTGTACGTCAGCAAGGGCATCGGTCCCCTCCTGCTCGCCTTCGTGGCGCCGCACGGCGTGCTCGAGCTCTTCGCGATCTGCGTCGCCGGCGGTGCGGGCTTCCTGCTTGCCGCCGCGCTGCTCGTGCCGGGAGAGCGCACGCGGCGCCGCGCGCTCGCCGAGAACTCACGCCGCGCGATCCGCCTCGTCGGCGCGTCCACCGTGCTGCTCCTCGCGGCGGGACTCATCGAAGGGCTCGTCTCCCCGATCGAGTGGTGGCCGATCGAGGGGAAGCTGGCGGTGAGCGGCACGACCCTCGCCCTCCTCGTCCTCTATCTTCGTCAGGGGCGCGCTCGACCGGCACCAAGCCGAATCGAGCCGACGCACGCCGAGCTGGCGCTCGGCGCGGTCACAGCGCATCGCGCGCCTTGAGCTCCAGATACTGGCTCACGATCGCCGCCGCCATCGCGTCGGGCGCGACGTCCAGCACGACGATCCCCGCGTCGCGCATCCGCTGCAGCGCCGTCGCCCGCTCGGCGAGGAGCTCCTCGGCCGCCCCGCTCGCATAGACGCGCTGCGCGCCCGCTCCGCTCGCCGGCAGCGTCGCGGCGGTGAGCACCGCCTCGTTACGCAGGGCGACCACGACGGCCAGGTGACGAGAGCCGCCCCGGGAGAGGTGCGCCAACAGGGACCGTGCAGCGCGTCCGTCGATCACGTCGGTCAGCAGCACGATCAGCGCGCGCTTTCGCTGGCGGAGCGCGAGCGCACGGAAGGCTGCCGCGTAATCCGGCTCGACGAGGGTGGGCTGCACCGGCACGAGCGCGGCCCGCAGCGCCTGAAGGGCGCCGGCGCCCCGCTGCGCCGGCACCAGGACGCGGAGCTGGTCGTCGAACACGAGCGCGCCCACCCGATCGCCGGCACGCAGCGCCACGTCCGACAACACCAGCGCCGAGGACAGCGCGTACTCGAACCGGGGAAACTCCCCGGCGAGCTGAGTCATCGATCGCCCCGCATCCACGAGCACGTACACCGTCTGTGATCGTTCGACGGTGAACTCGCGCGTGATCGGGCGGCCGCGCCGCGCCGTCGCCTTCCAGTCGATCCGCCGTGGATCGTCGCCGACGACGTAATCGCGGAGGCGCGCGAAGCTCCGTCCTTCGCCGCGTCGCCGCGCATCGCGCACGCCCGCCGCGGCGAGCCGCTCGTGCACCGCCAGCCATCGGAAGCGCCGCACTCCGGCCAGCGACGGCGCGATCACGACGCGCTCCTCCTGTGGATACCGCAGCAGCCGCGCGACCAGGCCGAGTGGGGAACGGACCCGCAGGGCGACCGGTCCAGGAGCCGCTTCGCCCCGTGCGCGCCCTTCGACGTGAATGGGGAAGGCGAGCGTCCCCCGCGGCGGCAGACGCTCGGCAGATACGACCTCGTGCGAGACCCGGAAGAATGCCGAGGGCATTGCGTCGTACAGTGAGACGATCACCGGCCGACCCCAGCGGGACTCCACGACGTACCGCCCGTCGACGACGTCACCCACCCCCAGCGTGGCCGGCAGCTCGCGGGTCACCTCGAGGTCCGTCGACGCCGGCAACAGAGTGGCGTCGAGCAGCGCGGCGACCACGACCAGCACGGTCGCGAGCGTGGCGCCCGCTGCGCCGACCGATGATCCGCTGGCCAGCCACACCAGGCTCGTGCCCGCGACCAGCGCCGCCAGTCGCCGCGTCGGCGCGAAGGTCAAGGCAGCTCTCGCCACCCCCCGAACGCGGCCCATCACGCTTACTCTGGGGCGCGGACGCGCCCGAGCAGCGCGGCCAGCACGTCGTCGGGGGTGCGGCCCTCCACTTCCAGCTCCGGCGCGAGCACGATCCGATGCCGCAGCACGGCGGGCGCGATCCCCTTCACGTCGTCGGGCGTCGCGAAGTCGCGCCCCTCCAGCACGGCGGCGGCTCGCGCAGCGCGGAAGAGCGACACCGTGGCGCGGGGCGACGCACCGAGCGCCAGCATGCGCTCCTCTCGCGTGGCCCGCGCGATGTCGGCCACGTACGCGCGTACCTCGGGCGTCACCCGCACGCCGTCCACCAGCCGACGCAGCGCCGCGACCTCCTCCGGGCGCAGCGCGGGTGCAAGGTCGGCGTCGCCGAGGCGTTCCGCGTCGAAGCCGTTCTCGTAGCGGGTGAGCAGCTCGAGCTCCGCCTCACGCGACGGATACGGCATCACCGTCTTCACCAGAAAGCGGTCGAGCTGCGCCTCGGGAAGGGGATAGGTGCCCTCGTGCTCCACCGGATTCTGGGTCGCGAAGACCGTGAACGCCTCGCCGAGCCCCCGGGAGACGCCGTCGACCGTCACCTGCCGCTCGGCCATCGCTTCCAGGAGCGCGGACTGCGTCTTCGCCGGGGCGCGGTTGATCTCGTCGCCCAGCAGCAGGTCGGTGAAGATGGGGCCCGGCTGGAACTCGAACCCGCGCGCCGGATCGCGCAGTACGTTCACGCCCGTGACGTCCGACGGCATCAGATCCGGTGTGAACTGGATGCGGGCGAATCGCAGGCCAAGCGCGGAGGCAAGCGATCGCACCAGCAGCGTCTTGGCGGTCCCGGGAACGCCTTCGATCAGCACGTGCCCTCGCGCCAGGTACGCGACGAGGGCATCGGAGACGGTCGCCTCCTGGCCGACGACGCGCGTCGCGACGGCCCGACGGACGCGGTCCAGCAGATCGGCACCCTGCGGCACGGTGAGGCTCTCGGTCATACGCTCGTGGTCGTGAGGGAGGCTTCGAGCCGGCGCAGCGCCGCGCCAACGTCGGAAAGCTCGCGGGTGGTGACGGACTCACGCAACGCACGGCGCACGAGCGTCACGTCGTCGCGTACCGCGGGATCGGCGGCTTCGATCGCGGCGAGCACCGCCTCGTCGCTTCGTCCACGCGCG
This sequence comes from Gemmatimonadaceae bacterium, assembly GCA_013361335.1. Taxonomy (GTDB): domain Bacteria; phylum Gemmatimonadota; class Gemmatimonadetes; order Gemmatimonadales; family Gemmatimonadaceae; genus AG11. The sequence goes on along the minus strand of JABFYH010000214.1, from coordinate 12,728 downwards.
AGCGGGCTCGCGCCGTCCACGCGCGCACGCAGGCCGCGCCAGAGTCGGAGCGTGATCGTCCGCGTCGCCCCCACCTGCTCGTAGGCGTGAGCGAGCGCGTCCACCTGCTCCAGTGGATCGCGTCGCTCGATGCGGGCCGGATCGACCGGTGGCAGCGGGCGCGGCGCCGCGGCGGCGAGCAGGATCAGACCCGCCAACGCAACCATCAGGAGCGCCCGCCCGATCGGATGCGCGACGAGGAAGTGCGCCGAGGTGCCCAACGCGGAGGGCGCGCGCCCGAAACCCTGATGGTATTCATCGAACACGAGCGCGGTGCGCGGGCGATCACCTCCGGCGCGCAGCCACTCCAGCATCCGCATCGCGAGCACGTCGGCGCCCCACTCGCAGCGACGCAGCACGTCGTTGCGGAGGAAATCGGGATCCGGGATCGCGACGACCCGCCCGCGCCCTAGCGCGAAGCCTGCCGCCGCCTCGTCAGGTACCGTGTCCCTCCCCTGCCCCTGGAGGGCGGCGAGCACGATCCGGTCGCGCGGCGCCCCACGTACCCATCGCAGCCCGTAGAGGTGCACCTTGCCGTCCGGCCAGAGGGGCGGCATGAAGTCGCGACGGTGGCAGTCGGTGCTGTCGTCAGGCATGCGGTAGAGGATCCCTCCCCGAGTGCGCCAGAGCCCCAGCGAATCGGAGAGGGCGTTGCGCCCGTCGAACACGAGCAGCAGCCCGTCGCCGGCGCGCACCGCATCCAGATATCGGTGCGCCTCCTCACCTGTCATCGGTAGCACCGGAGCGAGGACCGCGTGGATGGCGGTGCCGCGTGCATCCGACGGCGATGGCGCACCCACGGAATCGCGTCGCACCACGTCGAAGCCGAACCGTTCGGCCGTCTCGGCGAGCGCTCGTGCACCCAGCCCGCCGGCGAGGTGCGACGAGAGCCGCGGATCCCCCATCCGGCCGAGCTCGGGCTGCGGGGTGAGCAGCGCGACCAGCACGACGAACGCGCCGACGATCGGAAGGACGACGCGCGGTCGGACCCACCAGTCCAGCCCACGGAGCGGGGCGGCGGTGCCGCCGGTCATGCGGCGCGCGCCGCGGGCGCAAACGGCGCCGCGAGCTGGCGCAGCTCCGCGATCGCCTCCGCCGTGCATCCTCCGTAACCGTAGACCGCCACGTCGAATCGGCGAACGAAGGCTCGAAACGCGCCGTAGGACGACGACCCTCGTCGGCGAAGCTCGCGCGCGTAGTCACCGCTCGTCTTCGATGGATCGAGCCGTAGGCGTTCCCTGCTGGCCAGACCGGAGAGAACGCCGCGGTACATCGCGTGGGCCGCCTCCTCGAACCGCCCCGCGGCCGCCAACCGGTCGGCCTGCTGCCAGGGATCCTCCGCGATGCCGGCCCGTCCCACGCGCGCCGACGCCAACGCCTCGGCGTCCCGTGCCCGTGCGGCGACGACGAGGCGCGCGATCACCACCAGGACAAGCGCGCCGACGACGCCGAGCGCGATCGTGCGGGCCGACGGGGCCCCTCGCAGGAAGTGCGAGAAGCGCGACAGCCAGTCGCTGAGCCAGTGGATCAACCGCTCGGCGACGCTGGTCTGCAGCGAGCGCCGGAACGCCGCACCACGGACCACCGCGTCCACGGTGTCGTGCACGGCGCCCGGCGGCCAGACGCGCGGGACGACCTGAAGGATCATGTGACGATCACGCCGGCCTGGCCGGCGTCGCGTCGAGCGCGCCGGTCATCAGCTCGATGTCCAGCCCTTCGCTCTGGATCCGCGCGTCGTAGTAGAGGAGCGTCTCCGCGATCGCGACCACCGGATACACGAGCACCGTCACCGCCGCGCTCACCACCGTCGCCACCACGAAGTTTCCGAAGATCGAGGCGACGACGGAGAATCCGATGACCAGCAGGTAGTAGATGATCGCCACCAGGCCGAGGGTGTTCAGGATGTGCCACTTCCGCCCCCTGGACAGGAAGGCCGAGCGACGCATCGCCGTCCAGATCCCGCGCCGCTCGATGATGATGACGGGGGTGACCGCGAAGAGGAGCGGCACGACGTACAGCACGGGAAACAGCAGGACCATGAGCGCGATCATCATCACCACGAACCGGATCACGGCGGTCACGATCACCTGCGGAGTGCGGGGCAGCGCCTCGCGCACGGCGGCTCCGACGTCCATCTCACCCCCCAGGTAGACCTGCGAGGTGCAGACCTGCAGCACGGCGCTCATGAGCGAGAAGGTGAGCCAGCTCACGAGGAGCCCGCTTCCCGTGTACCACCAGAAGTCGGGGGTCACCGTGCCCGGCTCCTGGCCGAGGAAGCGGGTGGGATCCCCCAGCACCACGAGGCGCAGGAGCAGGATCGGCGCGTAGGCGATCGCCGAACAGGTGACGAATGCCCCGTAATGGGCGCGCAGCAGCTGAAAGGCCGCGTCGACGATCTCGCTGGGCGATCGCGGGCGAAGGGACGGTACGGGCATGGCGGTCGCGGGAAGTTCGGGGCGACCGAAAGGTGGCGCGCGCCGCGCGGCCCAGCCAGTGAGATGACCGCCGTTGCCGACGGCGCGGCGCGCGGCTTGCTTTTGTCGAGCCCGGAACCCCCGTACCCACCTTCCATCCCCGATGGCGTCCGAGCTCCGACTCAAGCTGTTCATCGCTGGCGATTCACCGCGGGCTCGCGAGGCCGCGGAGAACCTCGCTCGCGCCGTCCGTTCGCTCGTCAACGGGGCCGCGCACGTGGAAACGGTGGATGTGCTGGAGAGCCCCGACGTCGCCGACGAGTACCGCATCCTCACGACGCCCACGGTGGTCCGGGAAGCTCCCGCCCCCCGCCGGCGCGTCACCGGGGACCTGCGCGACACCGCCCAGGTGCTCGCCGCCCTGCACCTCTTTCCTGCCACCCCAACCCCCACCCCCACCCCATGAGCCGCGCCACGACGGTTCCAAAACATCGGACCGGAATCCCCGGCTTCGACCTCATCTCCGAGGGCGGCCTCCCGCGCGCGCGCGCGACGCTCGTCGCGGGCACCGCGGGAAGCGCCAAGACGGTGTTCGCCACCCACTTCCTCGCCGCGGGAATCCTGCAGGACGGGGAGGCCGGGGTGTTCGTCACCTTCGAGGACCGGGTGGAGGACATCCGCGCCAACATGCTCGGCTTCGGCTGGGACATCGCGCGGTGGGAGAAGGAAGGCAACTGGATCTTCGTCGACGCCGCGCCGGATGCCGAGGAGCCGACGTCGGTCGTCGGGCCCTTCGACCTGAGCGCCCTGCTCTCGCGGATCGAGCGCGCCATCAGGAAGGTCGATGCGAAGCGCATCTCGCTCGACTCGCTGAACGCGCTCTTCGTCCAGTTCCCCGATCAGCCCATTCTCCGTGCGGAGCTGTTCCGCATCACCACGAAGCTCAAGCAGCTCGGCGTCACCGTGCTGTTCACCGGCGAGCGCATCGAGGAGTACGGCGAGGTCACGCGTCATGGGATCGAGGAGTTCGTCGCCGACAACGTGATCATTCTCCGCAACCTCCTCGACAACGAGCGCCGGCGCCGCACGATCGAGATCCTCAAGCTGCGCGGCGCGCCGCACCAGCGCGGGGAGTTTCCCTTCACCATCACGTCGCGTGACGGGATCATCGTCATCCCGCTGTCCGGGATCGAGCTGACGCAGACCTCGTCGTCGAAGCGGATCACCTCCGGCGTCGAGCGGCTGGACGAGATGTGCGGCGGCGGCATCTTCCGCGATTCCATCCTGCTCATCTCCGGCGCGACGGGCACGGGCAAGACGCTGCTCGTCACCCAGTTCATGGCCGGCGGCTTCGATGCGGGCGAACGCTGTCTCCTCTTCGCCTTCGAGGAGAGCAAGGACCAGCTCTTCCGCAATGCCGCCGCCTGGGGTTTCGACTTCGAGGCGATGGAGAAGTCGGGGCGTCTCCGGGTCGTGAATCGCTACCCGCACGCGATGGCGATGGAGGACCACCTCGTCGAGATGCAGCAGGTGATCCAGGACTACAAGCCGACGCGCGTCGCGGTGGACAGCCTCTCCGCCCTCGAGCGTGTCGCCTCGCTGCGCAGCTTCCGCGAGTTCGTGATCAGCCTGACGTCGTTTCTCAAGCGCGAGGAGACGGCGGGCCTGTTCACCTCCACCACGCCCTCGCTGCTCGGTGGCGGGTCGGTGACGGAGAAGCACATCTCCACGCTCACCGACTCGATCATCCTGCTCCGGTACGTGGAATCGTACGGCGAGATGCTGCGGAGCATCGTGCTGCTCAAGATGCGCGGCTCACAGCACGACTCGTCCATCCGGCAATACACGATCGACGAGACGGGGATGCACATCGGTGAGCCCTTCCGCGACGTCGTCGGCATCCTTGCCGGCGCCCCCAGCTGGAACGACGATGGAGACGAAGCCGAGCGCTGAGGATCCGACGCCGGTTCCACCGGTGGAGCGGCGCACGGCGGAGCGACGCAGTGCGCGGCGCTCCACGCAGGCGGTGCTGCGTCAGATCGTCGAGCGGCTGGCGGACGGGATCGTCGTGGTCAGCGCCGATGGTCGCATCCGCTTCGCCAACCCGGCCGCGGAGCGTCTCTTCGGCCGGCCGGCGCGAGAGCTGGTCGGCCAGGAGTTCGGCTTCCCGCTCACCTCCGCCGAATCGACCGAGATCGAGATCGTGCGCCGCGGCGCCGACGTCGTCCAGGCGGAACTGCGGCTGGTCGACGCCGTCTGGGAGGACGAGCCGGCGATGCTGGTCTCGCTCCGCGACGTGACCGACCGCCGCCAGGCGCAGGAGCGCCAACGTCTCCTCGAGGGAGAACGACACGCCCGGGCCGAGGCGGAGGCGGCGAACCAGGCGAAGTCCGAGTTCCTGGCCGTGATGAGCCACGAGCTGCGCACTCCCCTCAACGCGGTGCTCGGCTATGCGGAGCTGCTGGACCTCGGCGTCGTGGGAACGCTCACCCCCGAGCAGCGCCAGCAGATCGGCCGCATCACGGCCAGCGGCCGTCACCTCCTCGGCCTCGTCAACGAGATCCTCGACCTGGCCAAGGTCGAGGCGGGGCGGATGTCCGTCGAGCGCCTCCCGACGAGCGTCAGCGAGGTCGTCGAGGCGGCGATCGTGCTCTCCCAGCCGCAGGCGGAGGCGCGCGGGCTCACCCTCGCCGCTCCGGCCGAGGTCTCGCGCGCCCTCCAGTTCATCGGGGACCACGACCGCGTGCTGCAGATCCTGGCCAATCTGCTCTCCAACGCCGTCAAGTTCACCGAGCCGGGCGGCGAGATTACCATCGAGGTGGACCAGCGCGTCGAGGCGCTCGACGGCGGTCACGTGCACGGGGACGGGCCCTGGGTGCTGATCCGCGTCCGCGACAGCGGGATCGGCATCGATCCGAAACACCTCGAGACGATCTTCTCGCCGTTCGTCCAGGCGGAGGCCGGCCACACCCGACGCTCCGACGGCACCGGCCTCGGCCTCACGATCAGCCGCCGACTTGCACGGCTGATGCGCGGCGACGTCACGGTGGAGAGCACCCCCCGCGAAGGCTCGGTGTTCACCCTCTGGCTTCCCGCAACGACCGGTGAGGCCGAGCAGTCGGCCGACGCGGCGGGTACCGCGGCCCCCGCGGCGCGAACGCGCGGCCTGGCCGACATCGGCGACTCGCTGATGCACGAGATGGAGACGATCCTCGACGCGTTCGTCGCCCAGCTCCGGCACGAGCCCCTCATGCCGGCCGCCCCCACCCTGCGCTACTCCCAGCTCGTCGACCATACCGGCGCGATGCTCGCCGACATCGCCGCCGCGCTGATCACGCTCGACGAATCGCGCGGGGCGCCGTCGGCGCTGCTGCTCGACTCGGCGGACATCCAGCGCTTCGTCGCCGATCGCCATGGCCTGCAGCGCGCGCGGCTGGGCTGGACCGTCGAGGCGCTCGCCCGCGAGGCCGAGATCCTGCGCGTCGAGATCGAGCGCTCGGTGCGGCGCTGCTTCAGCGATCCGAAGTTCGCCACGCCGGTGGACGAGGCGCTCGGCGTGATTCGCCGGTACATCGAACAGGGGCTCGAGACGAGCCGGCGCGCACTGGACCGGGCCCGCCACCGCGGCCGCCGCCGCGAGGACTAGCGCTCCCCGGTGAGGAGCCGCGTCAGCTCGAGGGCGTTGCCGGTGGCGGCACCGAGGGTGGTGTTGTCGAAGATGCACCACGCCGCCCGCCCCGCCGCCGCGCTGGCGCGCAGGAGGTCCGCCAGCGGGCGAAGCCGTTCGGGCTCGTAGCTCGAGCGATACGTCACCGGCGAGCCGTGCAGACGCACATATGCGAGGCCGGGCCAGACGCCGGGCGTCGCGGCCGCCGGCACGCACGCGGGATCGGCCCCCACGCGCGCGACTCGGTGCGCCACGAGCAGCGCCTCCGCCTCCGCGCTGAACCACGTGGCGTGACGCGGCTCGCACACCACGTCGCCCTCGTGCAGCGCGCGCAGGGTGACGAAGAACTCGTCGGCGATCTCGGTGTCGAAGGCGAGCGAGGGCGGGAGCTGCACGAGCAAGGGTCCGAACCGGTCGCCGAGCCCGCGCGCCTCGTCCAGGAACACCTCCAGCAGCACGTCAGCCGCGACGAGCCGTTGATCGTGCGTGATCGCGCGCGGCACCTTCACCGCGAACCGGAACTGCGGCGGCACGCTCGCCGCCCACCGCTCATACGTCGCGCGACGGTGCTGCTTGTAGAACGACGAGTTGATCTCGGCGCAGGAGAAGCGGGTCGCGTAGCGCTCGAGATTGCTCGCCCCCGCGGGAAACCGGTCGCGCCACATGTGGGGCAGCGCCCAGCCCGCCGTTCCGACGAAGATCGGATGAGCGGATGAACGGATGAACGGGTGAGCGGCACTGCAGTCTCGCTCCTCCGCGCCTCCGCTCATCCGCTCGTCCGACTATTCCACGGTTACGGACTTCGCGAGATTCCTGGGCTGGTCCACGTTCAACCCGCGCTTCGCCGCGATGTAGTAGGCGAGAAGCTGCAAGGGGATCGCCGCCAGCACCGGGTTGAGCATGTCGATCGTCTGCGGAATCCGGAACTCGTAGTCGATCTTGCCGTCGAGCGAGTCCTCGTGCCGGCTGGTGATCGCGATCACCCGGCCGCCGCGGGCCTTCACCTCCTGCACGTTCGACACGACCTTGTCGAACACCGAGTCGTGCGGAGCGATGAACACCACCGGCATGTCGGCGTCGATGAGCGCGATCGGCCCGTGCTTCATCTCCGCCGCCGGATAGCCCTCGGCGTGGATGTAGCTGATCTCCTTCAGCTTCAACGCCCCCTCCAGCGCGACGGGGAAGTTGTAGCCGCGACCCAGGTAGAGGAAGTTCGTCGCGTCGACGAACGCCTCGGCGATCTTCTCGATCTCCTTGGCCCGGTCGAGGATGCTCTGGATCTGCCCCGGTAGCGCCTCCATCGCCTGGGCGATCTCGCGCCCCTGCACCACCGACATGTTGCGCAGGCGGCCGAGCTTGAGCGTGAGCAGGGCGAGGGCGATGACCTGGCTCGTGAACGCCTTCGTCGACGCGACGCCGATCTCCGGGCCGGCGTGGAGGTAGATGCCGCCGTCGTCCTCGCGCGCGATCGTCGAGCCCACCTGGTTCACGAGGCCGAGCGTCTTCGCGCCGCGCCGCTTCGCCTCGCGCATCGCCGCCAGCGTGTCCGCCGTCTCTCCCGACTGCGAGATCACGACGCACAGCGTCCTGTCCGTGACGATCGGGTTCCGGTAGCGGAACTCCGACGCGTACTCCACCTCGCAGCGGATGCGCGCGTGCTCCTCGATCATCAGCTCGCCGATCAGCGCGCTGTGCCAGCTCGTCCCGCACGCCGTGATGATGATCTGGTCGAGGTTCTGCAGATCGTCCATCGTGAGGTTCAACCCGCCGAGCTTGGAGAACCCCTCCTCCGTCACGAGCCGCCCGCGCATCGTGTTCTCGATCGTGTGCGGCTGCTCCATGATCTCCTTCAGCATGAAGTGATCGAAGCCGCCCTTCTCGATCTGATCGAGATCCCATTCGATGCGGTTGACCCGTTTCTTGATCGTCTGCTGATCGAGGTCGCACACCTGGTATCCGTCCCGCTTCACGATCGCCATCTCGCCGTCGTCGAGATACACCACCTGGCGCGTGTGGGCGAGGATGGCCGCGACGTCGCTCGCGACGTAGTTCTCCCCTTCACCGATCCCGATCAGGAGCGGGCTTCCCTTCCGCGCGGCCACGATCTTCTCGGGATCGTCGGCCGACAGCACGGCGATGCCGTACGTCCCCTCGACGAGCGCGAGGGCGTCCACGACGGCGTCCTCGAGGTTGCCGTCGAACGCGGCCTCGATCAGGTGCGCGAGCACCTCCGTGTCGGTGTCCGAGACGAAGGTGTGGCCGGTCTTCTTGAGCATCGCGCGCAGGGGGCCGTAGTTCTCGATGATCCCGTTGTGCACGACGGAGATCTTGCCCGTGCAGTCATGATGCGGGTGCGCATTGCACTCGTTCGGCGGCCCGTGCGTCGCCCACCGGGTGTGCGCGATCCCCACCTTGCCATGGATCGGCTGGCTGCTGATCGCCTTCTCCAGCATGGCGATCTTCCCCTTGGCCTTCCGGGTCTCGACGCCCTTGCCGTTCATCAGCGACACGCCGGCCGAATCGTAGCCGCGATATTCCAGTCGCTTCAGCCCGTCCACCAGCAGCGTCGCCGCCTGCTTCTCGCCGATGTAGCCGACAATTCCGCACATGTGTGGTCTTCCTCGAAAGAGAGACGATCCGACCGCGCCGGGATCAGCCCGCGAGCGCGTCGAGCGGCGCCCGGGAGCGGCGCACCAGCTCGCGCGCCGCCGCTTCGTCCGGCGCCTCGGCGATCACCCGCACGATGGGCTCGGTTCCCGACGGGCGCACATGCACCCACCGGTCCGCCCACGCGAGCCGAAGCCCGTCCTGCACGTCCGCCACACCATCCGGAAAGGCCGACCGCAGCGCGCCATACACCGCATCCAGGCTCGCGTTCGGCCGCGGCAGCTTGTCCTTCACGATGACATAGCGGGGAAGCGATCCCACGATGGCCGATAGGGGCCGCTTCTCCTCCAGAAGCAATTGCAGAACCAGGGCCGCGCCGATGGGCGCATCCCGCCCCAGGTGCACCTCGGGGAGGATCACCCCGCCATTGCCCTCCCCCCCGATCGCCGCGCCGAGCTCCCGCATCCGCACGGCGACGTTCACCTCCCCCACCGGCGCCCGCACCGCCTCGACGCCAGCCGTCCGTCCGGCGTCCTCGACCACGAGGCTCGTCGACAGGTTGGTCACGAGCGCCCCGCGACGATGCCGCAGCACGAGGCGCGCGGCGAGCGCGAGCGTATAATCCTCCCCGATTGCCCGGCCCCCATCCGCCACCAGCGCCAGCCGGTCGACGTCCGGATCCACCGCGAGCCCGACGTCGGCACCGCTCTCCCGCACCAGACGCTCCAGCTCCCCCAGATTCTCCGGGATCGGCTCGGGCTCGCGGGGGAAGCGACCGTCCGGCTCCATGTTGATCGCGACCACCTCGCAGCCGAGCCGCTCGAGCAGCAGGGGCATCACGGTCGCCCCGGCGCCACGCACACAGTCGAGCGCCACCTTGAACCGGCGCGCGCGGATTCCCGGCACGTCGATGTAGGGAATCTTCAGCACGGCGTCGACATGTCGCGCGGCGACGCCGGTGTCCTCGATCACCTTCCCGATCCGGTCCCACGACGCGTGTGGCGTCCCCTGCTCAACCAGCGCGCGCATCGCCGCGCCCTCCGCCGCCTCGAGGAACAACCCGCTCGAGCCGATGAGCTTGAGCGCATTCCACTCGATCGGATTGTGGCTGGCCGAGAGCATCAGCCCCCCCGCCGCATGGTGGTGCTCGACCGCGAGCTGGCAGCCGGGCGTCGTCGTCAGCCCGATGTCGATCACGTCACAGCCGACGAGCTGCAGGGTGCCCACCACGATCCGGTGGAACATCGGGCCCGAGACCCGGCTGTCGCGGCCCACGACCACCTGCCGTGACCCGCCACGCCCGATCGACCAGGCCCCGAAGGCGGCCGCATACCGCGCGACGACTTCCGGGGTGAGCGCCTCGCCCACCCGCCCGCGGATTCCCGACACGCTGACCATCAGTCCCGCCGTTCCCGCCTGCGCCATGACCCCTCCGTCGGTGGAAGCCGAAAGCTATCCGACGCCCTCGAGGGGGCAAAGCGCGACAATGCCCCGCGCGAGTGTGACGGGGGCGTTCCGGGGCGCGTCTGATCGGTGCGAATACGGCGCGGCTCACGCACGCTGCGGTCGCAGGTTCCCTCCCGCCTCTACCTCCACTCATTCTGCGCGCCGCCATCCGGTTTCCCGTGCGTCTGAAGATGGCCGCCCTCTCGGGCGCCGCCGTCCTGGTGACGCTCGGCATCATGCTCGCGCCCACCTACGGGCGCGTGCGCAGCGCGCTGGCCCGCGCCCAGGGCGAGCGGCTCGCCGCGATCGCCAACAGCGCCGCCTCGCAACTGCCCCCCGACTTCGCCGCGGCCCTGGGTACCACGCCGCGCGACAGCCTGGTCGTCCCCCAGGCGGTGCGCGACGTCATTCGCCGTTCCCGCATCGAGAACAACGACGCCCTCGGCGCCGGTAACGAGCTGATCGCGCTCGACGTCGTCGCGCGCGTCAAGGGCGGCGCCTTCCGCTATGTGCTCCAGAGCGAGCGGATGACGACCGGCGGCGACGTCTGGACCGCCGACGACCTGCTGGTCGAACGCGTGGCGGCCGGCCGGAGCGGCGCGACCGACGTCTACGAGGTCGACGGCGACAAGGTGCTCGCCGGCGCGGTGCCGATCGTCAACGCCGCGAACAAGGTGGTCGGCGGCGTGGTCGCGACCGGGCGCGCCGACGCGCTGCTGGCCGACGCGCGGCACGCCGTCACCGATCTCGCGCTCTACGCCGCCCTCGCCTTCGCGCTCGCCCTCGGCGCCGCGTACGTGGCGGCCAAGCAGCTCACCGCCGGCATGGTCGAGCTCTCCGGCCAGGCCGAACAGGTCGCGCGTGGCATCCTCCGCGAGCAGCGTCCCTTCCAGTCGGACGACGAGGTCGGGCTGCTCGCCGCCTCGTTCCGCGAGATGACCACCGGCTTGCGTACCCTCGTCACGGAGCTCGACACCGGCGCGGTCGACGTCGCCGCCACCGCCGAGGAGCTCGCGTCGAGCGCCGAGCAGATGACCGCGTCCACAGAGGAGGTCTCCGGCGCGGCGAACGCCATCGCCGACGCCGCCGCGACCCAGACCCGCGGCATTGCCACCGCCTCGGAGGCGTCGGGACGCGTCGCGGCGCGCGCCGTGGAGGTTGCGAGCCACGCCGAGCAGGCGCGCACCGCCGCCGACGTCGCCCAGCGCACCACTCGGCGTGGCACCGTCGCCGCGGGTGAAGCACTCGGCGCGATGAGCGAGATCAGCTCGGTGACGGCCGCCGCCGTGCCCGCCGTGGTGGAGCTGGGTGAGAAGTCGCAGCGGATCGGCAAGATCACCGACGCCATCGGCGCCATCGCGCGGCAGACGAACCTGCTCGCCCTCAACGCAGCCATCGAGGCGTCGCGCGCGGGCGAGCATGGCCGCGGCTTCGCCGTCGTCGCCGACGAGGTGCGCAAGCTCGCCGCGGAGAGCTCGCGCGCCCTCGATCAGATCCGGAAGCTCGCGGTCGAGATTCGCACGAGCGCGGTGAAGACCGAGGAGCAGATCCTCGTCGCCAGCGACCGCGTCACGGCGGGTGAGGCGGTGATCCGGGCGTCAGCGGAAGCGTTGACCCAGATCGACCGCGAGATCGCCGGCGCCCGGGCCGCAGTGGACCGGATCGTCCAGGCCGCCGACGCACAGCGCGGCGAGGCCGAGGCGCTCGCGACGGAGATCGAGTCGCTGGCCGCGTCGGCCGAGATGAACTCGGCCACCGCCCAGCAGGTGAGCGCCGTTGTCGAGGAGCAGTCCGCCGCGATGTCGAGCATCGCCAGCTCGAGCCAGCATCTGGCGGAAGTGGCCGAGCGCCTCAAGGGATCGCTGCGCCGGTTCGAGCTGTAGCGCCGTCGTGCGCGGCCGGCTCGGGGAGCGCGCGTATATTCAGGTCGCCCGCCCCCTGAGATTCACCCGACGCTCTCGAAATTGTCCGATCCGCTATCTCTGCTCCCCCTCGCGCTCGCCGCCGGCGGCGGGCGGGTCAACGAGCACGAGGCGCAGCAGCTCGTCGCTGCCGGGCTCACCCTGCTCCAGCGGAGCGCGCCGCTGGTGCGTGCGCTCGCCGGTCGGCGCTCGGCGATCCTGTTGCCCACCAGCTCTGCCTTTCTCACGGCGCTCGCCGCGAGCGAGGGGCGCGGCGCAGTGCTCGTCAATCCGCTCGCCGCGCCGCCGGAGATCGCCTTCCAGTGTGCCGATGCCGGCGTCGGCGCCGTCTTCACCACCAGCGCCTTCGCCCCGCGGCTCCCCGCCGATCTGCCGGTGGTCCTGCTCGACGACGCACCGCGCACCGCGCGCGTGGTCGTCGCCGGAACGAGTCGCGACGTCGACCTCGGGTCGCACCACGGGCTGACGGTGGAGGGCGAGCGGGACGCGCCGGGCCGCGACGAGGAGGCCGTGATCGTCTACACCTCGGCGATGCGCGGCACCCCACTCGGCGCGGTCCTGACGCACGCCAACCTGCTCGCCAATGCGCGCTCCACCGTATCGGCGGTCGCCAACTCGGCGAACGATCACGTG
>JABFYH010000178.1 GCA_013361335.1 Gemmatimonadaceae bacterium | reverse complement strand
CCCTCGAGCCGCCGCAGTGCCGCCACGTTGGTCTCGATCTCGATCGTGTCGTAGCCGACGAAGCGCGACTCGGCGCTGCGGTCGGCCGCCCGCTCCCAGGTCGAGAGATCGCCGAGCGACTCGCTCTCGACGCCGAGCTTGCGACTCTTCCGCTCGTCCTTGGAGCGCGTCCGCTGCTCGCCGAGCGCCGCCTCGAACCCGGCGATGTCCACCGTGTAGCCGCGCTCGTGCGCCATCAGCTCGGTGAGATCGATCGGGAAGCCGAAGGTGTCGTACAGGCGGAAGGCATCCTCGCCGCTGATCGTGCCGCGCACCTCGCTGCTCCCCTGCGTGGTGTGCAGCGGCGCGAGCTGCTCGAAGCGCGCGAGGCCCCCCTCGATCGTCGCCAGGAACGCCTGCTCCTCCACGCGCGTCGTCGTCACCAGATGCTCGGCGCGCTGGCGAAGCTCGGGATAGACGTCGCCCATCGAATCGATCACCGCCTGCACCACCGCGACGAGCGTCGGCTCGCGGCGGCCGAGCAGGTACGCATGCCGCACCGCGCGGCGGAGGATGCGGCGCAGCACGTAGCCTCGCCCCTCGTTGCTCGGGAACACCCCGTCCGCCAGCAGAAAGGCGACCGCCCGCGCGTGGTCCGCGAGCACGCGGAACGACGCCGGGTCCACCGCGTTGGGCACGACGTCGCTCCCTCCCCGGCTTCCCCGAACGCGCACGCCGGTCCGAGGCTCGTCGCTCTCGCGTCCCCAGTACGAGAAGCCGACCGTCTCCTCGACCGTCCGGATGAGCGGCGCGAAGACGTCGGTGTGGAAGTTGTTCGTGACCCGCTGCTTGACCGCCGCGATCCGCTCGAGCCCCGCCCCCGTGTCGACCGACGGCTTCGGCAGCGGCACCAGCGTGCCGTCCGCCTGCCGATCGAACTGCATGAAGACGAGGTTCCAGATCTCGAGGAACCGCCCCGCCTCCGCGCCCTCGACGAAGGCGTCGTGAGAGAACTCGGGGCGCGCCAGATCGGTCCACTCGCCGGTCGCGCCGTCGGGAAAGCGGAAGTCCGCCGCCACCCGGGCAAGGTCGACGTAGATCTCCGTGCAGGGACCGCACGGTCCGGTGTCGGCCATCTGCCAGAAGTTGTCTTTGTCGCCGAGGCGGTAGATCCGCTCCGGCGTCAGGCCGGCGACCTCCTGCCAGAGCGCGAACGCCTCGTCGTCGCTGTGATGCACGGTCACGCGCAGCAGCGACGGGTCGATCGCGAGCTCGCTCGGGCCAGTGACGAGCTCCCAGGCGAATCGGATCGCGTCGCGCTTGAAGTAGTCGCCGAAGGAGAAGTTGCCCAGCATCTCGAAGAAGGTGTGATGCCGGGCGGTGTGCCCGACCTGCTCGAGATCGTTGTGCTTGCCGCCGGCACGCACGCACTTCTGGGCGGTGGTCGCGCGGCGGTTGCCGCCGGGCGCCTCCTCCATCCCGAGAAACACCCGCTTGAAGGGCACCATCCCGGCGTTCACGAACAGCAGCGTCGGGTCGTCGGCGGGCACGAGCGACCCGCTCGGCCGGATGACGTGCTGCTGGCGCGCGAAGTAGTCGAGAAAGCGGCGGCGGATGTCGGAGGCGAGCATCCCGAATTATAACGGCTTGGCGCTGCGACGGTCTGACGGTCGGACGTCTGATGGTCAGACAGTCAGACGGTCAGACGGTCAGACGGGTCAGACCCACCGTTCACGGTTCACGTTGGACCGCATCCATCGCATGCCGAATGTCCTCGCTGTCGTAACCGCGGCGCGCGAGGAAGGCGTACAGGCGACGGCGCTGCACGACGGGATCGAGCTTGGTCAGGGAACGCAGCTTCTTTCGCGCGGCCTGCTCCACGATTGCCCGCTGATCGACCCCTTCCTCCTCGAACACCGTGCTGATCGCGGCATCGGTGACGGTGCGCGCGACGCCCTTCCGGGCCAGCTCCTGCTGGACGCGCCGACGCGACTGCTGGGCGCCGAGGACCTTCATCCGGGTGAAGGACTGCGCGTAGGCGGCATCGTCGAGGAGGCCCTGCTCCTGAAGCCGTGCAACGGCGTGATCGACCAGCTCCCTGGGCTCGCCCTTCCGGACCAGCGATCGCGCCAGCTCGGCCGAGGACCGGGCCCGAAACGCGAGCATGTTGAGGGCCCGGTCGTAGACCTTGAGCCGGGCCGCCTCGGCCTCGATCCGCTCCTCCAGGCCGGTGACGTCCCCCCCCACGGCCAGCCCGAGCCGCTCGATGGCGTCCAGCGAGAGGGTGGCGTGGCTCTTCCCGTCCACGAGGATGGTGAAGCGTCCAGGGTGGCGAGGGCTGGGGACGATCGCGGTGATCAGAGGCATCCCGTGAACCATGAACCGTGAACCGTGAACCGCAGGCGCGGCGCGCCTGTCGGGATCTGCTCGCCCCCGGCTCGCTGCTGGTCAACTACGGTGGATCCCGACACTCGGGCCGCTCGTGCGGGGTGCCCGGCCGGGGCCCTCCGACCACTGGGATGACAAAAAAGCGAGGAGGCCGAGGCGCGACCCCTGGTCACGGTGGGGATTCCGGGCCCCATCGGTTCCAGAGAGCGACACCTCGGCCCCTCTATGTCGTCCTGCTATCCCGCCATTGCAGCGGGAGAGCCCTTGCTCGCATTTGCGGTGCCAGCCCCGACCAGGCCGGCCCCACGACTCACTCCGCGTCCTCGGCCTCCGGCAGGGCGGTCGCCGCCTCGCCCGTGATACCGAGCACGACCTTCACCTTGTCCTCGATCTCGGCCATCATCGCCGGGTTGTCCTTGAGATACATCTTCGCGTTCTCGCGGCCCTGGCCGATCTTCTGGCCATTGTAGCTGTACCAGGCCCCCGACTTCTCGATGATGTTCGCCTCGGCCCCGATGTCCACGAGAAGCGACGTGTGGCTGATCCCCTCCGCGTACATGATGTCGAACTCGGCCTGCTTGAACGGCGGCGCGACCTTGTTCTTCACCACCTTCACCCGGACGTGCGACCCCACGACCTCCTCCTTCTCCTTCACCGGCCCGATCCGACGGATGTCCAGCCGGACCGACGCGTAGAACTTGAGCGCCTTGCCCCCCGTCGTCGTCTCCGGGTTGCCGAACATGACGCCGATCTTCTCGCGCAGCTGGTTGATGAAGATCACGATCGTCTTGGACCGGGCGATGGCGCCCGTCAGCTTGCGCAGCGCCTGGCTCATGAGGCGCGCCTGCAGACCGACATGGCTGTCGCCCATGTCGCCCTCGATCTCGGCCTTCGGCACCAGCGCCGCCACCGAGTCGACGACCACGATGTCCACCGCGCCCGAGCGCACCAGGATCTCGCAGATCTCGAGCGCCTGCTCTCCGGTGTCCGGCTGCGAGATGAGCAGCGACTCGACGTCCACCCCCAGCTTCCGCGCGTATTCCGTGTCCAGCGCATGCTCCGCGTCGATGAAGGCCGCGACTCCACCCATCTTCTGCGCGTTCGCCACCACGTGGAGACAGAGCGTCGTCTTGCCGCTCGACTCCGGTCCATAGATCTCCGTCACCCGCCCGCGCGGAATCCCCCCGACGCCGATCGCGGCATCCAGGTTGATCGCCCCGGTCGGCACCGCCTCGACGCGCACCTTCTCCTTCGCATCCATCCGCATGATCGAGCCCTTGCCGCAGCTCTTCTCGATCTGGGCGATCGCGAGGTTCAGCGCCTTCTTCTTGTCGTCTGCAATCGTGGACACAGCCATTGCGTGTACATCCTCTCGTTTGTCGTGGATTCCTCTGGCCACGCGGACATAAGCGTACCGGAAAAGCAGGCGACCCGATACCCGAATAAAGTACGAAGACCGGGACCCGAAATCAAGCCGAAAGGTGCAGCGGAAAGGCGTTGGGCACATGCCGAATTCGCACCCGCGAACCGGCCACCACCACCCCGATCACGTCGAAGCGGTAGACCTCCATCGGCCGCCCATGACGGTCCACCCAGATCCGGGCCGACCGGCCCAACTCCTTCTGCTTCCGCCAGTTGACCGCGCCGATCGGACCCCCGAACTCGATGCTTCGCCGAGCCTTCACCTCGACGAACGCCACGACCCCCTCCCGCTCCACGACGAGATCGATGTCCCGGTGGCCGCTCCGGAAGCGGCGCTGCATCACCCGCCAGCCCCGCTCCCGAAGCCACCGCTCCGCTATCCGCTCGCCCAGCTCGCCCAACGCCTGCCTGGCCGCTGACATGGGCCCAGGATACACGAACGCCGACGGCGTCCAGCACCGTCGGCGTTCGGGCGACATCGTTTCCTTGCGACCCCTAGGGCTGCAGCACCGCCGTCAACACGCCGAGGCCCGTCGCCTGCTCGGTCTTCACGACCCGCGGCGCCTCCTTGCTCACCCAGAGCCGCTCTTCCAGCGCGCCGGCCCGCAGCGTCACGACCCAGCACTCCACGGTCCGGCCCGCCAGACTCACGGATTCCGAGCCGTCGACGCGGAGCTCCGCCGGGATGGCCCGCGGCGTCCCCATCTCGAACAGCAGAATCGTCGCCCCGACCCGGAAACCGATCGCCAGCGGCAGAAGCTCGACGACGCGGTCCACCATCCCCGGGGTGAGCAGCGCACCCCGCGGCAGGGGCGTCACCACCGACGCCCGCCCCTGATAGCTCTGCATCGCGACGAACATCGAATCGCGACCGAACGACGACGCGAGCTGCGCGCTGCCGTTCCGGGCGACCCATCTGGTCGGCGAGAGATCGGCGCGCGCCAGGAAGAGCGAGTCGCTCGTGACCACCGGCGTGCCGGTCCGCGACTCCGCGATCAGCCACGACGGTGCCCCGGCGAAGGTCGTCTCCACGACGACGACGGTGCGCTGGCCGAGCGGCGTCACCAGGGTGTCGCGGCGCGAGGCGAGCTGGTAGACGAGCGTGCCGGGGCGCAGGAGCAGCCCGTTCGGGCGCTCGAAGGGGGGAAGCGACTCCACGGCCACCTTCGCCAGCGAATCCTCGGCGTCGAAGTTGATCGACATCGACGACGTCCTCGGCGGCGCATCGAGCGGCGTGAGCGGAGCAGCGGGCACCCCCTGCGCGTCGGCGCGGCCCACCGTGCCGGCGAGCAGCAGCGCGGCCGCCACCGGGAAGAACCGTGTCCGACCCCTCATCAATCGCGCGGCCCGCAGATCCGGTCCAGGTCCTCCAGCCCGACCCGCACCTCGCGCCCTTTCGGTCCGCTCTTCGGATCGAGGACGCCGGCGTCAGCGAGCTGGTCGATCACCCGCGCCGCGCGGCCATAGCCGATCCCCAGGCGCCGCTGCAGCAGCGACGTCGACCCCGACTGATTCTGGATGCAGAGCTCCGCCGCCTCGCGGAAGAGTGGATCGCGGGTGCCGTCGGACGGCTCGCCGTCGCCGTCGCCTCCCTCGAGCGCGGCGCGCGCTTCCGCCTCGCGCGACCGCACCGTCTCGAGAATGTCCGGCTCGTCCGGCGACATCTCCGCCTCGACCGCCAGCCCTGCCGCCGCGAGCTCGGCGCGGCGCCGATCGCGCTGCGCCTCGTACCAGCCCATCAGCTTTTCCGTCTCCTCGCTCGACAGATACGCCCCTTGGAGACGACTCGGCTCACTCTTCCCCGGCGGGATGAACAGCATGTCGCCGTTGCCGAGGAGCATCTCGGCCCCGGCGCCGTCGATGATCGTGCGGCTGTCGATCTGGCTGGCGACGCGGAAGGCGATCCGGCTCGGGAAGTTCGCCTTGATGAGGCCCGTGATGACGTTCACGCTCGGGCGTTGCGTGGCGAGGATGAGATGGATCCCGATGGCGCGCGCCTTCTGCGCCAGCATGGCGATCGGCGTCTCGACCTCGCCCTGCACCGTCATCATGAGGTCCGCCATCTCGTCGATGACGACGACGATGTACGGCAGGATCCCGCCGCGGTAGACGCTGTCCTCGAAGGCGACGTTCTTGTCGCGAGGCTTCTTGAGCGGCGTCTCCTTCTGCACGCGCTGGTTGAAGTCCTGCAGGTTCCGGCAGCCGTTCGCCGCGAGCAGCTCGTAGCGCTCCTGCATCTCCATCACCGCCCACTTGAGCACCGACGCCGCGTCGCGATTGTCGGTGATCACCTTGTGGCGCTTGTGGGGCAGCGCGTTGTAGACCGACAGCTCCACCATCTTGGGATCCACCATCAGGAAGCGCAGGGTGCGCGGCGTGTGCCGATACACGAGGCTCGTGATGATGGTGTTGACGCAGACGGATTTCCCGGAGCCCGTCGCCCCCGCGATGAGCAGATGCGGCATCTTCGCGAGGTCGGCGATCACCGGCTTCCCCTCGAGATCCTTGCCGAGGGCGATCGGCAGCGCCGCGCGGGCGGTGCGGAAATCCGGATGCTCGATCAGCTCGCGGAAGCCGACCATCTCCGGCGTCGGGTTCGGCACCTCCACTCCCACCGCGCCGCGCCCGGGAATCGGCGCGACGATGCGGATCGACGGCGCGCGCATGGCGAGCGCGAGGTCGTTGGAGAGGTTGGCGATCTGGCGCACCTTCACGCCGGGTGCCGGCGACACCTCGAACTGCGTGACGACCGGGCCGGTCGTGCGGCCGGTGAGCTCCCCGTCCACCTTGAAGGTGCGCAGGGCGTCCATGAGCTTCGCGCCCATCGCGTCGAGCTCGCGCTTCCCGAGCTCCACGTTGCGACTCGGCGCGGGATTCAACAGCTCCGGCGGAGGGAGCTCGTCGCTCGAGACTTCGGGCTGGGCGGTGGCGCCGATGGCGGCGGCGATCTCCTCGTCGCGGCCGGGCTTGGGCGTCTGCTCTTTCCCCTTCTTGCCACGGCGCCGAGTGGCCTCCTCGATCGCCGCATCCTCCTTTGCGTCGGCGTCGGCGGACGGCGAGGCATGGAGGGCGGCCAGGGGATCGCTGATCGACGCGAACTCCTCCGGCGCCGGCTCGAGCGAGAGCGCGAGGTCCTTCTCCTCGCCTTTCTTGCGGCGGCGCTTCGGGGGCGCGTACGCCTCCTCCGCCGGGACGCCGGCCGCGGAGACGGGAGCGGGAATGGCCGCGGCGGCGCGCTGCCCGACGAGCATCCGCACCGGGTTCCAGCGCAGGGTGACGGCGGTGAGCGCGCTCGCGGCGAGCAGGACGACGATCCAGGCGCCGAAGCTCCCGAACCAGGCGCGCCAGTAGTAGCCGATGAAGCCGCCCCACAGGCCGGCGTAGGGCGAGACCTCGCCTGCCACGGGCTGGGAGGTCAGTCCGATGGCAATCGGCAGCAGCACGACGACGCCGGCGAGGAAGATCATCCACGACCGGTCGGTATCGGATTCCAGCCGCCCGAAGAGTCTGAGGGCGTGGACCGCCGGCACGGCGGGGGTCAGCGCGGCGGCGGGCCAGCCGAGGAAGGCGACGAGGGGCCGCGCGAGCCACCATCCGACCCAGCCGACGTTGCTGCGCACCACGGCGCCCGCGCCCGGTGCCGCGAGGGCCAGCGAGACGAGCGCGCCGGCGAGGAAGACGGCGGAGAGGAGGAGCGCGATGCCGACGAGCTCGCGCTTGAGACCGGTGCTGCCCACGGAGGTTACCGCTCGCGTTCGGGCCCCAGCTTGGTGATCAGGCGGTCCTGGTAGATCGGAATGACCGGGCACGAGTCCACGGCCGCGCACGCCGCCAGATCCTCCTCGAATCCCGCGGCGGCCAGGGCCCGGCCATGCGCCGCGGTATTGAAGAGCCGCAACAGGTTGTCGCCGTACTTGCGATCGATCAGCGACGCGGCGAGGGCGGCGTCGTTCATGTCCAGATCGGCCAGCCGCTTCGAGACGTTGTGCACGTAGCGCCCCGCACAGGCGGCATCCTCGAGCGCGAACTGCCGGTCCTGACCGGCACACACCAGCGTGATGTCGGCACCGCCGCGCAGGGCGGCACGCAGCATCGTGCTGACGCCGGTGAGATTGACGTACGAGGCGACCACCACGTCACGCGCGCCCTGCACGGCGAGGAGCGCCCGCGTGCCGTTCGTCGTCGCGAGCAGGACCGTCTGCCCTTCGACGGACTCGGCCGTGTGTTCCCGCGGCGAGTTGCCGAGGTCGAACCCCTCCATCTTCAGCATGCGACGCTCGCCGGCGAGACGGAACGAGCCCCGCTCCATCTGCTTCGAGCGCATCACCGCGTCCTCGGAGCTCTCGAAGGGGACGACCGCCTTCGCGCCGTTCGCCAGCGCGACGGTGATCGTCGTCGATGCACGGAGGACGTCGATCACGGCCACGACGCGCCCCTGCACGTCCTGCGGGGTGAGGTGCTGCACCCCGAACAGCACGTCGATTCGCACCTAGGCCGGCTCCTTCATCAGATCCGGCTCGCGCTCCAGGAACTTGGTGTCGACGTCGCCGCTCCTGAAGCGCGGGTTCTGCATCACCCGCGCGAGGAAGGGGATCGTCGTCGTCGGGCCCTCGATGATGAACGTCTCCAGCGCGAGCCGCATCTTGGCCAGCGCCTCCTCGCGATCCTTCCCCTGGCAGATGACCTTCGCGATCATCGAGTCGTAGTACGGCGGCACGCTGTAGCCGGCATACACGTGCGAGTCGATGCGCACGCCGTTCCCGCCCGGCGGGTGATACGTGTGGATCTTGCCCGGCGACGGCTGGAAGTTCCGGTTCGGATCCTCGGCGTTCACTCGGCACTCGATCACGTGGCCGCGGAGCGCGGGGAGCACGCTCACGCTGAGCCGCTCGCCCGAGGCGACGCGGATCTGCTCCTTCACCAAATCGACGCCGGTGATCATCTCCGTCACCGGATGCTCGACCTGGATGCGGGTGTTCATCTCCATGAAGTAGAACGACCCGTCCTCGTCGAGCAGCATCTCGATCGTGCCCGCGCCGACGTAGTCGATCGCCTTCGCGCCGGCGACCGCCGCGTCGCCCATCCGCTTCCGCAGCTCGGGGGTCATCGCCGGGCTCGGACTCTCCTCGATCAGCTTCTGGTGCCGCCGCTGCACCGAGCAGTCGCGCTCCCCGAGATGGATGACGTTGCCGTACTTGTCGCCCATGATCTGGAACTCGATGTGCCGCGGGCGCATCAGATACTTCTCGACGTAGACGTCGCCGTTGCCGAACGCCGACAGCGCCTCGCTGCGGGCGAGCTGGAAGGAGCGCGCGAAGTCGTCCGGATCCTTGGCGACGCGCATCCCCTTGCCGCCGCCGCCGGCCGCCGCCTTGATGATGACGGGGAAGCCGATCTTGCGCGCGAACTCCATCGCCTCGTCGACGTCCTCGACCGGGCCGGGCGTGCCGGGAACGATCGGCACGCCGACCGCCGTCATCGCCTTGCGCGCCGCGGCCTTGTCGCCCATGACGCGGATCTGGTCCGCCGTCGGTCCGATGAACGACAGGTTGCTGGCCGTGACGATCTCGGCGAACTCGGCGTTCTCGGCGAGGAAGCCGTAGCCGGGATGGATCGCGTCGGCACCGGTGATCTCGGCGGCCGCGATCAGGCGCGGGATCTTGAGGTACGAGTCGCGCGCGGGCGCCGGCCCGATGCAGACGTCGTCGTCCGCGAAGCGGACGTGCAGCGACTCGCGGTCCGCTTCGGAGTAGACGGCGACCGTCTCCACCCCCAGCTCGCGACACGCGCGAATGATGCGCAGCGCGATCTCGCCGCGATTGGCAATCAGGACTTTCTTGAACATCCGCGCTCAGCCGGTGGAATCGGTCTCGAAGCCGGACCAGCTCGTGTCGCTGGTGCCGGCGACGCCCTGCACGCGCAGCGCGAACTCGCTGGGGCTGGTGGCGTAGAACACCGCGCTCTCGTACGAGATGATCCCCTGCGAGTAGTAGCCCATCAGCGCCTGGTCGAAGCTCTGCATCCCGTACTGCACCGTGCCCTCCTTGATCAGGTCCGGGATGTTGAGCGTCTTGTCCATGTCGCGGATCTGGTCGCGCACCGTCTGGGTGTTGATCAGCACCTCGCACGCCGGCACGCGGCCCGGCTTGTCGGCGCGTGGCACGAGGCGCAGCGAGACGACCGCCTGGAGCGCGCTCGCGAGCGAGAAGCGCACCTCCGCCTGCTGGTGCGGCGGATAGAACGAGAGGACGCGGTTGATGGTCTGCGTGGCGTCCGTCGTGTGCAGCGTGCTGAACACCAGGTGGCCGGTATCTGCCGCCTTCAACGCGGTATCCAGGGTTTCCAGGTCCCGGATCTCGCCAATAAGGATCACGTCGGGATCCTGCCGCAGCACCCTGCGCAGCGCCTGGGCGAAGGTGGCGGTGTCGGTGCCGACCTCGCGCTGGTTGATGTTGCAGTTGATGTCGCGGTGCAGGAACTCGATCGGATCCTCGATCGTGATCACGTTCGCCTTGCGATGCTCGTTCAGATGCTGGATCATCGCCGCGAGCGCCGTGCTCTTGCCCGACCCGGTGATGCCGGTGACGAGCACCAGCCCGCGCGGGCGGAGCGAGATCTCCTCCAGCACCGGCGGCAGGTTGAGCTCCCGCAGCGTCTTCGCCTGGTAGGGGATCGAGCGCATCGCATAGCACAGCGAGCCGCGCTGCTGGTACACGTTGCAGCGGAAGCGGCCGATGCCCGGCACGCCGATCGCGAAGTCGCACTCCTTGTTGTCGGTGAACTCCTTCACCTGCCGCGGCGTCATCAGCTGCTCGGCGAGGCTCTTGAGGTCTTCCGGCTTGAGCGCGGGCTGATCGAGGGGCACCAGCTCCCCGTGCAGGCGGAGCGTCGGCGGGCGGCCGACCTTGAGATGCAGGTCGGACGCGTTGCGCTGGACAAGCTGCTGCAGCACGTCCTTGAAGTTGAAGGCGCCGGCCGGGCTCGCGGCCGCCGCCGCCGACGGGCCGGGACGCTTAGCCATTCGGATCGATGCGGAAGAGAGCCTGTCCGTACTCCACCGGCGTCGCGTCCTGTGCCAGGACCTCCGTCACGACGCCGGCGACCTCGGACTCGATCTCGTTCATGATCTTCATCGCCTCGATGATGCAGAGGATCTGCCCCTTCGAGACGCGCGTCCCCACGGCGGCGTACGGCTTCGCGCCCGGCTCGGGCGCGCCGTAGAAGGTGCCGACCATCGGCGACTTGACCTCGATGCCCGCCTTCCCCGCGGGCGCGCGCGGCGCCTCCGATTCCACGGCCGGCATCCCATCGGGCGGCGTGGTGCGCCCTGCGGGCAGCGCTGCCGGCGGCGCGATGATCGGGGCCAGGACCGGCTGCGGCGCCACCTGGAGCCCCCCGCGCCCGGTCGGGCTCTTCGAGATGCGGATCTTCATCCCCTTGTCGGAGGAGATCTCGATCGAGTCCACCGTCGATTCGTCGAGGATGTCGATGAGCTTCTTGACGTAGCGTAGGTCGATCATAGGCCCAATGGGTATGTCGCGCCGCGACTGTTCGCGCGGCATCTTCAGCCAAGCTCCATGAGCTCGCGCGGAAATTCCGTCAGTATGTGCGGTCCGTCTGCGCCGAGGACGACGTCGTCCTCGATGCGCACGCCGCCCCACCCCGGGCGATAGATCCCCGGTTCGATCGTCACCACGGCTCCTTCCGGCAGCGCCCCGTCGGCGGTGCGCGCCAGCCGCGGCGCCTCGTGCACCTCGAGCCCGATCCCGTGCCCGAGGCTGTGTCCGAACAGGTCGCCGAAGCCAGCCCGCTCAATGTAGTGGCGCGCGATGGCGTCGGCATCCCGGCCGGTCATTCCGGCCCGGACGCCCTGCGCGGCACGCTCGTTGGCGCTGCGCACCGTCTCGTAGACCTCGCGCTGGTCGCCGCTGGCCTTCCCCATCACGACGGTGCGCGTCACGTCGGAGCAGTAGCCGCCCACCTCGGCGCCGAAATCCATCAGCAGGAAGTCGCCCTGCTCCAGCGCCCGCGTCGAGGATCGCGCGTGTGGCAGCGCGGCGCGCGGCCCGCTCGCGACGATGGACGGAAAGGGGAATCCCTCGCTCCCCTCGTCGCGCAGCGCCTTCTCGAGCACACCGGCCACCGCGAGCTCCGTCATGCCGACGCGGAGCTGCGGCAACGTCCGCTCGAGGGCGCGCGTCGCGACCCCCGCCGCCTCCTGGATGCGCGCGATCTCCGAGCCGTCCTTCCGTTCGCGCAGCGTCTCCACCAGATCCACCGTCGGCCGCCATTGCCAACGGCCACCGGCCTCGACGAGTCGCTGGAAATCGCGATGCTGGACGTGCGCCGTCTCGAAGCCGAGTACCTTCACCGTCGGCATCGCCGCGAGCTGCTGCCAGAGTCCCGTCCACAGGCTGGCCCCTTCGATCGAGACGCGCGCCAGATTCCCGACCTCCGTCACCACCTGCGTCTGGTAGCGGAAATCGGTGATGAGCACGACGTCCCGCGGCGTCACGACCAGCAGCGCGCTCGAGCCGGAGAAGCCGGTGAGATACCGGATGTTCGACAGCCCGGTCAGCAGCAGCCCGTCGAGATGCGCGGCGGTGAGCCCGTCGACGAGCGCGGCGATGCGTATCGGACGCAGGTCGCTCACGCCCGCCCCTTCCCCGCATTAAGTGCGTACACCAGACCTCGTAGCGCGAGCTCGTAGCCGTGCGTCCCCAGCCCCACCACGACGCCGAGCGCGGCGGACGCGAGCATCGAGTGCCGGCGCTCGGCCTCTCGCGCGTACACGTTGGTCACGTGCACCTCGACGAAGGGCACGGAGACGCCGGTGAGGGCGTCGCGCAGGGCGAGGCTGGTGTGCGAGTACGCGCCCGCGTTCACGACGGCGCCGTCGACGCGGCCGCGCATCGCATGCACGATCTCCACCAGCCGCCCCTCGACGTTGTGCTGCGCGCACTCCACGTCGACGCCCAGCTCGCGACCGACCTCCATCAGGCGCGACTCGACGTCGGCGAGCGTCGTCGTGCCATAGAGCGACGGCTCGCGAATGCCCAGCAGGTTGAGGTTCGGTCCATTCAGGACGGCGATCCTCACTTCGGCTTGAGCCCCTGCAGCCAGGAGTTGAACTGCTCGATGTCGTCCTCGCTGCGCTCGGCCGGCTCCGTGGGGGCGGCGGCATCGCTCGCCGGTGCGGGCGACGCCGCCGCCGCTCCTGCTGCTCCGGCGCTGTCCGGCGCGAAGACCTGATCGAACGAGAAGTTCTGCGCGGTGCGCGGCGGGCGAGGTGGGGCGTCGCGGAAGACGCTGTCGAGCGACAGCTCGCCCGCGGCGGCACGCGCCGGCCGGCCGGTGATCGCCGGCGGCGCGGTCGGCGGCTCGGAGGCTCCGCCGAACGCCTGCGCGAGTGCCGAGGCGGCCGAGTCTTCGGAGGTGGCATTGGGTCGCGTGCCGAACAGCGCGTCGATCGACCCCCCGGAGCCCTGCGTGGACGCACCGCGCTCCAATCCGCTGGACATCCCGCCACTCGGCGTCTGCCGCGCGGGCGAGGGCGCCGGCGCAGACACAGGGGCAGTGGCCGGCGCCGGCTTGGGCACCACCGCGGGCGCCGCCTGCTGCGGCGTGTAGGACGCAGGGGGCGTGGGCCGGCGGGGGGGGGGCGGGCCGTCGAGCGAGGTGAAGTCCTCGTCGGACGGAGGGGCCGCCGCCGTGGCGCGCTCCCACGCATGGCGGACGGCCAGCCGCCCGAAGAAGTCGCGCACCGACTCGCCCGGCGCCGCGGGTGCTGCCGGCTGCAGATCGGCGAGGCGCTGTTGCAGCCGGGCGTCGTGCGGATTGGCGGCGAGCAGCTGCCGATACACCTCGAGCGCCTGCTCGCGGAATCCCTGCTTCACGAACAGCTCGGCCATCGTCTCCGTCACGAACGGCGCGCCGCGGGTCACCGGCGCTGGCTCCGGCGCTCGCGCGGGTTCCCGTGCCGGCACGGGCTCCGGCTCCCACGCGGGCTCGGGCGCCGGCGCGGCCGCAGCGACCGGTTCGGGTCCCGGCGGGGCTGGCGGCAGCAGCGGCGGCGGCGCGCTCACCGACGCAGCGCTCGATCCCGCCGGAATCGGGTCGCCGAGATCCATCAGCTCCGCCTCCGCCGCGATCACCGGCGGCGGAAGCTCCGGCGGAAGGGACGGGCGGGCATCCGGGAGGGAATCACCCTCCGGCTCGAGCTCCGGCATCGTCGACGTCTCCGCACGTCCCTGCACCGCGGCACGCTCGGCGGCGGTCGGCACGCTGAACTCGAGCGTCGACGGCCCGACGTCCGGGATCGCCTCCGCCGCTGGCGGCGTGCGACGGGGCGTGGACGGCTCCGAGGTGTCCAGCATCGGCAGGGGCGGACCGCCATCGGGGATCCGCTCGAAGGCGCCAAGGTTCGTCTCCTCGAGCCCTTCGAGGGGCGCGATCGGTGCGGCCGGCGCGGTGAACTCACCTGCTTCGAGCGCCGCGCCCAGATCGTGCGCGCGATCGGTCGAGCCGGCGGGGGGTGGCGCGAACTCGACCGATTCGAGCCCTTCGGCCGTGCCGACCGAGGCGTCCGGCCGCGCCGTAGGCTGCACGGGGATCGTCGTCGGCATCGCCGTGGAGACGTCCCCCACGATGTCGAGCTCGATCGGCTCGGGGAGCGGTGGCGGCGTCGGCGCCGGACGCTCCGGGATGGCGGGCGGCGCGAAGCGCTGCTCCTCGGCGACGGGTGCCGACACCGGCTCCGGCGCCGTTTCCGCAGGAGCGACGGCAGCGGGCGTCTCGTCGAGCGACGCGATGAGCGCCTGGATCTCGTCGTTGCGCGGGTCGGCCTCGAGGACGCGGTCGTACCACCGTCGCGCGGAGTCGAGGTCGCCCTGGCTCTTCGCGATGTCACCCAGGTGGCGCAGCGCGATCAGGTTTTCGGGATCGAGGGTGAGCGCGGTCTCGAACACCGTGCGCGCCTCGTCGAGCCGAGCCGCCTCGAACAGGGCCTGTCCGTAGACGATGTGCCCGCTCATGTGGCCGGGCTGCTGCGGGAGGAACTCCTCGCAGATCATGATGGCCTGCTCGATCTCCCCCACCTTGCGAAATTCGTTCGCCAGGGGCGCGAAGTACCGCCGCGGATTCTCGTCGAATTTCTTTTTGAGCTCGTCGATGCGGGCGGTGCTGGCCATCAAAGCCTCGGTGGCGGCGCGCGGGCAGGGGTGGGATGAAGCTGAACAAGATACGGCGGGAGAGGGACAAGTCAATCAGAAGTGCCACCGTCACTTGATTTTAGCCCTTGTCGCCCGATACCTTTTTCAGCTTCTCCCCCTCCCGATTTCCGCCGCTCCAAGGAGTCCTGCTCGTGCTCCAAACCATGCGGAGCTCCGCCAAGTTCGTGTTCTGGATCCTCGCGATCGCGTTCGTTGGCGGATTCCTGCTCGTCGAAACCTCCGGCCTGCTCGGCCGCACCGCGGTCACCCCCACCACCGCCGTCGCGTCGGTGAACGGCACCGACATCCTCTACACCGACTGGCAGCGGCGCGCGCAGCAGCTCGTCCAGCAGGAGCAGCAGTCACAGTCCGGCCGGTCGCTCACGCAGGACGAGATCACCCGGATCGACAATCAGGCGTTCGACGACATGGTCGCCGACATCCTGCTCCAGCAGGAGTACCGCCGGCGCGGCATCACGGTGTCCGACGAAGAGCTGCGCGACTACGCGCGGTTCGCGCCGCCGCCCTGGGTGCAGAACGCGCCCGACCTGCAGACGGAAGGCCGCTTCGACCCGGCCAAGTACCAGCGGCTCCTCGCGAGCTCGCAGGCCCGGCAGTCCGGTCTGCTCATCGCGCTCGAGCAGTACTACCGGACCGAGGTGCCGAAGCAGAAGCTGTTCGAGCAGGTGACGAGCGGTCTCTACGTGACCGACGCGGAGCTCTGGCGCTCCTGGCAGGACGGGGCGGACAGCGCGTCGATCAGCTTCGTCGCCTTCCGTCCGACGCTCACCGCCGCCGACTCCAACGTGGGCGACGACGAGCTGCGCAAGTACTACGACGCGCACCGCGCCGAGTTCGACCGCCCCGCGCATGGCACGGTGAGCGTGCTGTACATCCCGCGCGTCGTGTCGGCGGCGGACAGCGCGGCGGTGCGCGCGCGCATCACGGCGCTCCGCAGCGAGATCGCCGGCGGCGCGAAGTTCGAGGAGGTGGCGAAGCGCGAGTCCGCCGATTCGGGGTCGGCCGCGCAGGGGGGCAGCCTCGGCAAGACGACGCGCGGCCGCCTCGTTCCCGAGTTCGAGAAGGCGGCCTACGCCCTCAAGCCCGGCGAGCTCTCGCAACCGGTGCTGACGCAGTTCGGCTACCATCTCATCAAGCTCGACTCGCGCAGCGGAGACACGCTCGACCTGCGCCACATCCTCCTCCGGATCGAGCCGAGCGATTCCTCGGCGGCGAAGGTCGACCGCGAGGCCGATCAGCTGTCCAAGCTCGCCGCGAGCAGCGACCAGCCGGCGAAGTTCGACGAGGCGGCCCGCACCCTCAAGCTCACCCCCTTCCGCGTCTCGGTCACCGAGGGCGAGCCGGCGGAGCACAACGGCCGCTACGTGCCGAGCGTGAGCGCCTGGGCGTTCAACGGCGCCAAGGTCGGCGAGACGAGCGACCTGTTCGATGCCGAGGATGGCTACTACCTCGCGCGGCTCGACACGTTGGTCACCGGGGGCAAGAGCTTCGACGCGGTGAAGGGCGAGGTTCGGCATCGCGTCGCCCAGAGCCGCGCGGTCGAGCGCCAGGTGCCCGCTGCCCAGGCGCTGGCAGTCGCCGCACGCAGCTCGACACTCGACGCGGCCGCCGCGGCGAAGGGATTGACCGTGACGAAGACGGGGCTGACCAACCGCGCCGGGGCCGCGAAGCTGTTCGGCAGCCTGGGTGAAGCGGTGGGCGCGGCCTTCGCGCTCCCCGCGAACACCCTCAGCACGCCCATCCGTCAGGACGACGGGGTCTTCGTGATGCACGTCGACGCGCGCAAGCCGGCGGAGCGCGCGGCGTTCGAGACGCAGAAGAACGACCTCCGCACCCGTCGCCTCCAGCAGCTCCGCACGCAGCGGCTGCAGATGTTCCTCGACGATCTGCGCAAGAGCGCGAAGCTCACCGACAAGCGCAAGGACATCAACGCCCAGATCCGGCGACAGGCGACGACGTAATCCGCGACCCGTGATCCGTGATCCGTAAGGGCAAAGGGCACACCGGACTGGGTCCGGTGTGCCCTTCTCGCTTTCAGACGCCCCTACGGTTCACGGTTCACCGTTCACCGTTCACCGTTCACGACTAAAGCAGTCGCTTCGGTTCTGGACGGACTTCGTCCGCGACATCGCGACGCGGGGTCGCGACCGGGTCGCCGGCGGGGAGGCGGGACTCGGTGCGCGGCGCGGGCTCGGTGACCGAGCGCTCCACCTCGTTCACGTTCTTCTTGAACTCACGGATCCCCTTGCCGAACGAGGCGCTGATCTCCGGGATGCGCTTGGCGCCGAACAGGACCAGCACGATGACGAGCACGATGACCAGCTCGCCGAACCCAAGGTTGAAAGGCATCGAAAGCTCCTAGAAAAGCGACCGGGCGATGAGATACGCGATGAGCACGCCGAGCAGACTCAGAAGCGAGACGTCGAGTGCGACGGGACCGAGCGAGAACTTCAGGATCACGAGGTCGAGGGTCACCGGGCCCACGGATGGCGTGACCCCGGTCGTGAGGAACTCCTTCACCGCTCCGACTGGCAAGAATCGCCGCGCCGCCACGGTCAACAGGCCGCCCGTGATGAATCCGGCGGCGAGCGTGAGGAGATGGAACCCCGGATTGTGCTTGGATGATCCGCGATGAGGTGGCATTACGATCGCCGGTCCATGACGTAGAGGATGGCGTCGGCGAGCGCGGTGCGCGCCGGCGTATCGGGGAGACCGTCCAGGGCCTCCTCGGCTTCATGTGCGAACTGCTCGCCCCGCCGCCGGGCGCTCTCGATGCCGCCCGCCGCCGTGACCAGTCCGACGACGTCGGCGATCTGGTCGTCGCTCGGTGCATCGCTCGCCAGCAGCGCCTCCACCCGGCCGCGAGCCGCCGGGGAGAGCCGCGGAAGCGCCGCGATCAGCGGCAGGGTGACCTTGTGCTCCCGCAGGTCCAGCCCCGACGGCTTGCCGGTCACCGCCGCCGTCTCCGTGTAGTCGAGGATGTCGTCGGCCACCTGGAAGGCCATGCCGAGCCGCTCGCCGTAGCGGCGCAGCGCGGCACGGTGCTGCGCCGCGCCGCACATCGCCCCCGTCTCGCACGCCGCGCTGAGCAGAGACGCGGTCTTCGCCTGGATCAGCGCCTCGTAGTCGGCTTCGCTGAACGCCAGCGCGTCGAGCGCGGCGAGCTGGCGCATCTCGCCGATCGTGAGCTGCGTCGACACGCCGGTCAGCACGCGTAGCAGATCGAGATCCCCCATCGCGACGAGCGCCTCGAGCGCGCGCGAGTAGAGGAAGTCGCCCATGATCACGCTCACCTGATGGCTGAACAGCGAGTTCACCGTCGGCAGGCCGCGGCGCATCGCCGAATGGTCCACCGAATCGTCGTGCACGAGGGAGGCGAGATGCATCAGCTCCACCACGGCGGCGAGCGTGATCGCCCGCTCCTGGGGGGTCCCCGCCGTCTCGCTCGCGAGCAGGGCGAGCGTCGGGCGGAACATCTTGCCGCGCATCTGCAGGAGATGGCCGCTCACCTCTTCGATGAGCGGCAGATCGGCGGTGACGACCCGCCGCATCTCGCCCACGACCTCCTCGAGCTGGCGCGCGACGGGCTGCTGGATCTCGTGCAGCGCAGCCGTCGCGGCGACGCGTGTCCGGACGACCGCCCCGGTCACCGGCGCGCGCCCTCGAGCGCCGTGATCCGCTCGTTCACGTCGCGGAACTGGATGTCGACGACGAACACACGGTGATAGTACTCGACCGCCGCGTCGTTCTGCCCGCGCTCCTCGGCGCACCGGCCCAGCAGGTAGAGCACGCCGATGAGCTGATCGTCGCTCGCCCCCTTCTCGTTCAGCGCGCGCGACAGGATGGTCGCCGCCATCGGGTACTGCTCCTTCTCCATGAACGACTGGCCCAGCGCCTCGTACGTGGGGACGCGGTTCGTCGGCGCGCGGAGCGCCTTCTGGAACTCGGCGATCGCCTCGTCGAGCAGCCCCATCTCCTTGTACGCCACGCCGAGGTCGTAATGGCTCTGGTGATCCTCGTCCTCGATGTTCTCGGCGATGCCCTGCTTGAACTTCCGGAGCATGTCCTGGAAGTCCGCCTCCTCGTCGCCGGAGGGCTCCTGCTCCTGCACGATCATGCGCGTGCTCTTGCGCGTGTCGTCGCCGCGGAGCCAGTCGCCGAGGTTGACGAAATCCTCGTCGCCGGCGGCGGGGACTGCCGTGGATGCCGGCCGGGCCGCGCCGGCGGCGGGCCGTCCCT
>JABFYH010000127.1 GCA_013361335.1 Gemmatimonadaceae bacterium | reverse complement strand
CAGCGGCCACCCCGCGAGCGCGCGTCGCGGCCGTGCGACGACGCTGCCCCGGTCGGCGTCGAGCGCCGAGGCGATCGCGTCCCACCGGGTGAGCGGCAAGCCGATCGAATCCCGCTCGGCGTGGGCCATCCCCACCAGCGTCCGGTAGGCGTCGATCTCGCGCGCGCACGGTTCGCACGAGGCGAGGTGCGCCGCTTCCGCGGCAGACGGTACGTCATCGCCGAGGGCGGCGAGGCGGTCAGTGGAGAGGTGCAGCATGTTCGGTCGTGTTGGGTCGAGACCTCGACGCGGGAGCGTCGATCAGATGCGCGAGCAGGGTGCGCAGCCGCGCACGTGCCTTGAACAGTTGCGACTTGGAGCCACCCGCCGTGATGCCAAGCTGCGCGGCGATCTCCTCATGCGTATAGCCTTCGACGTCGTGCAGGAGGAAGACCGTCCTCGCCCCGGGTGACAGCCGTGCGGCCGCGTCCTCGATCGATGCCGCGAGGATCGCCCGATCCGCCTCCGGCTCCACCGAGGCGCTGTCGTCCTCCACGTCCACCTCCAGGGCCGCCGTGCGCCGCGTGCGTCGCAGGGCGTTGAGGGTTCGGTTCACCGCGATGCGATGCGCCCAGGTGCCGAACTGCGCGTCGCCACGAAAGCTGGGCAACGCCCGGAAGATCTGGATCCAGACCTCCTGGGCCACGTCCGCCGCGAGGTCCGGATCGTTGCCCACCAGCCGGCGCACGACGACGTCGATGTGCGGCGCATGGCGCGTCCACAGCGCCCGCATCGCCCCCTGATCGCCGTCGATGGCGCGCTGTACGGTGAGCTGTTCGTTCTCCATGACGTCCGGGAGATTGGTCACGGGCGGGCCGGGAAAAGGTTGCCGGTCCGTACGGCTTCGACCGCCCTCTGGCTTCATCGCCCACGGTCCAATGCCACGATGACGGAAGGCGCGGATGCCGGGGTCTGTGATCTGCAGCACAGGACCAGCAGAGCGGTCGGATCCAAGAAGGGCGAATCGCCCGCCCTGCTTTGAGGCTGTCCTTTAGCGGCCCCATCCTATGTCGTTACCCCTCAATCTCTTGCTCGTCGTTGACACGGGTGACATAATGGGCCGAGCAACCGGAACCAAGCTCGACCCCCAACAGTACGCAGTGCGCCGGGCCCTGCAGTTCCAACGTCAGGCTCGGCGGTCGTCTTTTCACATGAGCACGCATCCTGCCTAGCGTTCCCGGCAGTACCGGGTAGTGTTGGCAGTTCTTCCGAGGGCCATCGCGTTGCTGAACCTGCTGCTTGCCGCCGCCATCCTCAACCCGACGCACCCGCCGGTCGCCGCCGACCGTGACGGTCTGCCGGCCAAGGCGCCGAGCGCCGTCGGGATGTCCGCGGCTCGCCTGGCGACGATCAATCGGGTGGTGGAACGCGGCATCCGCGCCGGTGGATATCCCGGAGCGGCCGTCGTGGTGGGACGCAAAGGCGCGGTGGTGTGGGAGAAGGGCTTCGGCCACCTCGGTTGGACGAGCGATGCATCCAGCGTGCAGGCCGAGGAGACGATGTACGACCTCGCCTCGCTGACGAAGGTGGTGGGCACCACGACGGCGGTGATGATCCTCTTCGACGAGGGGAAGATCAAGCTCGACGACTATGTGGTGAAGTACCTGCCCGAGTTCACGGGCGGCGGCCGCGAGAAGGTGACGATCCGGCTCCTGCTGGAGCATCGGTCCGGACTCCCCGCGGGCCGCGACCTGTGGCGCCTCGCGCATACGGCCGAGGAGGCTCGTGCCGCAGTGCTCGAGACCCCGCTCATGGCGGCGCCCGGCCAGTACTACGAGTACTCCGACCTCGGCGCCGACGTGCTCGGCTTCATGGTGGAGTCGATCACCGGCCAGCGGCTCGACCAGTTCCTCGATGCTCGGGTGTTCGCGCCGCTCGGCATGAAGGACACGCACTTCCGTCCGGACGCATCGCTGCGCGGGCGGATCGCGCCGACCGAGCTGACGCCGCCCCGCGGTTACCCGCTGCGCGGCGAGGTGCACGACGAGAACGCGTACGCGCTCGGCGGCGTCGCGGGCCACGCGGGCCTGTTCAGCACCGCGAGCGACCTGTCGATCTTCGCGCAGATGCTGCTCAACGGCGGCACCTTCAACGGCACGCGCATCCTCGCCGACAGCACCGTGACGCTGTTCACCAAGCGCGCGGCGGGGACCCGTGCCCTGGGCTGGGACACCTGCGCGGGCGAGTTCGGCTGCGGCAAGTACATGAGCGCGAACGCGTACGGCCACACCGGCTTCACGGGCACGTCGCTGTGGATCGATCCGGACCGCGACATGTTCGTCGTGCTGCTCACCAATCGCGTGCATGCGGCCCGCGCACGGCGGCCGGCGAAGGTGATCAGCGACGTGCGTGCCGACCTGGCCGACGCCGCCGCGCTGGCGGTGACGGACATGCGCGGCGGTCCGCTGGACATGCCGCGATCCTTCCGCGCCGACCGGGCCGTCGGCTGGAACAAGCCGGACGTGAAGGTCTCACGCGCGAAGGCGTCGCGCGCCAAGCGCGCCGCGGCCGCCCGCGCCCGGGCGCGGGCGAAGAGCAAGGCCCGCGCGCACAAGAAGGCGACCTCGGCGAGGAAGCGGAAGGCGTCGTCGCGCTGAGCACCGGCTAGCGGGCGTGCGCCCGGTTGGTGATACTCCACGAGGTCCTTCACGGAGTGTCCGACATGTCCACCGAGCTGCCGATCACGCCCGGCCCCGCACATGCGCCCCATGTGGCGCCGGCGCCGCAGGCCGACGGGGCGGAGCGCACTGACCGCCCCGCACCCACGGTCGCACCCGGAAGCGGCGCGGCGTTCGCGGACGTGAGCCTGGAGCAGGCCAAGCTCGCGCTGCGCAAGGTGAAGGACCCCGACCTCAACCTGAACATCGTCGACCTGGGGCTCGTCTACGACGTTCGGGTCGAGGGCAACGACGTGACCGTGGACATGTCACTCACCTCGCCCGGCTGCCCGAGCGGGCCCGAGATCATGGGCGATGCCGAGCGCGTGCTGAAGGCGCTCCCGGGAGTGGGAACGGTGACGATCAACCTGGTGTGGTCGCCGTTCTGGACGCCGGACCGCATCGAGCCGCGCGTGCGCGCCTACATGGGCTTGTAGCGACGCGATGCGCCGCCCGCCGTGTCAGTCGGAGTAGGGTGACTGATCTTCGGCGGGGACGCGCTTCGCCCTGGGTGTGCGGGGCGGCTTCTTCTCGCCCGCGGCCTTCCGGTGAGGTTCGAGCGCCGCAACGAAGGCGGGCGCGAGCTCGTTGGCCTGCCAGCGACGCAGCTCCGTCACCTCCAGCACCTCCGCCACCGTCGCCGGATTGCGTCGCGCCACGGCCTCCATGCGGTCGCGCGAGCAGAGCACACCGGGATCGAGCGCCAGCCGTTTCGCCGCCTCGTCGCGCGCGGTCTTGAGCGCGCTGACGCGCGCGTCGAAGTCGGGATCGCGATCCCACCGCGGCGCCTTGGGAAAGCGCGGCAGCTCGGCCTCCGGCACCGCGAGCGCGCGGGTCACGGCGTCGAGCAACTCGCCACCGCGCTGATCGAGGATGCCGCGCGGCATTCCCTTGATCTTCGCGAGCGCGTCGCGCGTGCGGGGCTGACCGCGCGAGATCTCCAGGAGCTGTTCGTTGCCGAGCACGCGAAAGGTGGCGCGGTCCATCTGCCTGGCGACGGCATCGCGCCAGGGCACCAGCTCGCGCAGCACCGCGAGTTCGCGGCGGCTCAGGTCGCGCGCGCCCTTGAGCTTGAGGAACGCGGAGCCCGGCTCTTCGTCGGCCCATCGCGTTCCCTCGAGCAATGCGAACTCCTCGCGAGCCCACGCCATCCGGCCCATCCGCTCCAGCTCGGCCGACATCCGATCCTTGAGGTCGAGCAGGTAGCGGGTGTCCTGCGCCGCATAGTCCAGCATGTCGGCGGTGAGCGGGCGCATCGACCAGTCCGCGCGCTGATGCTTCTTGTCGAGCTTCACGCCGAAGAACCGCTCGAGCAACGCCGCGAGGCCGAACGCGGTGTAGCCGAGCAGCTGCGCGGCGATGCGCGTGTCGAAGATGTGCCGGATCTTCCACCCGTAATCCTGCTCGAGCAGCCGCAGATCGTAGTCGGCGTCGTGAAACACCACCTGGACCGCCGGATCCTCGAGCAGCCGGCCGAGCCCCGTGGGCTGCCCGATGGGCAACGGATCGATGACCGCGTGCGTGTCGCGCGTCGACAGCTGCAGCAGGTAGATGCGATCGACGAAGCGATGGAAGCTCGCGCCTTCCGTGTCGAGCGCGATCTCCTTCGCTCCGGCGATGCGGGTCGCCAGCTCTTCCACCGCGGGCACGGTGTCCAGATAGACGAACGATGCGGCGGTGCTACGCTGGGCCACGCGGACTACTCCTCGCTCTGTTGACAGATCGGAACAGGCGGTAATGTAGCGCGTCTCGCCTTCGCGTCACGCGCCCAGTCGCGGCACGGTACTGGCGCTCCGGCGGAGTCCACCTCCCGTCCATTACCCGCCCTCGCATGAGCGACCCCACTCGCGACCCTGCGCGCACGCTCCGGCATGCCCCTGCCGGCGATCCCAGCGCGAACGCCTCCGATCTGGAGCACCGCGGAGAGCTTCCGCCTCGGGACGTCGGGCGCGGCGAGGTGCGGCACAACCGGACCGTGGGGTGGCGCAGCCGAGACGTCGTGCGCACGGCCGCGCTCGTGCTGGCGATGTACCTGTTCCTCCGACTGATCTGGTTCGCCAACGCTCTCTTCCTGACCGTCTTCCTTGGCGTTCTGTTCGCCATCGCGATCTCCGCCGGCGTGGACCGGCTCCAGCGGTGGGGAATTCCACGCGGGATCGGCGCGGCGCTGATCGTCGTCTCCTTCTTCGCCCTCCTGTTCGGATTCGGCGCCTGGATGGCGCCGACCCTTCGTGAGCAGGGGGCGGAGCTGCGACTCAAGCTCCCCGAAGCGGTGGACCGGATGGAGGAGTGGGTCAATCGCCGCCAGAGCGGGATGTTCGGGGTGTTGCTGGGCGGGGCCGAGACCACCCGTCCGCGGGCGGGAGCCGCGGCGGCCCCGGTGGGCGCG
>JABFYH010000054.1 GCA_013361335.1 Gemmatimonadaceae bacterium | reverse complement strand
CCCAACCGGGCGGAACCGTACGCCGCACTGCCGGCTTCCTGATCCACATGGACATCCAGATCACCACCAAGAAGAGCGAAGGCGTCGAGCGCCTCCTCGAAGTCTCCGTCCCCGTCGTCGCGGTGCGCGACGAAGAGGAGAAGACGGCGAAGCGCTATGCCGCTTCCGTCCGCCTGCCCGGCTTCCGGCCCGGCAAGGCGCCGGCGGCGATGGTGCGCAAGCGCTTCAAGGACGCCATCCGCCAGCAGGTGCTCGAGACGCTCGTGCAGGAGGCGTTCAAGGAGGTGATGGAGCGCGAGAAGCTGGACGTCGCCGCGCAGCCGCATGTGCACGACGTGAAGTTCGAGGACGACAAGCCCCTCACCTTCGAGCTGCACCTCGAGGTGCGCCCGAAGGTGGAGCTGGCCCGCACCCACGGCTTCAAGGTGACGCGTAATCCCGGGACGGTGAGCGACGCGCAGGTGGCCGAGCAGCTCGAGACGCTGCGCGACCAGAAGGCCACGTGGGCGCCGGTCGAGGAGCAGCCGCGTGAGGGCGACATGGTGAAGGTCCTCCTCGCGACGCCGCAGAACGACGGCGACGAGATGCCGGAAGGGAGCCCGTACAATCTCGTGCTCGGCGGCGGCCAGGCGATTGCGGGGATCGAGGAGCTGGTGATGGAGCTGGCGCCCGGCGAGACGAAGGAGCGGGTGGTGCGCTGGCCGGACGACTTCCCCGATGAGGCGCAGCGCGGGCAGTCCAAGAACGTCCGCGTCACGCTCGAGGAGGTGAAGCGGAAGTCCGCGCCCGCGCTCGACGACGCCTTCGCGCGCGAGGTCGGCGACTTCGACAGCCTGGCCGCGCTCGAGGCCGCGGTGCGCAAGGATCTGGAGGAGCACGCGAAACGGGACGCCGACGCCGCGGTGCGCTCTGCGCTGCTCGATCAGATCGCCGAGGCGAACCCCTTCGACGTCCCGCCGAGCTGGGTGAACCGGATGATCGACGCCTACATGCAGGCGTATCAGATCCCCGAGGAACAGCGCCGCCAGTTCGCCGGCGAGTTCGCGGCGGTGGCCGAAAAGCAGGTGCGGCGCGACATGCTGATCGACGCGCTGGCGGATCAGCAGCAGCTCACGGCGAGCGAGAAGGACGTCGACGAGCGGGTGGCCAAGGTCGCCGAGCAGCGCGGCACCGACCCGGGACAGGTCTATGCGTCCCTCCAGAAGGCGGGGCGGTTGCCCGAGATCGAGCGGAGCATCACCGAAGAGAAAGTGTTCGAGTGGCTGACGTCACGGAACGACGTCACAACCGGTACCGACCTATGAGTGAGCCAATGGCAACGATCTACCCCCCGTACGTCATCGAGCGCTCCAGCCGCGGCGAGCGCACGTACGACATCTTCTCGCGGCTCCTGATGGACCGCATCGTCTTCCTCGGCACGCCGATCAACGACGACGTCGCGAACATCATCATCGCCCAGCTCCTGTTCCTGGAAGCGGACAACCCGGATCGGGACATCTTCGTGTACATCAACTCGCCGGGAGGGAGCGTGTCGGCTGGCCTGGCGATCTACGACACGATGCAGCACATCAAGGCGCCGGTGAACACGATCTGCATGGGACTCGCGGCGAGCATGGGGTCGTTCCTGCTGGCGGCGGGGCGGAAGGGCAAGCGGAGCGCGCTGCCGCACTCGCGGATCATGATCCACCAGCCGTCGGGCGGCGCGCAGGGGACGGCGGCGGACATCGAGATCCAGGCGAAGGAGATTCTCTTCCTGCGTCATCAGCTGAACAGCATCTACGCGAAGCACACCGGTCGTCCGGTGGAGCAGATCGAGCGCGACATGGTGCGCGACTTCTTCATGTCGGCCGAGGAAGCTAAGGGATACGGGCTCATCGACAACGTGATCGTCTCGCGTGGTGAGCTCGTGTCGGCGGACGTGATCGCGGCGCAGGCGGCCGCGTCGAAGTAGCTCGTGCACGGGGGCTCGTGAAAACATTCACGAGCCCCGATCGTCCTTTGCTTGACCGGCCAAGTCACGACAGTTAACCTCGGTCACCCCTCCTCGCCCATCGCAAGCGGGCGTGCGCCTCCTGCAGAGTCTCCGCCATGTCGCACGACAAACACCTCCGCTGCTCGTTCTGCGGCAAGTCGAAGGACTCGGTCCGGAAGTTCATCTCCGGCCCCTCCGTCTACATCTGCAACGAGTGCATCGCGCTCTGCAACGAGATCCTCGCCGAGGACGAGGAGCGCGAGGTCGCCGAGGCGATCACGCAGGTTCCGACACCGCAGGAGATCAAGGACACGCTCGACGGCTACGTCATCGGCCAGGAGCGCGCCAAGAAGGCATTGGCGGTCGCGGTGTACAACCACTACAAGCGCATCAACTCGGCGTCCGTGCGCGAGGACGACGTCGAGCTCGACAAGTCCAACATCCTGCTCATCGGCCCCACCGGCGTCGGCAAGACGCTGCTGGCGCAGACGCTGGCCCGCATCCTCGACGTGCCCTTCACCATCGCCGACGCCACGACGCTCACCGAAGCGGGCTACGTCGGTGAGGACGTGGAGAACATCCTCGTCCGGCTGCTCCAGGCGGGCGACTTCAACGTCGCCGAGTGCGAGCGCGGGATCGTCTACATCGATGAGATCGACAAGATCGCGCGGAAGTCGGAGAATCCGAGCATCACGCGCGACGTCTCCGGCGAAGGGGTGCAGCAGGCGCTCCTCAAGATCCTCGAGGGCACCGTCGCCAGCGTGCCGCCGCAGGGCGGGCGCAAGCATCCGCAGCAGGAATACATCCAGATCAACACGAAGGACATCCTGTTCATCTGCGGCGGGGCGTTCGACGGGCTCGAGAAGATCATCGAGGCGCGCACCGGCCGTCGGCAGATCGGCTTCTCGAAGGTCGAGACCGATCCCGTGAAGCTCGCCGCGCTCTCCAAGAACGCCTTCGCCGAAGTCGAGCCGGACGACCTGCTGCGCTTCGGGCTGATCCCGGAGCTGGTCGGCCGCCTGCCGGTCACCGTTCCGTTGGAGGGGCTCGACGAGGAAGCCCTCGTTCGCATTCTCCAGGAGCCGAAGAACGCGCTCACCAAGCAGTACACGAAGCTGTTCGATCTCGAGGAGGTGAAGCTCACCTTCGAGCCGTCGGCGCTGCGGGCGATCGCCCAGAAGGCGCTCAAGCGCGGCACGGGTGCGCGCGGCCTGCGCGCCATCCTCGAGGAGCTGCTCACCGAGGTGATGTTCGACCTGCCGACCCGCGAAGACGTGGTGGAGGTCAAGATCACCGAGGGGAGCGTGGTGAACGGCACCGCGCCCCTGCTCGAGCTGGCCCCGACGAAGCGGAAGAAGGAAGCGTAAGCGCGCCTGTGGGGCGCGTGAACGGTGAACCGTGAACGGTGAACCGTGAACGGTGAACCGTGAACGGTGAACCGTGAACTGTAAGGGCGTCGAAGAGCGCGAAGGGCACATCGGACCCAGTCCGGTGTGCCCTTCGCCGTCACGGTTCACGGTTCACGGTTCACCGTCGACGTGTATCTTCCAGAACATGCCCTCGCTCCCCCTGGACGCCGAGTCCCCGGCCATCCCGGACCGGCTCCCCGTGCTCCCGCTGCGCGACGTCGTGCTCTTCCCGCACGTCGCCATGCCGCTGCTCGTCGGACGGCCGGCCTCGCTCGCGGCGCTGGAAGCGGCGAACGACGCGGAGCAGCTTGTGCTCGTGGTGGCCCAGCGCGATCCGGAAACCCAGGAGCCGGTCGCGGCCGACCTCTATCGGGTTGGCGTCGTCGCGCGGGTGCGACAGCTCAACCGGTTGGGCGCCGGCACCGTCAAGGTGCTCGTGGAAGGCGTCGCGCGGGCGCGCGTGACGCGCTTCGTCCCCGGCGACTGCCTCCGCGCGGTCGTCGAGCTCTTCCCACCCGCCGTGATCGAGGACGCCGACGCCGAGGCACATCTGCGACGTGCCCTGTCGCTCTTCGAGGAGTACGTGTCGCTCCACCGCCGACTCCCGGCGGAGCTGGTGACGATCATCCAGAGCGCCGACTCTCCCGCACGCCAGGCCTTCGGGATGGCGGCCCATCTCGGTACGCGGCTCGACCGACGTCAGGGCCTGCTGGAGGTCGCCGAGCTGCCGATGCTGCTCCAGGCGATCGGCGACATGCTGAGCGGCGAGATCGATCTGCTCAAGCTCGAGCGGAAGATCGACGACGACGTGCGCGGCTCGCTCTTCCAGAATCAGCGGGAGTTCTACCTCCAGGAGCAGCTCAAGGCGATCCACCGTGAGCTGGGTGGCGAGGACGGCGACGACACCGACGACCTCGCGGCGACGCTCGAGGCCAGGGGACTGCCGGAGCCGGTGCTGGCGCGCGCGCGCCGCGAGCTGCGCCGTCTGCGGAAGCTCTCCAGCATGTCGCCGGAGTCCGGCGTCGCACGCACCTATCTCGACTGGATCGCCGCCCTCCCCTGGCGTGATCGCACCGACGACGTCCTCGACGTCGCGCATGCGCGCCGCGTGCTCGACGAGGACCACTACGGCCTCGACGACGTCAAGGAGCGGGTGCTCGACTACATCGGCGTGCTCTCGCTGGTCGAGCGGCTGGACGGCCCCATCCTGTGCCTCGTCGGGCCTCCCGGCGTCGGCAAGACCTCGCTCGGCCGGTCGATCGCCCGCGCGATGGGGCGCAAGTTCGTCCGCATGTCGCTCGGCGGCGTGCGCGACGAGGCCGAGATCCGCGGGCATCGGCGCACCTACATCGGCGCGATGCCGGGCCGAGTCATCCAGGCGATGCGCCGCGCCGAGGTGGTCAATCCGGTGATCCTCCTCGACGAGATCGACAAGCTCGGCAACGATTATCGCGGCGATCCGTCGGCGGCGCTGCTCGAGGTGCTGGACCCGGAACAGAACCGCGCCTTCAACGATCACTACCTCGAGGCGGACTACGACCTCTCGCAGGTGCTGTTCATCACGACCGCCAACTCGCTGGCGACGATCCCCGAGCCGCTGCGGGACCGGATGGAGATCATCCGGCTCGCCGGGTATCTCGACCAGGAGAAGTACGCCATCGCGCGGCAGTTCCTCCTCCCGCGCCAGCTCCGGCTGCACGGGATCGAGCCGGCCACCGTCTCGCTCGAGCCGGACGTCATCCCCGCGGTGGTGCACGGCTACACCCGCGAGGCGGGGGTGCGCGAGCTCGAGC
The DNA here is from genome assembly GCA_013361335.1 of Gemmatimonadaceae bacterium. Lineage (GTDB taxonomy): Bacteria > Gemmatimonadota > Gemmatimonadetes > Gemmatimonadales > Gemmatimonadaceae > AG11. The sequence goes on along the minus strand of JABFYH010000054.1, from coordinate 14,937 downwards.
GGCGGCTGGCGCGACTCGCCCGGAAGCTCGCCCGCGCACGGGTGGAGCGGCGTGCGGCGCGCGGCACCGCGGCCGACGACGCCGCGACCGCCGACCACGTGACGGTCGACCAGCTGCAGTCGATGCTGGGGGTCGCTCCATTCGACCCGCTCGCGAACGTGATCGAGGACAAGGTCGGCGTGGCGACGGGGCTCGCGTACACCAGCGTCGGCGGCGATGTCCTCGAGATCGAGGTGAGCGTCGTGCCCGGGCGGGGGCGGCTGCAGCTCACGGGAACGCTCGGCGACGTCATGAAGGAGTCGGCGTCGGCCGCCCTCAGCTACACGCGGGCGCGCGCGTCGTCGCTCGGCCTGGAGCGCGAGTTCCTGCGCGCGCGGGACATCCACGTGCACATCCCCGCCGGCGCGACGCCCAAGGATGGTCCCAGCGCCGGCATCGCGATCGCCAGCGCGATCGTCAGTGCGCTCACCGGCATTCCGCTCCGCGGCGACGTCGCGATGACCGGCGAGATCACGCTGCGCGGGCGGGTGCTCGGGATCGGGGGCCTCAAGGAGAAGACGGTGGCGGCGCTGCGCAACCGCATCGCCCACGTCATCCTGCCGCAGGAGAACGTGCGCGACCTGGACGAGCTGCCGGCGGAGGTGAAGGCGGGGATCCGCTTTCACTCCGTGCGATCGATGGACGAGGTGCTCGCCGTGGCGCTGGCGCGTAACGTCATCGCCCGCGCCGACGACGACGCCCCGACGTTGGTGGCGCATTGACGCGCGACTCCTCGGGCGGGAGCGGCGCGGATCCGCTCGTCATCCGATCACTGGAGTTCCTCGGGCCGATGGCGACCGCGGAAGGCTGGCGACCGACGAACGAGCTTCCCGAAGTGGCGTTCGCCGGCCGCTCCAACGTCGGGAAGTCCTCGCTGCTCAACCGGCTCGTGCGGCGCAAGGCGTTCGCGCGCGTGAGCAACACGCCGGGCCGCACGCGCGAGATCAACTTCTTCAAGGTGAACGACCGCTTCGTGCTGGCCGACCTGCCGGGCTACGGCTACGCGCGGATCGCCAAATCGCGCAAGGCGGAGTGGCTGCCGTTGATCGAGGGCTATCTGCGCGCATCGCCGGCGCTGCGCGGCGTGGTGCAGCTGCTCGACGTGCGCCACGCCCCGTCGGACGAGGATCTCCAGATGCTGGACTTCCTGGCGGAGATCGAGGCGCCGACGATCGTCGTGCTGACGAAGATCGACAAGCTCCGTCCGCGGCAGGCCGCCGAGCGGGTGCACGCGATCGCGGTGTCGCTGCGGCTCGAGGACGATCAGCTCATCCCGTTCAGCGCCGAGACGAACCAGGGGCGCGACGAGCTGGCGGCGGCACTCGTGGCGCTCGTGGAGCAGCCGTCGTGGCGCGCGCCGGCATCCGAGCCGACGACGGCAACCGAACCGGAGGCGGACGAGACCAAGGAAGAGGAATCCCACCCTCTCCCCTAGGTGTCATGCGTCGCCCCACCGCCGCGCTCGTGTTGCTGCTGGACCTCTGCTTCGCCGCCGTGGGCTGCGCGGCAACACGCAGCGCACCGCCCGGCACCGAAGCCCGGGTAGCCGACCGCACGACCGCGCTCGCCGTGGACAGCGCGCTCACGGCGATGGGCGCATCGCCGCTCTGGCCCGGGTTCGCGCCGCTGGCGACCCCGCTGGCGCTCTTCGACGGCGAACGCACCTATCTCTTCCGGCACCCTGCCCCGCCTGCCGGATACTCGGCCGTGCCGGGGCGGAGCGACGCCGTCGTGCGCGAGGGCCGAGACCCGGCCGTGACCGCCAACTCGAGCGCGCTGCTCGGCGGCGTGCCGACGGCGACGGTGATCCTCGACACCCGATCGGGCACGCAGCAGGCGGCGGCGCTGACGGTGCACGAGCTGTTTCACGTCTTCCAGCGCGCGAAGCATCCGTCGTGGCAGGGCAACGAGGCGGACCTGTTCACCTATCCGGTTGAAGACTCCGCGGCACTGGCGCTCCGGCGAGAGGAGACCTTCGCATTGGCGCGGGCGGTCGGCGCGCGGACGGACGATTCGCTGCGCTGCTGGGCTGGCGCGGCGCTCGACGCGCGGCGACGTCGGTTCGCGTTGGTGGGAGCAGCAGCGGGGGCGTACGAGCGGGGGACGGAGCTGAACGAGGGATTGGCGCAGTACGTGGAGCGGCGCGCCGCCGGGACGACGTCGGCGCTCGACGCGGTGGACTTGCCGCCGGCACAGGTACGGCAGCGGTCGTATGTTGTCGGTGCGGCGCTCGCCGGTGTCCTCGACCGCGTACGGCCGGGCTGGCGCGACCTGCTCGAGCACGACCCCGACGGCGCGACGCTGCCGCTCGATTCGCTCCTTGCGGGGTCGCTGTCCGGAACGCCGTCGCGCCCCTGCTCGGTCGAGCCTACGCAGCGCGCGCGCTGGGCGGTCGGTGCGGGGAACGACGTGCGCGCCCTCCTCGCCGAACGTACGCGGACGCTGGACGAGTACCTTGGGCGCGGCGGCTGGCGCGTGATCGTGGATGCGCGGACCGCGCCGTTCTTTCCGGGCGGCTTCGATCCGCTGAACGTGGTGCGCCTGTCGGAGACGGAGATCCTGCACACCCGATTTCTCAAGCTGCGGGGACAGCTCGGATCGATCGACGTCCTGAGCGCGCGGGCGCTGACCGAGGGCGGTGCCGGCGCCCATCCGCTGTTCGCCGGAGTACGGCGGGTGACGCTCGCCGGCCTGACGTCGCTGACGGTGCATGACTCCGCCGGTACCCTCGCGGTCGATGCGTCAGGCGTGACCGTGCGGTTGCACGGCACGCGCGCCGACACCACCGACCGGACGATCCTGATCCATCCGCGATAGATGCCAGGCTCGGCGATGCGGCAGGCGTCGCCCGTCCGACGGGGGAACGAACGGCAGAGTGGCGGAATACTTCACGACGACACCACATTTGGCCCATGCCCTTCCTCCCACTTCGCCAGCTGCCGCCGACGTCGAACGCTCGCGTGGCCGATGCCTGGCTCGAGCGCATCGCCGATCGCCTCGCCAAGCCCGGCGCCGACGTGGCCGCGGACCGTGCGCTGCTCTGCCGCGACACGCTCCTCGAGCTGAGCTACCCGCAGTACGCCGCGAACTACGAGACGGCCGTCGCCGACGGCGCGATCCCCCTCGGCACCCGGCTCGCACTGTCGGCGCTCGACCCGCGCAACATCACCCTCGAGCCCGAGTTCTACGCCGACTGCGACGACGCGCGCTTCCAGCCGGTCAAGCCACTGCTCTGGCTCTGGTACTCGTTCGACCGGACGCCCCTCGCCGGCCAGAACGTCGACCTCGGCGTGAAGCTGCGCCGCCTGCTCGCCAGACGGATCTTCCGGTCGTGCGGCGAGAACTTCAAGGCGTTCCAGCACGTCGAGTTCTCCTTCGGCTACAACATGGACGTCGGTGACAACGTCGTGATCCACCGCCACGTGCTTCTCGACGATCGCGGCGGCATCCAGCTCGGCAACAACGTGTCGGTGAGCGACTACGCGAACATCTACAGCCACACCCACAGCATCGTCGATCAGCGCGACGTCACGAACGCGCTCACGATCCTGGAGGATGGGGTGCGCGTGACCTACCACGCGACCGTGCTCGCCGGCGTGCACGTGGGCGAGCAGGGGATGGTGGGGGCGAATGCGGTGGCGACGAAGGACGTGCGCCCCTACCACGTGTACGTCGGCATCCCGGCGAAGAGCGTCCGTGTGAAGCCCAACGCCCCGGAGCCGGCGACCGTCCTGCGCACCTCGGAGCATCGCGTCCCGAAGTAGGCCCGGACGTCAATACACGCGCAGCACGTCCTCCACCGGACCGGCGTCCCCGCCGCGAAGCAGGTGCAGAATGTCCCGCAGCGCATCACGCTCCCTCGGCCAGGCGAACCGTTCCAGCGCACGCTCGGCGGTCAGCCACTCGGCGCGCGCGTGCTCGTCACCCAGCACGACCGGAGCCGCGGGGTCGACGAAGGCGGCGAACACCACCGCCAGCTCGACGGTGTGGGTGCGGTGGAGATAGAAGGGCTGCACCGTCACGTTGTAGAGGCGCTTCACCTCGAGCCCCGTCTCCTCCCGGACTTCGCGCGCCGCCGCCTCCTCGGGCTCCTCGCCGGCCTCGATGCGTCCGTGAACGGTCTCCCAGGCCGTCGGGCAACGCGTGGTGTTCGACCGTTGCAGGGTCAGGATGCGCCACTCATCGGTGCGTGGGCTGATGAGAAAGACGTCGACCGTGCCGACGTTGACGGTTGCCATGGCGAGCGAGGGTGTGAGGCGGACTGGCCGGATCGTGGCGAGCGCGTATCTTCGCTGACGCGCCCGCCGATGAACAGTGGCGGCGCCGGCGACGGCCACGCCGCTCCCTCACGACGGAGGCCATCATGTTCTATCAGCTCCTGCAGCCGGACGGCACCCTGCTCGAGAGCGGGACACCGGGCACGCTCGGCGGCAACTCCACCCTCAGGATCTACGGCCGGCTCGACTGCGCCCGCGCCGTCGCCGCGCTGCCGCTGGGCTACGCGAGACATCGGGTCTTCTTCGCCGACGAAGCGGCGGCGATCCAGGCCGGCTACCGTCCGTGCGGCCGCTGCATGCCCGCGCCGTACGCCGTCTGGAAAGCGGGCCCGCAGCCGGAGGTGCCGTATCCGTGGCACACGGGGCCGCGCCACCCGATGAGCACACCGACATCACCGGCCTGATCGCCAGCGCAGGAGCGCGAGGATGACGGCGTCGAGCTGGTCGAGACGCAGCGGCTCGCTCACCTGCGGCACGGTTCGCACCAACGCTCGGCCGGTCTCCTCGATCCATGGCGACTCGCTCACCACGGGGCACTGGTCCTCGGGCCGAGCCGGCTCGGCCGCGACCCGCCGGACCTCGTCGATCGTCGTCTCGCCACGCGCGACGAGCGCCATCCCGGAGTCCCACAGCGCGGAGCATCCGGCCAGACGTGCGGCCTCGGCGATGGCCTCGGTGGGCGCACCACTCGCCACCCGCCGCTCGAACTCCGCGGACGCCACGAGGATCTCCGCGATCGCGAGGCGCCCGCGATATCCCACGTCGGCGCAGGCGCCGCAACCGCTCCCGGTGCACTCGCGGCAGACCCGTCGCACCAGCCGTTGCGCGATGACGCCCTTCACCGCCGTCGCGATCTTGTAGCCCGCCACCCCGATGTCGATCAGTCGCGTGACGGCGCTCGCCGCATCGTTCGTGTGAAGGGTGGAGAGCACGAGATGCCCGGTGAGCGACGCCTGGATCGCGATCTCCGCCGTCTCACGGTCCCGGATCTCTCCGACGAGGATGACGTCGGGGTCCTGGCGCATGATCGAGCGGAGCGCCGCACCGAAAGTCAGACCCGCCCGCTCGTGCACCTGCACCTGCACGATCCCCGGCAGGCGATACTCGATCGGATCCTCGACCGTGACGACGTTCACCCCGCGCGCCGCGATCTCGCGCAGCGCAGCGTACAGCGTGGTGGTCTTGCCCGATCCGGTGGGTCCGGTGACGAGGAGCAATCCCTCTCGCTGCTCGAGCAGGCCGCGGATGCGCCGCAGATCCCCCTCGGCGAAGCCGATCGCATCGAGGGTGCGCAGCCCTGCCCGCCCGTCGAGCACGCGCACGACCACCTTTTCGCCGTGCGACGCCGGCAGCGTGGAGACGCGCAGATCGATGACGGCGCCCGCCACGGCCACACGCGCACGCCCGTCCTGCGGCCGCAGGCGGTCGGCGATGTCCAGCCCCGACAGGATCTTGATCCGCGAGACGAGCGAGGGCGCGACGGCGCGCGGCAACAGCTGCACCTGCCGCAGCACGCCGTCCACCCGGTGCCGCACGGCGATCCCCTGCTCCTCCGGCTCGAGGTGGATGTCGCTCGCGCCGCTGCGAATCCCATCGGCGAGGAGCTGATCCACGAGCTGGACCACCGACGCGCCGGCATCGCCGGCCCCGTCGCCGCCGCCCTCCGCGCCGAATGCCAGATGCTCCACCTCCGTGGGCGGCCGACGCGCCTCACGCGTCTCGTCCGGCGGCTCCCCGTACCAACGCTCGATCTGCTCGGCAACCATCTCCGCCGGCGCCACCGCCCAGCGCACCCGGTGTCCGGTCGCGAACCCCACCGCCCGCTCGGCATCCAGATCGAGCGGGTCGCTCGTGGCCACGAGCAGACCATCGCGCTCGACGGCGAGAGGGAGCACCCGATGCCGCCGCGCCCACCGCTCCGGCAACATCGCCACGGCACGAGGATCGACGCGGGTGAAGTCCGCGGGCGGAACGAGCGCGTGTGAAGAGGTCACGCAGACACACTACACGGCTCGACCCACCCGCCTCGCACCGGACCCTTGCTGTCGGGTGCATCGTACCGCGGCCTAGAAGAGCGAGGACTCGGACGAGGAGTCGCGGCTCCGTGCACGAATCTCAGCCCCGCGGCTGCACGGTCTTCGAGACCCTTGGCGATGCGCGGGGCGCTGCTCGCCCCGTGGACGTATCCCGAAGAGGGAATGATCTGCGTTGATCTGCGCGATCTGCGGCATCTGCGTTCGCCATTGCGTCGTCGTCCCAGTTCACGAACGGAGCCTGAGCATGCCCGGCTGCCACCCGGTAATTGTCCGGCGTGTCCGGCCATGTCAGAGTCGTTCCTGCACGAGCCTCGGCGCGATGAAGTGCGGGCCTAGAGCACGCCCCAGAAATCGCGCGAGACGTCCACGTTGAAGCTCCAGCGGCCGTTGCGCAGGCCGCGGGCGATCTGAAGTCGCACCAGGTCGAAGATCGGGATCAGGGCCACGCCGACGCTCGGGTACAGCGCCGTGGGGTGCTTCGCGTCATCGGCGCGGGCGGTGCGCGCCAACGTCCCCTGCACGAACGGCGCGAGGGTCGCCTCGCCCGGCACCTTGCCGAAGCGGCCCAGCGGGATGGCGGGGACGGGAATCGGCGTGCGCCATTCGACGCGCTGCGACAGCCCCGCCAGCGCACCGAGCTCGTGGTAGTCGTAGCCCGGCGCCGTGAGCGGGCCGCCGAACCAGAGCCATTCCTGCGGCGGAATCACCGCGTGCGTCGTCGTGCCGACGTAGCCGCCGTAGCTCTGGAGCGCGAGCCGCTGTCGTCCGATCGGACGTTCGATGCCCAGCGACAGGAAGGCGCGGCCGAGCGTCGTGGGCACGATCGGTCGGGCGACGTCGTCCGTCGTGAGCCGGCTCCCGCGCACCTCGGCGCTGGCGCGCACCTCCGTCCCGAAGAACGACAACGCGGTCGGACGATCGGCCGAGAGCGCGAGACGCACGGCGCGCAGTGGTGTCGCGAGCAGGATGCGCGGAAAAGTGCCCTGGGCCGGCTCCGCGCGAATCGTCAACGTGCGTTGGCGCTCCACGGTCGCATCCAGGCGCAGGCGGACGCCGCCGACGTCGAACGCGTCGAGCCCGATGCCGACGCCCTCGACGCGGTACGGGTCGCTGGCGTCGGCGCCGAACTCCTGCGCCGCCAGGGAGTTCACCAGACGCGAGCGCTCCTGGACGTCGCCCGCCTCCCGGTAGTCGCGCATCCCGAACACGCGGACCCCCGTGCTCGGCGAGCGCCACCCCGCGGTCGCGCTGCCCTTGAGCTGCCGGTCGTCGATGCCGTACCGGGCGCGAAGCTGGACGTCGAGCCCGCGGCCGAACCGTGTGGCCACGCCACCACCGACGGCGAGGCCCTCGGCGCGATCGAAGCGCACGAAATCCGACGCCCCCAGCGCCGACAGCACCAGCGTCTGCGGACGACGGAGCGCCTGCGCCCGCACCAGGGCGCGGGCCTCCTGCTGCACGGCGCGGATCTCGGCGTCGGTCACCACCCGCACGTCCGAGGGAAGCGAATCGAGGATGCGGCCGCTGAAGTGAAAGCTGTCGCGCGCGGCGCGCGGCGCAGGAATGATCTCCGGACCACCCTGGAACAGCTCGTACCCGAGCCCCGTGTTCACCTGATACTCACCGATCTCCCAGCGCCCGCGGATGATCCCGCGGATGGGAAAGTCGAGCCAGGTGCCGCCCCGCCGGATCTCGATCTCCTGCTTGCGCGGCAGCCAGAAGCGCCCGCCGATCAGGCCGTTCTCGATGACGACGAACAGGTCCTCGAGCGCCTGATCGAGGAAGGCGGCGCGGGTGAAGTTGAAGGCCATCCGCACGACCTGCGCGTCGTCGCGGTCGATGTAGACCGCGCCGATGATGCGCGGCTGCCGGTCCTCCCGCGGCCGCACCTTGACCTCGTAGAGGATGATCGTGCGGCCGGGCAGATTGAGGGGGAGCGAGTCGGTGATCGCGAAGTCGTACGCCGCGAGCCCCTGCGGGGAGAGCGGGTGCGGCACGTCGCGTACCTCGTCGCCGTCGCCGAGCCGGATGATCGCCGGAAAGTTGTTCTGGACGATGCCGAGGTGGTCGCGGTGATAGTTGATGTCGGTCGGCAGCAGCAGGGTGTCGCGCCGGCCGACGATCCGCTGCCGGCTCAGATTGGGCGCCTTCCAGAGCACCTCGTTCACCAGCTCGTCCGCCTTCACGACCTTGGGGGGCTCGGCGAGCCCTTCCCCCACCTGCGCCAGGAAGGTGACGTAGCCGTGGGCGACCGCGCGGAAGTCGCGCAGCCCGGTGTCGGCGAGCTGCTCGGCACGGCGCGCCGTGGCCCGCTCGACGAGCGCCCGCGAGCGCGCGTCGTTCCAGGTCTGGGCCTGCAGCTGCCCGCCCGACAGCACAATCGAGATGCCGACGCATGCGGCCGCGATTCGGTGATACATTCACGAAAAGTCGCCCGCGGTTCGCCGGCCGACAAGCACGCTCCGGTTCCTGCCCGCACGCCATGAGCTTCGACGAATTCCGCCGCCGCGCCCGCGCCAACCATCTCGTGCCAGTCTGGCGCGACACCCTCCTCGACACCGACACCCCGGTCACGGCGTTCGCCAAGCTGCGCGAGGGCCCGTTCGCCTTCCTGCTCGAGAGCGCACCGGCGGGGAGCGAGACCTGGTCGCGCTACACCTTTCTGGGCAGCGCGCCGCGCGGCGCGTGGCGGCTGCGCGATGGCGTGGTGGACGAGTGGACCGCCGAGCGCGGGTGGCATGACGCGCGCACCCCGGAGCGCCCGCTCGACGATCTGAACGCGCGCCTCCGCGCCTTCCCCCCCGTGGACGCGCCGGAGCTCGGCGCGTTCTGGAGCGGCGCGGTCGGCTTCTTCAGCTACGACGCCGTGCGCATGATCGAGCGGCTGCCCTCACCGCCGCCACGCGGCGACGCGGCGCCGGACAGCCTGTTCGTGTTCACCGATGCCGTCGTCATCATCGACAACCTGCGGTCGCAGGCGCGCGTCGTCGTGGGCGCCCGCGTGGGTGACGACACCAGCGAGGAGGCGCTGCGGGCCGCGCACGATCGGGCGCTGGCGACGGTGGAGCGCACGATGGCGCGCCTGCGCACGCCGGTGACGCTCCCCGCGCTCGATCTCCGGACCGACGCGCCACCGGCGCACGGGACCTCGTCGTACGAGCACGACCGGTTTCTGCGCGACGTCGCGCGGATCAAGGAGTACATCGCCGCCGGCGACGCCTTCCAGGTGCTCCTCGCGCGGCGGATCCGCGTGCCGCAGGACTTCCCCTCCGACGCGCTGTACCGCGCGCTGCGGGCGTTGAACCCGTCGCCGTACATGTACCATCTCGTCCTGGACGGGCTCGAGCTGGTGGGAAGCTCGCCGGAGCTGCTCGTGCGCGTGGATGGGCGTGCGGTGACGGTGCGTCCGATCGCCGGCACCCGTCCACGCGGCGCGACGGCGGACGCGGACGCGCTGATGGCGCAGGAGCTGGCGGCCGACGAGAAGGAGCGCGCGGAGCACGTCATGCTGGTCGACCTCGGCCGCAACGACGTCGGTCGGATCGCCGAGTACGGCAGCGTCGAGGTGACCGACTACATGACCGTCGAGCGGTACTCGCACGTGCTGCATCTGGTGAGTCAGGTGACCGGGCGCCTGCGCGGCGGCCTCGACGCGCTGGATGCTTTCCGCGCGACCTTTCCCGCCGGCACGATGACCGGCGCGCCGAAGGTTCGCGCGATGCAGATCATCGACGAGCTGGAGCCCGAGCGCCGCGGCGCCTACGCGGGCGCCGTGGGGTACATCGGCGCGGGCGGGGGGCGGATGGATCTGGCGATCACCATTCGCACCTGCGTGCTCTTCGACGGGGTCGCGTCGGTCCAGACCGGCGCCGGCATCGTGCAGGACTCGGTGCCGGAGAGCGAATGGCAGGAGACGGAGAACAAGGCGCGCGCCGTGCTGACGGCAATCGGCCGCGTGCGGGAGGCGATCGCGCGCTCCGCCAGGCTCGGCGCGGGAAAACCGGATTCAACCACCTGATCGACGCGTTGCAGTCGGAAAAACGCCGGGGTTTCCGGTGCGCCGGCCGGCAAAAACCGCCATATTTGTTTCCGCGATGCCCCTCCGCCTCATCACCCCCGACGGCACGAAGGCGTACGACCTCCGCGACGGCGTGCCGTTGATCGTGGGGCGCGCGCCGACCTGCGACCTGCCCGTCTTCCACCCGACCATCTCCCGGCGGCACGCCGAGCTCACCTCCGACGGCACCTCGCTGTCGCTGCGGGATCTGGGCTCGAGCAACGGCACCTTCGTCAACGGCACCAAGATCGAGAAGGGGCGCGCCCGGATCGATGACCTCCTGGCCTTCGGCAAGGTCGGCTTCCGGCTCGAGGCATTCGGCGCGCCCACCCCGAGCTCACCGCACGCCGGAGTACAGGCGCCGCCCATGCTCGGCGCGACGATCGTGCGGCAGATCCCGATGCCGGACTCCACGGCCGCGATCTCCAACCTCGACAGCCCGTCCAAGACCCCTGGCGGGCTGACGCGCGCCATCGTCTCGCCGCTCAGCGCGCCACCGAGCGACAAGAGCCAGCAGAAGCTGGCGACGCTGCTCGAGGTGTCGAAGGGGCTCACCCGGGCCGTCGACGTCGACACCATCCTCGACAAGATCGTCGGGTACGCGTACGGCACGCTCGAGGTGGATCGCGTCGCCATCCTGCTGTGCGACGAGGGCGGCGAGCTCGTGCCGAAGATCGCGCGCGACAAGCGCGGCGGAGACGTCCCGCGCTCGGTCCCGCAGTCGATCGCCCGACAGGCCGTCGTCGACAAGGTGGCGCTCCTCACCGACAACGCCGGCGAGGACGAGCGGTTCGGTGGCCAGTCGATCGTCATGCAGCAGGTCCGCTCCGCCATCTGCGCGCCCCTCGTCGGCAGCGAGGAGCGGGTGCTCGGTGTGCTGTACGTCGACAACCCGAGCATCACCCATCGCTTCAGCGACGACGACCTCGAGTTTCTCGTCGCCTTCGCCGGCATCGCCGCCGTCGCCATCGAGAACTCGCAGTTCGCCGAGCGGATCCGGCGCGAGGGGATCGTCCGCAGCAACTTCGAGCGCTACTTCGCGCCGCAGCTCGCGGCGCGCATCGCCGACTCGATGGAGGCGACGAAGCTCGGGGGCGACAAGCGGCCCGTCGCCGTGCTGTTCAGCGACATCCGCGGCTTCACCGCGCTGTCGGAGACGATGAACCCCGACGCGATGGCCACCCTGCTCACCGAGTACTTCACCGAGATGGTGGAGTGCGTGTTCCGCCACGGGGGAATGCTCGACAAGTTCATCGGCGACGCGGTGATGGCGCAGTGGGGCGCGCCGCTCGCCAACCCCGACGACGCCGACCGGGCCCTGCAATCGGCCATCGACATGATGCGGGCGTTGGACGAGCTCAACGCGCGCTGGCGGAAGGACGGTCGCCCCACCCTGGAGATCGGGATCGGTCTCAACCACGGCGAGGCGTTCGCCGGCAACATCGGCTCCGAGCGACGGTTGGAGTTCACCGTCATCGGCGACACGGTCAACACCGCGCGCCGTCTCTGCGAGGTCGCCGGCCCGGGGGAGATCCTGCTGTCGGACGACATGCGGAAGATCCTGAAGTCCCCACCCAAGCTCACCAAGCGCCCACCCATGCCGCTCAAGGGCAAGAGCCAACCGGTGCCCGTCTACCGGGTGAAGCTCGGCTGATGTCGTCCGCGCTGCCGGCTGGCTACGTGCGTGTCACGGCCGGCCGGCGCACGGCGGTGGCGCGGGGAGAGCTGGAGGACGACGCCCGCGCCCTGCTCGCCGAGGGGACGCTCTACGAGGTGGCGGCGCGGAGCCTGGCGGCGCGGCCCCTCGCCGGCCGCGGGGTAGCATACGCGTTTCCCCTGCCGATCACCGGATCGCGGGTCGTGGTGCGACACAACCGGCACGGCGGTCTGCTCGCGCCCCTCACCCGTGACTGGTTCCTCCCTCCCACCCGGGCACCGTACGAGCTTGCCGTGTCGCTGCGGCTCGCCGGGCTGGGGGTGCGGACCCCTCAGGTGTTGATGTACGGAATCGAGTCGGTGTATGGTCTGCTCCGACGGGCCGACGTGGCGACCCTCGAGGTGACCGGGGGGCGCGACCTGGCGTCCTACCTGATGCCGGGCGAGCTGCCGGCGCTGCGCTCCGAGGCGTGGCGGGCGACGCGAGAGCTGGTCCGGTCCCTCAATGCCGCCGGCGCCCGGCACCATGACCTGAACGTGAAGAACGTGCTGCTCACGGATGGCGAAGCGGGACTGGTCGCGTGGGTGCTCGACGTCGACCGGGTGAAGTTCGGGCAGGCGCATGCCGCGAGCGTGCGCGTGGGCAACGCCACCCGTCTGCTCCGCTCCGCGCGCAAATGGCGGGACGAACGGGGTGCCGTGCTCGACGAACGCGAGCTTAGCGAGCTCGGCGCTGTGCCCGAAACGGTCAAGGACGACTAACTTTCGAGCCCCACCCACCCCACCGATGCTCACCTCGACTGACAGCCCGTTCGGCGCCTACACGGGCCACGCCACGCGTACGCGTCCGCTGGTCGTCTTCGCGCACAAGGGGCACGACTGGATTCGCGGGAGCGAGCAGTGCCTGCTCGACCTCGTCTCCGGGCTCGACCGCGAGGCGTTCCGCCTGATGCTGCTCACGAACGGCCGCACCCTTGCCGCGGAGGTGGAACGCCGCGGCGTGGAGGCGGTGCTCGTGAAGCACTGGAGTGGCGGGGCGGTCACCAATCTCTTCACCCATCAGCGCGTCACCCGGCTTCTCCGCGAGCGCGGCGCGTCGCTGGTGCACGCGAACATGGCGGTCACGCTGCCGCTCGTCATCCCCGCGGCGCGGCGGCTGGGCATTCCGGTGCTGACGCACCTGCACATGCCATTCGCCTCGCTCGCCGCCCGGCATGGTGCGCTCGTCCGGCAGTCGACAGTCACCGTCGGCGTCGCCGACCACGTCGTCGCGCCTCTGCGCGACGGGACGGCCGGATCGGGGCGCGTGCGGGTCGTCGAGAACGCGGTCAACGTCGAGCGGCTCGCCAGCGGCGACGCCCGCCGACTCCGCGCATCGCTCGGCATCCGGGCCGATGCGTTCGTCGCGACCTCGGTGGGATCGCTGATCGCTCGCAAGGGCCAGAGCGCGGCGATTCGTGCCGTCGCCCACGCCCGCGCGCAGGGCCTCGACGTCCACCTGCTCCTCTGCGGCGACGGTCCGGACGAGCCCGCGCTGCGCGCGCTGGCGACGGCACTCGGCGCCGATCAGGCCGTGCACCTTCTGGGCATGCGGCGAGACGTCGGCGCGATCCTGCGCGACGCGACCGACGTGCTCGTGGCGACGGCGCACGAGGAGGCGCAGCCGCTGAGCGTGCTGGAGGCGCAGTGGAGCGGCGTCCCCGTCCTCGCCTCGGACATCGTCGCGCATCGGGACGCGATGCCTCCGGCGAGCGGCGGCGCGCTCTTCCCCCTGGACGACGCCGAGGCGCTCGCGCGCGAGCTGCGCGCGCTGGCGGTGGCGCCGGCGCGGCGGCGCGAGATGGCGATCGCCGGCCAGCGCTTCGCGCACGGCCGCTACGACATGCGGCGCTATGTGGCCGCCTTCACGGCGCTGTACGAGGATCTGCTCGCGCCGGCGGCCCATCGACGGTCCGGCCCGCGAGAGCGGGTGTCCACGCTGAGCGGTGGGCACGCCGTGCTGCGCACGAGGTAGATGCGCGCGTCGCTCGTCCTGACGACGTACAACTGGCCCGACGCCCTGCAGCTCGTGCTCACGAGCGCGCTCGAGCAGTCGGTGTTGCCGGACGAGGTGCTCGTCGCCGACGACGGCTCCACGGCGCCGACCGCCGACGTCGTCCGCGCATTCGCCACACGATTCGCCGAGCGCGGCGTGCCGCTGCGCCATGTCTGGCACCCCGATGAGGGGTTCCGCGCGGCGGCGATCCGCAATCGGGCGCTGGCGCAGGCCTCGGGCGAGTACGTCCTGCTCATCGACGGAGACTGCGTGCTGCACCGCGACTTCGTGCGGTCGCACCTCGCCTTCGCGCGGTCCGGCCAGTTCGTGCAGGGGACGCGTGTCCTGCTCGACGCCGAGCGCGCCCGTCGCGCCCTGGTCGCCGGTGAGACGCGCTTCGGCGCATTCGAGCGGGGGATCACCAATCGGATGAACGCCCTATCGCTCCGGTGGCTTTCCCCCCTCGTGCCGACGCCGAGCGATCCCCTGAAGGGGGTGCGAAGCTGCAACATGGGCTTCTGGCTGGCCGACGCGCGCCGCGTGAACGGCTTCAACGAGCGCTTCGTGGGTTGGGGACGCGAAGACAGCGAGTTCGTCGTGCGCCTGGTGAACGCGGGGGTGCGGCGGCGGAAGCTGAAGTTCGGCGGAATCGTCTACCACCTCTGGCACCCCGAGCGCCCGCGCGATGCGCTCGACGCGAACGACGAGCTGCTCGCGTCCGTTCGCAGCGCCGGCTCGGTATGGGCGGAGGTCGGGATGTCGAAGTACTCGGAGGAGCGGCCGAGCGAATGAGCGGATGAGCGAGAACGGTCACGCCAGTGCGAGCCCGGCGCACCG
>JABFYH010000040.1 GCA_013361335.1 Gemmatimonadaceae bacterium | reverse complement strand
CTCGGCGCGGTCCTGACGCACGCCAACCTGCTCGCCAATGCGCGCTCCACCGTATCGGCGGTCGCCAACTCGGCGAACGATCACGTGCTCGCGCTCCTCCCCTTCTCACACCTCTTCGGTCTCACCGTCACGGCATCGGCGCCACTTCTCGCCGGCGCGCGCGTGACGACGATGGACCGCTTTCATCCCGGGCGGGCCGCCGAGCTGCTCGTTGACGGCGTCACCGAGGTCGTCGGCGTACCCTCCGTCTTCCACGCGTTGCTGCAGATGATCGAACGCCGCGGGCTCGACGTCCGCTCGGATGCGCTGCGGGTCTGCATCTGCGGTGGCGCACCTCTTCCGCGCGAGCTCCAGGACCGGTGGGCCGACGTCACCGGCGTCGAGCTGCGTCAGGGATACGGGCTCACCGAGGCGGGGCCGGTATGCCTGTTCAATCGCATCGATCGCCCCAACGCCCGTGGCACCCTCGGCATCGCGTATCCAGGGGTCGAGGTCGGCGTTTTCCCGCCGGCGCCCTGGCTCGGCGGTCCACCGTCGGTGGGCGAGGCACCGCTCCCGGACGGCACGGTCGGCGAGATCTGCGTGCGCGGGGAGAACGTGTTTCGCGGCTATGTGCGTGACGGATCGGCTGGTCTGCCTCGCCGGGGCGATTGGCTGTGCACCGGCGACCGCGGTGCGCGTGCGGAAGACGGCACGGTGTCCTTTCACGGCCTCCTCAAGCCCATGTTCACGCGCAACGGCTTCAACATCTATCCGCGGGAGATCGAGCGCGCGGTCGAGGAGCTGGCCGGCGTCTCGCGCGCGACCGTGCGTGCGCTGCCCGACGCGGAGCGCGAGCACGCCATCGCCCTGCAGGTGACCGGCGCCGTCACGGAAGCGGAGGTGCGCGCCTGGTGCGCGCGGCGGCTCAGCGTCTACAAGCAGCCGGCGGTGGTGGAGATCGTCTGACGGCGGGCCGCTCGCGCAGCTACGAGATTCGCCGCGCCGCGGATTGCCCGCCGGCGCGCTCCACCACCGGCATGCCGTACGGCATGGTGGGGCGCCGGACCACCGTGAGCCGGCCTCCCTCGACGGCGCGCACCAGCGCGGCCACGACCTCGGGGTCGAACTGCGTGCCCGCACAGCGGACGATGTCGGCGAGGGCCTCCGCCACCGAGAGACCGTCGGGGCGATAGGGACGATCGCTCGTCATCGCGTCGAAGGCATCCGCCGCGGCGACGATGCGCGCCTCGAGCGGGATCGCCGCTCCCTCCAGCCGGTCGGGCACGCCGCGGCCGTCGAAGCGCTCGTGATGCGACCGCACGATGTTGAGCGCCACGGGCGTATCCGCGAGAAGCGGGGCGAGGATCCGCCAGCCCACCACCGGATGCGTCATGATGTGCTCGTACTCGGCGTCAGTGAGCTTGCCGGGCTTGTTGAGCACCTCTTCCCGCACGCCGATCTTGCCGATGTCGTGCACGTGGCCGCCCAGCTCGACCTGGCGAAGCATCTCGCCGTCGATCCCGAGCTCCCGCGCGATCACCGCCGAGTAGTTGCTCACTCGCACGGAATGGCCGCGGGTGTAGGGGTCCTTCAGCTCGAGCACCTCGGCGAGCGACTGGATGCTCGCCATGAACAGCTCCTCGAGGCGTCGGGCCTGGACCGCCACCTTTTCCTGCAGGCTCTCCTGATAGCCGCGGTTCTCGATCACCAGGCGCCGGTTCTCCATCGCCTGCGCCACCCGGGCGCGCACCTCCTCCAGATGGAAGGGCTTGGTGAGGTAGTCCATCGCGCCGATCGCCAGACAGCCGACCGCGACCTCGACGTCGGCCACGGCGGTGATCATCACGACCGCCACGTCGGGCCAGCGCGCGCGTGTCTGCCGCAGCAGCTCCAGCCCGTCCATCTTCGGCATCCGCAGGTCGCTCATCATCAGCGTGATCGGATGCTGCTGCAGCAGCGCCAGCGCATCCTCTCCATTCCCCGCCTCGACGCAGGTGAAGCCGTCGCTCTTCATCAGGTGGACGAGCACCTGACGGAGGCGCGGCTCGTCGTCGACGACGAGACAGAATGGAGTGGTCGGGGACTGCGCTGTGGACATGGCTGGTACGTTGCGGACATCGCGTGACGAGCCGAGCGCGGCGGGCGTCCTCGCCCACCACCAGCCCTCCCGTTAACTTGCCCGGCACGCCCCGACCTGGAGCAGTATCGGCATGACGCGTGTTTACGACGACGATCTCGAGGCCGGGTTTGCAACCCGCGCCATCCATGCCGGCCAGCGCCCCGAGCCTCTGGCCGGTGCGATCATGACGCCGGTCTACCTGACCTCGACCTACGTGCAGGACGCCCTGGGCGAGAACAAGGGCTACGAGTACGCGCGGGGCAAGAACCCGACGCGAGAGGCCCTGGAGCGCAACGTCGCCGCCCTGGAGGGGGGCCGCCACGGCTTCGCTTTCTCGTCGGGGATGGGGTGCGTCACCGCCATCATGATGCTGTTCAAGGCGGGCGACCACGTCGTGTGCAGCGAGAACATGTACGGCGGCGTCTTCCGCCTCTTCGACAAGATTCTCCAGAACTTCGGGCTGACCTTCTCGTGGGTCGACACGCGCGACCCGCAGCGCATCGCCGACGCGATGACGCCGAAGACGCGGCTCGTGTTCGTGGAGACGCCGTCGAATCCGCTCATGCGCATCACCGATCTGCGCGCGGCGGCCGACGTCGCCCACCGGGGCGGCGCACTGCTGCTGGTCGACAACACCTTCTCGTCGCCCTACTTCCAGCGCCCGTTCCAGTTCGGCGCGGACATGATCTACCACTCGACGACGAAGTATCTGAACGGCCACTCCGACATGATCGGCGGGATCTGCGTCCTCAACGACGACGATCTCGCGGCGCGCCTCCAGTTCAACCTCAACTCGGCCGGCACCAACCCGGGCCCCTTCGACGCCTGGCTCGCGCTGCGCGGCACCAAGACGCTCCACCTCCGCATGCCGCGCCACGACGAGAACGGCCGGCAGATCGCCGCCTGGCTGGTCGAGCGGCTGGGCGAGGACAAGGTGATCTACCCGGGGCTTCCCTCGCATCCACAGCACGCGCTCGCGAAGCGCCAGATGACCGGCTTCGGCGGGATGATCTCGGTGGAGCTGGGGACCAAGGAGCGCGCGAACGCGGTGCTCAGCCGCTGCCGCCTCTTCTCGCTCGCCGAGTCGCTGGGCGGAGTCGAGAGCCTCATCAGCCACCCGGCCTCGATGACCCACGCCAGCGTCGACCCGGCCCGGCGCGCCCAGCTCGGCATCACCGAAGGCTTGATCCGTCTGAGCTGCGGCGTGGAGGACGTGAGCGATCTCCTCGCCGACCTCGAGCACGCGTTTCACGTGGTGTGAGCCGGTGAACGGTTCCTGACACTTTCCCGAGGACGACTCCGTAGTTCGGGTCATCCATCGCCAGGAGCCCACGTGCCGACGCCCCTTCCGCAAATCTCCTCCCGCGCCTGGGAGCATCCCGCCGACCGCGCCGCGCTCGACACCCTGCGCGCGATCCCCGGGTTCGACGAGGTCGTGCGCAAGGTCGCCGGCTTCATCACCGAACGCGGCGTGCGGCAGCTCTTCCTCGCCAACGCCGTCCAGGTCACGCCGGCCCAGCGCCCCAGGCTGCATGCCCTGCTCAATGACGTCTGCACCACCCTCGACTGGCCCGACCGCCCGGAGCTCTATGTCACCCAGTCGCCCAAGGTGAACGCCTACGCGATCGGCTTCGAGCGTCCGTTCATCGTCATCACCTCGGGCGCGCTCGAGCTGCTCGACGCCGACGACGAGCGCCGCTTCCTCCTCGCGCACGAGCTCGGCCACATCATGAGTGGCCACATGCTGTATCGCACCGTGGCCCTCGTGATCCTCACCATCGGCACGATGGCGCTCTTCCCCGTCGGCCTCGCGCTCCTCCCCTTCCAGCTCGCTCTCCTCGAGTGGCATCGCAAGAGCGAGCTGTCCACGGACCGCGCCGGCCTGCTGGCAGTGCAGGACGCGGTCGTCGCGCAGCGCGGGTTCATGAAGCTCGCCGGCGGCCCGGAGTACGGGGACGCCGCCAGCGTCGAGGAGTTCATGCGGCAGGCCGCCACCTACGAGTCAGGGGGCGACACCTGGGACGAGATCCTCAAGCTGGTCAACACCGCATTCCGAGACCATCCCTTCAACACGGTCCGCGCCGGCGCCCTCGAGCGCTGGCGCACGGCGGGCGAGTACGACGCGATCGTCGGCGGGATCTATCCGCGCCGCACGGAGCCGGGCCCCCGGCTCAGCGACGACTACGCCGAAGCGACGAGCTACTACTCGAGCAAGGTCCGCCGCGGCTTCGACAACGTGTCCGACGCCGCCCGCCGCGCCGCCGATGCCTTTCGCGATGCCTTCCGCGGCCCCGACGCTCCGCCCTCTGCGCCCACGGGAGAGCCGATTCCCCCAGTATGATCGTGAACCGTGAACGGTGAACAGAAGTGGCGTTTGGAAGCGGGAAGGGGACATCGGACCCAGTCCGGTGTGCCCTTCGCCGTTACGGATCACGGATCACGGTTCACGGTTCACGGTTCACCGTGCCCCCGCGATCAGCGCCTTGAACCGTCGATTCTCCTGCACCGCCGGATCGCGCCACCAGGGCGACGTGTTCGTCGCCAGCCCCTTGCGATGATCGGGATGCGCGGCGAGATAGGCCGTCAGGTCGTCCATCGCGCGGTCGTAGTCCTTGAGGAAGAGTCGGACCACCACCTGCGTCCCCAGCAGCTCCCGCTCCGGATCGAGATCCGGCGTCGGCTTGGCGCGGTCGAGCACGTGCGCCGCGCTGTCGCGCATCCCCGCCTTCGCCAGCACGCCGGCGACGAGCATCTCGCCCATTCGCCGCTCGTACTCCCACCGGTTCGGGGGCGTGATCGCCTTCAGCGTATCGACCCACCGCCACGCGTCCGCGGGCACCGGCTGCATGTTCTTTGTCGTCAGCATCCAGAGCCGGCACTCCACGAAGAACACGTCGGCCGGGAAGCGCCGACGCCCCTCGGCACACCAGCGCGCCGCGTCGGGGAAGTTCTCGGTGTCGTGCGACGTCCAGAACAGCCGCGCGAGAATCTCGCGCGCGTTCGAGAGATAGGCGTCCGCCTTGTACGCCGCCTGCGCCGCGAGCAGCGCCTCCTGCGGGCTCTGTCGCTTGTACGCGAGCCGGCTCAACGTCGCCCAGGCACCCGCCTGCGAGGAGTTCTCCTGCACCGCCGCCCGCAGATCCTTCTCGGCCGCGTCGAGCAGTCGGGCGTACTGCGGGCCCTCCGGCACCATGCGCTGGTCCACGCGCAGGAACTCGAGCTTGCCGCGGAGCTCCAGCGCATCCGCTGACCGGACGTCCACCTGCAGCGCGCGATCGACGAACGCCATCCCGCTGTCCACCGCGGCCTCCGCGAGCGCGGGCTGCTCGCGCGTCGCCCGCGCCCGCTGATACGCGATCGCCGCACGCGTGAGCCACGGCTGCACCCAGCGCGCGTCGAGCTGCGCGGCGCGGGCGAGCTGGTGGTCCGCGTCGGTGAGCCGCGCGAGCGCCGCCGAGTCCTGGCGCGCCGCGAGCAGCGAATCCGCGTCCTTCCGCGTCTTCTCGGCGCGCTGCACGAGCGTCCACGCTTCCGGGCTGCTCGCGCCCGCCCTCGACTCACGCAGCTTGACGTCCTCGCCGAGATGCTTGCGGAGGAACTCGGCCACCCGGCGCGAGAGCTCGCCCTGCGCCGCCATCGCGTTCGCCGTGTCGACGTCGAACCGGTCGCGCGTGATCTCGCTGCCGCTCAGCGCCTCGATGAGCCGCACCGTCACCCGCGCCCCCGTGGCGGTCGGTTCCACCTCGCCGCGCACCACCGTGCCGATCTTCAGCGTCCGCTGGATCGAATCGGGCACGCCGTCGAACGACAGGCTCCGGTATTGCCGCACGCCGTTCTTCGACACGACGTCGAGCGCCGGCACCCGCGATAGCTCGTCGATCAGCGACTCCGTCAGCCCGTCGGCGAGGAAGCGCAGCGACCCGTCTTTGCTCTCGTCGGCGAAGTAGAGCACGCCGAGGTGGTTCGGATCGGCGTCAGGATTGATGATCCCCGCCGCCGTGTTGGACTGCTTGCCGAGGATCCCGCGCGCCGCCACGACGCTGCTCGCGGCGAGGAGCACGACCACGGCCGCGCCCATCATGCTGCGGCGGCGGTTCCAGGCCGGCCGGCCATGCGCGGCGCGGTACGCCGCCGTGTACATGTTGGTGCTCTTCGCGAAGGCGGAGGTCATGCCGCGATTGCCGCTCAGCAGCGCGTCCTTGAACTCGTCGATCGTCGCGAAGCGGTCGGCCGGCGTCTTCTCCAGGGCGTGGAAGATCACCGCCTCGACGTCCTCGGGCACCGTGCTCCGGACGAGGCGGATCGACGGGACCGCCTGCATCGTCGCGCGCGCCATGATCGCCATCGCGTTCGGCCCGGTGAAGGGCACCTGCCCCACGAGCATCTCGTACAGCACGCAGGCGAGCGAGTACATGTCGCTCCGGCCATCGAGCTTCTCGCCGACGAACTGCTCGGGGCTCATGTACGCCGCCGTCCCGATGGACAGTCCCGTCGCCGTGAGCTTCTGCGCCCCCGAATCCTCCACGATGCGCGCGATGCCGAAGTCGGCGACCACGGCATGCCCGCTCTGGATCAGGATGTTCTCCGGCTTGATGTCGCGATGCACCACACCCTGCGAGTGCGCGTACGAGAGCGCGTCCGCCACCTCGCAGGTGATCGCGATCGCCTCCTCGATCGGGAGCTGCGACTCGCGGTCCAGCCGGGACCGCAGGGACTCGCCCTGCACGAACGGCATGACGTAGAAGAGGGCGCCGTTGGCGCTCCCCGAATCGTACGCCGGCAGGATGTTCGGGTGGCTGAGCCGCGCCGCGATCTGGATCTCGCGGCGAAAGCGCTCGGCGTCGATCGACGACGTGAGCTCCGGGCTCAGCACCTTCACCGCGACGTCCCGCCCGTGCGGCACGTCTTCGGCGAGATAGACTACCGCCATCCCACCGCGGCCGATCTCGCGCTGAATGCGATAGCGGTCCGGCAGCGCGATCGTGAGTGAGTCGAGCTGCACAGCTCCTCCCGGCATCGTGAGGTCCGAGACGAACTTACGGGTTTCGGGATGGGCCGCCAGAGGCGGCTCGGCGCGCGGCTATATTGCTCCCCATGCGCGTCCTGATCGTGGGGGGAGGGGGTCGCGAGCATGCGCTCGCCTGGAAGCTCCGCCGAGACGACCCGACCCTCGAGCTGATCGCCGCCCCGGGCAATCCTGGGATCGCCGAGCTGGCCGAGTGCGTGCCGATCGCGGTCGGCGATCTCGCCGCCCTCGAGCAGCTGGCGCGAGAGCGGACCGTCGACCTCACGGTCGTGGGCCCGGAGGCTCCGCTCGCTGCGGGGATCGTCGACCGGTTCCGGGCCGCCGGACTCCCCGTCTTCGGCCCGACCAGAGCGGCAGCCGAGATCGAGACCTCCAAGGCGTTCGCCAAGCACCTCATGGTGGAGGCCGGCGTCCCCACCGCCCGCGCCGAGATCCACACCCGGGTGGCGGACGCCCGCGCTGCCGCGCGGCGCTTCGGGGCGCCGGTCGTCGTCAAGGCGTCCGGCCTCGCCGCCGGCAAGGGGGTCATCGTCTGCCGGAGCCTGGACGAGGCGGACCGCGCGATCAACGACATGCTGGAGGGCAACCGCTTCGGCGCGGCCGGCGCGGAGGTAGTGGTGGAGGAGTTCATGGAGGGCGAAGAGCTCTCCGTCTTCGCCATCACCAACGGTACCGACTTCGTCCTCCTCCCCGGTCTGCAGGATCACAAACGGCTCCTGGACGGGGATCGCGGGCCGAACACCGGGGGCATGGGTGCGTACCTCCCCGTCGGTCTCGCCACCGCCGACGTCGAGGCCGAGGTCTCGCGCATCGTGCGACGCACCCTCGACGCGCTGCACGCCCAGGGGCGCCCGTTCACGGGGCTGCTCTATGCCGGCCTCATGCTGACGTCCGACGGGGCGAAGGTCGTGGAGTTCAACTGCCGCTTCGGCGATCCGGAGACCCAGGCGCTCATGCCGGTGCTCGACGTCGACCCGCCGCTCCTCGCGCTCATGAGCGCCGCGGCGCGAGATGAGCCACTGCCTCGAACGGCGGGACGGACGTCGGGCGCGTGCATCACCACTGTCGTCGCCGCGGCGGGCTACCCCGAGGCGCCGCGGACCGGCGATCCCATCACCCTGCCCGACACGACGAGCGAGACGGTGATCTTCCAGGCCGGTACCGCCCGCGACGCGGCCGGCCGCCTCGTGACCGCGGGTGGGCGCGTGCTGGCCGTGAGCGCGGTCGCGCCGACGATCGCCGACGCCCACCGAGCGAGTCTCCGCGCCGCCGAGCGCGTCCGCTTCGCGGGAAGCCACCACCGCTCGGACATCGGCTGGCGCGAGCTGGCCCGCCACGCCTCCGTCGATGCCGGAGCTGCCGGAGACTGAAACGATCGCGCGGGATCTCGATCGCGAGATCCGCGGGCGCGTCATCGTCGCCGTCGTCGTGCGCCGCCCCGACGTGCTGCGCGGGGTCGATGCCGCCGCCCTCGCGGCGCGCACCGTCGACGCCCGGATCGAACGCTGCTGGCGCCGGGCCAAGCTCGTCGTCATCGACCTCGACCGCGGCGATCGCATCGTCGTCCAGCCCCGCTTCACCGGCGCGCTGCTGCTGAGCCGCGGCCCGCTCCCCGCCGAGGAAGCGCCGTACTCCACGCTGCACTTCACCCTCGACGACGGGCGCGACCTTCACTACCGCGACATCCGACGCCTCGGAACGGTCGCGTTGATGGACGAGCCGGCCTTCGCCGCATACGATGCCGGGCTGGGCATCGAGCCCCTTGACCCGGGCTTTTCCGCCGAGCATCTATCGGGCCTTCTTCGGGGGTCTCGGCAACCGGTGAAGAAGGTGTTGATGGACCAGCGCGTGCTCGTCGGGATCGGCAACATCTACGCGAACGAAGCCTGCTGGCGCGCCGGGATCGATCCTTCCCGTTCCGCGCGCGCCGTGGACGTCGCCGAGGCGGTTCGCCTGCGCGACGCGATCCGGGACGTGCTCACCGAATCCATTGCCGCGCGCGGCACCTCCTTCCGCGATTACCGCGACGCCTCCGGTGGGCGTGGCGACTTCGAGCGCTCGCTCGCCGCCTACGGACGTGGCGGCGAGCCCTGTCTCCGGTGCGGTGCCCGCCTGGTGGAAACCCACGCAATCGACGGACGAACCACGGTACTGTGCGCAGGCTGTCAAAAGTAAAGAAGCTGCTCCTCACGCCGAAGACGCCGGACGAGATCGTCGCCGACATGCGCGCGCACGTGCGCGCGTCGGCGAAGGACCGGCCGGGCGTGTACCGGTGGCTCTCCCCCGAGGGCGAGGTGGTGTACGTCGGCAAGTCGAAGCGGCTGCGCACGCGGCTGTTGAGCTACTTCCGCTGCGGCTCGGAGGAGAAGGGATCGCGCATCGTGCGCGAGGCGACGCGCGTGGAGTGGGAGTACACCCCCAGCGAGTTCGCCGCGCTGCTCGAGGAGCTGCGGCTGATCAAGCGCTTCCGCCCGCGCCTCAACGTCGCCATGAAGCGCGATGCGCGGCACTTCTGCTTCATCAAGCTGACGCGCAGCCCCGCGCCCAAGCTGCTCGTCGTCCGCGGCGCCGGCGCCGACGACGCCCAGATCTACTACGGCCCCTTCCACGGCGCGCAGCGCGTGTCGGAGGCGGTGCGCGAGCTGAACGATGCGCTCGGGCTCCGCGACTGCCGGCTCGATCAGCCGATGCACTTCGCCGATCAGCCCGAGCTGTTCCAGATCTTCCCGCGCACGCCCGGCTGCATCCGCCACGAGATCAGGAAGTGCCTGGGCCCCTGCGTGGGCGGGTGCACGGCGCGCGAGTACGACGAGCGGGTCGCGCTCGTGCGCGGCTTCCTCGACGGCGCCGACGACGCGCCCATGGCGCTGCTGCGCGGGGAGATGCAGCAGGCGAGCGATCAGCTCGACTTCGAGCGCGCGGCGGTGCTGCGCGACAAGCTCCATCGGCTCGAGGGGCTGCGCGAGCAGTTCATCCGCTTTCGCTTCGCGGTGGAGACGCTGTCGTTCATTTACACCGTGCCCGGCCACGACGGCGAGGATCGCTGCTATCTGATCCGCCGCGGCCGCGTGCGCGGCGAGTACGCGATGCCGCGCAGCGAGGCGGACCGCATGCGTCTGCTCGAGATGGTCGAGGACGTGTTCAACCCGGCCGAGCGCGATTCGGCGCAGGTGCCGTCGCACGAGGTGGACGAGCTGTTGCTGCTCTCGTCCTGGTTCCGGCGCTTCCCGGCCGAGCTGGCGCGCTCGCGCCAGGCGGCCGACTTCGTCGCCGCCCCGCCCGCGCTCGATTACGACCCCTCGTCCGATCCGCTCTTCGGGGAGGCCGTGGCGTCGCCGGCCGCGTAGGTCTGGTGTCCTGCGTCACACGGGACGACGGCGGGCGCTCGGTGGCGAGTCTCTTGCAACCTCTCCCCCTGCGGCCCGATGAACGGGCAGCAGCGGCCGACGCAATGACCACCTCGTGGCAACCGACGACGCTGGTGCAGTGCATCAGTGTGAAGCCATGGCTGACCTATCCGGGATGCGACGAGCCCGGCGGCTGCCACGACCTCACGCTGGGGCGCATCTACGAGATGCTCGGCGTCGAGGCGCGCGGCAGCTTCTATCGCATCCTCGACGATTCCGGCGAGGATTATCTCTACCCGGCCTCACACTTCAAGACGGTCTGACGGTCTGACGGTCTGACGGATTGACGGTCTGTCGTCCGTCTCTCACTCCAGCGCCAGCAGCTCCACCTCGCCGCGGCCGTTCGTGATCGTCAGCCGCGCCACGCTCGGCTCGAGCTTGAATCGCCTGGCGCCCGCCGCCCCCGGATTGACGACGAGCCGGCCGTCGACGTGCGCGACGTGCTGCCGGTGCGTGTGTCCGTACACGATCACCTGCGCCGCATAGCGCGCGAGCAGACGCGCCGGCGTCGGGCTGCCGACCTCGTGACCGTGGCTCACATGGATCGACACGCCGTCGACCATCCGCTCGATCGATTCGGCGAGCCGCGGCTGGCCCGGCGGATCGGTGTTGCCGTAGACGGCGAGCACCGGCGCGATCAGCGCCAGCTCGTCGAGCACCTCGTCCCCCCCGACGTCGCCCGCGTGCAGTATGAGCTCCACCCCGGCGAGTGCCTCGTGCACCCGTGGACGGACGAGGCCGTGCGTGTCCGAGATCAGACCGATGACGTGCGTCGTGGTGGTGGCGCTGCTCATGCGCGACGCCCCGAGTGAACGGCGACCACCCCGAAGGTGAGCGACGTCCAGCGGACATCGGCGAATCCCGCCGCACGCATCCGCGCGGCCAGCTCGCGTTCCGGCGGAAAGTGCGCCACCGACTCGGGAAGATACCGGTACGCCGGCGGATGACCGCTGATCGCGCCACCCACGATCGGCACCACACGATGGAAATACAGGTGATACGCCGCGCGAACGAGCCACCGGCGCGGTGTCGTGAACTCCAGGATCACGAGCGGCGCACCTCGCGCGAGCACGCGGTGCGCCTCGGACAGCGCCGCCTCCAGCGACGCCACGTTGCGGATGCCGAAGGCGACGATCGCGCCCGCCATGCTGCCGTCGCGCAGGGGAAGTTGCTGCGCATCCGCCGCCACCGGCGACACGCTGCCCGCCGGTGCCTTCCCCGCTCCCGCGGCGAGCATCGGCGCGGCGAAGTCGGCCCCGACCACGAATCCGCGAAAGCCACGCTGTCGCGCGAGCTGCGCGGCGACGTCCAACGTGCCGGCGCACAGGTCGAGATAGTCGCCGTCGGGTACGCGCGTCCAGTCGAGCGCGCGCAGCGCGCGGCGCCGCCACCAGCGATCCAGCCCGAAGCTGAGCAGGTGATTGAGCAGATCGTAGCGCGGCGCGATGCGCTCGAACATCGCGCGCACGACGGCGCGCTTGTCGCGTCCGCCCGCCGCGGCTGCCGCTGTGTGGCGCGCCTCGATCTCCATGTCGTGCATCGGCGAAAGCTCGCCGCCCGCGGATGGGCGGGCAAGCGCGTGGCTGGATTGCACCAGTGGCGCTACGTACCTTACCACCAGCCGCGCATTCCACTCGATCGCATTGCGCGCGCGGCGACCCCGTCACCCCGCTGTGCTCCGAGCCCTCGACCTCGCGAATCTGCCCGATGCCGACGTCGTCGCCCTCGCCCTCGAGGGACGCGACGCGGCGCACCGTGAGCTGATCAAGCGATACGAGCGGCCCGTCTTCTCGCTCGTGTTTCGCATGGTGCGCGACCGTGAGCTGGCCGAGGACCTGACGCAGGATACCTTCGTGAAGGTGCTCTCGCACCTCGACCGCTATCGCGCGGACTTCAAGTTCTCGTCGTGGCTGTTCAAGATCGCCAACAACGTCGCGATCGATCATCTGCGCCGGCGGCAGCTCGACACCGTCAGCATGGACGGCTCGCCGCACGCCATGACCGCCGAGGCCGTCGAGTCGACGCGATTCGATGTCGCCGACGTCGCCGAGAACGCGCTCGACGAGATGGAAGCCAGGGAGCTCGGCTCGGCGATCGAGCAGGCCATCGGCCGCCTTCGCCCCGAGTATCGGGCCTGCATCATGCTCCGGCACGTCGAGGGGCGCTCCTACGAGGAGATCGCCACCACCCTGGACCTCCCGCTGGGGACCGTCAAGACCTACATCCACCGCGCCCGGCACGAGCTGCGCCGTGCGCTGGAGCACACCCGAGAATGACCCCCGAATCCATCCGGATCGGGGATGAAACCCCGCCCCACCCCCACCCGTACAAGGGTGCGAGACTATGAATCACAGACACCTCCTCCCCAACGAGATCGACCTGTTGGTCGACGGCGAGGCCGGCTTCGGCGTCGCCCCGCTTCGTGCACATATCCTCGAGTGCGCCGAGTGCCGCGAGCGCGTCGAGGACGCCCGGGTCGTCGTGGACGCGCTGGAGTCGCTCCCCCATTTCGCTCCCGATTCGCGACTCGCCGATCGGGTCATGGCTCAGGTCCCGGTCTTCGTGCCGGCCCACGTCGCCGCCCGCGACTCGGTGCGCCGGTGGCTTCCCCAGTCGGCCGCGGCGCGAACCGCCGCCGTGGCGGTCGGCACCTCGGTGGCCGGCGCGCTCACCCTCGCCATGATCTGGCTGGCGACCCAGAGCGACGCCGTCCTCTTCATCAGCGGCCTGCTCGGGGACCGGGTCCGCGGCGCGGTGGCCGCCGCCGCCCGCGACTTCGCCGTCGCCCTGCTCGGCGAGTCCGCGCTGACCACCCTCCAGGCTACGGGGGCGCTGGGCGTCACCCTCCTGCTCCTGGGCTTCCTGCTCACCGCCGTCGGCACGGTGGCGGGCATCCGGCGGTTGGCCACGGCAGGGCGGCGCGCCTAGGATGCGCGCGCCGACCCGCCTCCTCGTCGCGCTGTTCGTCCCGGTCCTCCTCCCCGCCGCCCTCCACGCCCAGGACCCCAAACCGGGGTCAGTTGCACGGAGCCTGGAGCGGCTGAGCCGCGACGAGGGGATCGCCGGGCTACCGCCCGCCGACAGCGTGACCGCCGGCCCCCGCACGGTGCCGGCCGGCACCACGGTCAAGGGGCCCGTCGTCGCCCTGGGGCCGGTGACCGTCGCCGGCCGCGTCGAGGGGGCCGCCGTCAGCCTCGCGGGTGACGTCACGGTGGCCAGGGGCGGGGTCGTCACCGGCGACGCCGTCGCCGTCGGCGGCCGAGTGCTGGCCGACGGCGATGTCGTGGGCGAGATGCACGCCATGAGCAGCATCCCCGACCGGCCGGCAGCGGGCGTCGCGACCGCCGATCTCCGGACGCCGGTCCAGCGCACTTACGACGCGATGCGCGTCGTCGCGGGGACCTTCGGGGTGCTGCTCATCGTGGCCGTGGGCGTCCTCCTCTTCGCCGGACGGAATCTCGACGAGGTCGTCGCCACGCTGGAGCTCCGCTTCGGCCGGGCGTTCCTGGTCGGCGTGATGGGGCAGCTGTTGATCCTCCCCGCGCTCGTCGTCCTGCTCGTCGCGCTCGCGGTGAGCGTGATCGGCATCCTGCTCATCCCCTTCGCCGTGGTCGCGTACGCGATCGCCATCGCCGGTCTCGTGACCCTGGGCTTTCTGGCCGTCGCGCGGCTCGTTGGCGGCGCGGTCTGGCACTCCGCAACTGACACGACTCCCCGCTCGCGCGCCCTCGCCGGGCTCGCCGTGGGTCTGGCGATCTTCTTCGCTCTCTGGATGGTCGCCGCCGCTCTCGCCTGGGCGCCGCTGGCCGCGACGGTCGTCCGGGCGGCTGCCCTCGCCGCGAGCTGGGCCGCAATGACGCTTGGCCTCGGCGCCGCGATCCTCTCGCGCGCCGGCACGCATCGCCGCGTCGCGGCTGGCACGCGCCCGGTCGAGTTGGCGTCGTGGCAGACGCCCACGCCGCTCACCGGGGTCGTCGCGGCGCGACGCCCTGCCGCCGCGGTGGCGGAGCGGTGATGCGCCGCATTCATGCGGCGTTGCGCGCCGCGGCGCTCGTCGCGCTCACGGTGTACGCGCCGGTTGCCACCGCGCAGAGCGGTGCCCGGTGGCGGTCGGTCGATCTCTCGCGCCAGCTGCGCGACACCCTGCCGCAGCGCATTCGCGTGCAGTACGCCGCCGGGAAGCTCGACGTCCGCGGTACGAGCGACCCGCTCCTCTACGCGATGCACCTGCGCTACGACGAGACCCGCGCCATTCCGCTCCACCGGTACGATGCGGAGCAGCGCAGCGCGCTGCTCGGCGTGGAGTCCCTCGGCCGCGGCCTTCGCGCCTCGTCGGGCGACGACGGCGACGAGACCGGAGAGCTCAAGCTGCAGGTGCCGTCTCGCATCCCGCTGGAGCTCGACCTCGAGCTGGGTGGTACGCAGTCGGTGCTCGAGCTGGGTGGCCTGTCGTTGCACTCGGTCCGCCTCGAGTGCGGGGCGACCGACGCGACGCTGCGCTTCTCGGCGCCGAATCGGACGCGGATGCGCGACCTCGAGATCGACGTCGGCGCCGCGGACTTCTCGGCGGTGAATCTCGGCAACGCCAACGCCGATCAGATCCGCCTGCAGGGCGGGATCGGCGTCGTGGATCTGGATTTCGGTGGAACCTGGACCCAGGACATGACCGTGTCGACGCGACTCGCGGTGGGCAAGCTGATGCTGCGCGTTCCTGGCGACGTCGGCGTGCGGCTCGAGGTGCAGCGCGTCGCCGCCGGCTTCGAGCACGAGGGGTTCACCAAGCGCGATGACGCCTGGTATTCCGAGAACTACGACCACGCGCCGCGCCGGCTGCGTCTGCGCGCCGAGACCTTCTTCGGAAAGATCGAGATTCAGCGCGGGACGCGCTGATCACCCTCTGTCATCCCGCAGGGAGCAGGACGACCGCGGAGCCGCGGGTGAGGCCGAGCTCTTTCGCGGCATTCCCCTCCCGCAGCGCGATTTCCACGAGGCCGCTCGAGCCCACGAGCGCGATCGGCGTGCCGCGCGCCACGTCGCCGTAGGTGCGCGCGAGCGGCAGGCGCCGCTCGCCGACCGTCACCACGCCGCCCCGCCATGCCATCAGGTTCGTGACCGCGTTGCCGAAGCGGTCGATGGTGATGACCACGCCCTCCACGGCACCGTCGTCCCGGCGCGTGGCTTCGGGAGTGCGCCGAACGACGGGATGCGCCAGCGGCTCGCCGAGCGCGTCGAGCGCGATGCCCTGCGCCAGCGCCGCGGCGGCAGGGGCGAACACGTCGCGGCCATGAAAGGTGGCGGAGGCGCCAGGCGGAATCGGCAGCGAGACGCAGCGCATCCCCGCATGGAGCAGCGCCGGCGAGAGCACACCGTTGTCCGGGCCGACCAGAAAGCGCCCTTCGCTCTCCACGGCGAGCGCCGCCCGGTCGCCGCCGACGCCGGGATCGACGATCACGATGTGCACCGTTCCCGCGGGAAAGCGACGCCAGTAGCGCGCGAGGGCCAGCCGGGCGCCGTCGACGTCCTGCGGCGCGAGGTCGTGCGCGATGTCCACGAGCGACGCGCCAGCCGCTCCGCTTGCGAGGACACCCTTCATCTCGCCCACGTAGCCGTCGGCGGTACCGAAGTCGGTCAGCAGCGTGACGACGCGGGTCATTGGCGCTCGCTCATCCGACGGAGCTACGCTTCCATCGCCCTGAGCGCCAGATGGCCACCATCCCGACGGCGCGTCCCAGCGCGGTGAGCGCGATCGTCCACCACAGCCCTGCGCTCCCGAAACGGGCGGCCGCCCACGCCGCCAACGGGATGCGGCTCGCCGTGATCAGGGTCGAGGTCAGCATCGGGGCCAGCGTGTAGCCGGCGCCGCCCAGAGCACCCTCGAGGACGATCTCGGCGCAGATCCCGAGCTGCGACACCGCCGCAATCCGCAGGTAGGTAGCCGCTTCGACGATCACGGCCGGATCGTGGCTGAAGATCGACGCGAACCAGCGCGGCGCGATCAGCTCGCACACGCACGCCACGATCCCGAAGACGCTGCAGAAGCCCATCGAGATCCAGCCGGCGCGGGCCGCGCGGTCGGTACGGCCCGCGCCGAGGTTCTGCCCGACGATCGCCGCCGTGGCGGCGCCGAAGCCGACGCCGATCATGAACAGCCAGCTCTCCACGCGATGCCCGATGCCGAGCGCCGCGAGCGCCGGTGTGCCGAACTGCGTGGCCGTCCGCGTCACGAGGACGTAGATGAGCGAGAACACGACGCCGGTCACGGCGGTCGGCAGACCGATGCGGACGATCGCCGCCAGCACGCGCCAGTCCGGGGGGCCGAGCTTCAGCACGCCGCGCCGCCCGACGATCGCCAGCCCCAGCGCGAAAGCGACGGCGCGCGTCGAGACGGTCGCGATCGCCGCGCCCGCGACACCGAGCGGTGGGATCGGACCCCACCCGACGATGAGCACCGGATCGAGCACGAGCGTCACGGCGACCGATGCGCTGAGCAGCAGGAACGACGTCCGGGTGTCGCCGGCGGCGCGGAATGCGGCATCGACGGCGAAGAAGCCGAAGATCAGCGGTGCACCGAAGAGGTAGGTGCCGAGATAGCGGATGCCGAGCGCGCTGACCTCCGGCGGCGTGTGCATGACCGCGAACAGGTCCGGCAGCAGCACCAGGCCGCCCGCCCCACAGATGGTGCCCAGCACCAGCGCGAGCATCAGCGCGTCGCCGGCGATGCGGGCGGCGTCCGCGCCGCGCCCTTCGCCATGGCGGCGCGACGCGACCGCCGTGAGCCCCACGCTCACCATCTCGGCGATCGACACGAGCAGCCAGATCCAGAACACCGCCGTCGACGCCGCCGCGAGCGCCGATGCGCCGACCCGCGTGCCGATCCAGTACGTGTCGACGGAGAAGAACAGCGTCATCAGGAGCGATGACGCCACGGCGGGGAGGGCGACGCGAGCGATGGTGCGGGGCAGCGGGTCGGCGATGAGCTGCGCCGCCTCCCACTCGTTCGTGATCGCGACCGGGGCGAGCCCTTCGTGCGGCTCGACCGGTAGCGATCCGCCTACGGCCATCGCGTCAGGCCGCGGGAACGGCGCCGATCGCCTCGGCGATGCGGCCGGCGACCGCCGTGAGCGCGCGCGCGGCGGAGGAGCCGGCGTCCGCGGTCACGATGGGTCGACCGTCGTCCCCTCCCTCCATGACCCGCGGATACAGCGGGACCTGGCCGAGCAGCGGCAGCTCCAGCGACTCGGCGAGCCGTTCGCCGCCGCCCGACCCGAAGATGGCGCTCGGCTTCCCGCAGTGCGGGCACTCGAACCAGCTCATGTTCTCCACGATGCCGAGCACCGGCACGCCGACGCGCTGGAACATCTTCACACCGCGGAGCGCGTCTCCCACGCTGACCGCCTGCGGCGTCGTCACGATCACCGCGCCGTCCACCTGCGTCGCCTGCACGAGCGAGAGCTGCGCGTCACCCGTGCCCGGCGGCATATCGACGATGAGGTAGTCGAGCTGCCCCCACGCCACGTCCTGCAGGAACTGGTTGATGATCTTCATGACGATCGGGCCACGCCAGATCGCCGGCTGATCGGGCTCGATCATCATCCCGAGCGAGATCAGCTTCACGCCGTGCGCCTCGAGCGGCAGGATCTTCTCGTTCACCACCGGCGGCGCGCCGGTCACCCCCATCATTCTGGGGATGTTCGGCCCATAGATGTCGGCGTCCATCAGGCCCACGCGCGCACCGCTTGCCGCGAGCGCGACCGCGAGGTTGACGGCGACGGTGGACTTCCCCACCCCGCCCTTGCCCGACGAGATGGCGATCACCTTGCCCAGGTTGGCGAAGTGCTTCGGGGTGGGCGCAGCGGGGCGGGCGGGCGCCCGCGGCGCCTGATCCATCACCGGCAGGCTGCGTCCACGAGGGGGCGTCGACGCGCTGCGCACCTCGAGCTGGATGTCCGTCACGCCGGCCACGCTCTCGATCGCGCGACGCACCTGTCGTGCGAGCGTGGGGTCGTCGCTCGCGTCGAGCTGGAGCGTCGCGCGGACCTTGCCGTCCACGGTGGTCGCGATGTCGCGCAACTGCTGGCTCTCGTACACGCCGGCGCCGGTGCGCGGATTACGTATTTGTGAAAGCGCCGTCGCGAGGCGCTCTTGCAGCGTCGTGGCCATGCGCGGAATCTAGCCACCCCCGTGTCATCCCGCAGGCGCGGGATGACCTCACTCCTGAGCGGCGAGCAGCGTGCGTGCCGCGTCCACGACCCGGTCGCGCACCTCGCCGAGCGAACCGGTGATCAGCGCCCCCGCGGCTTTCGCGTGGCCGCCGCCGCCGAACTGCCGCGCGAAGGCGTTGACGTCGGTGCGGCCCGTGCTGCGAAAGGACACCTTCACCTTCCCGTGGCCGAGGTCGCGGAAGAAGAGCGCCATGCGCGTCCCCGCGATCGACCGCGCGTGCTCGACGATGCCGTCGAGATCCTCGGCGCGGACATTGTGGCGGTCGAGGGCGTCCGGTCCCATGGACAGCCAGGAGAGTCCCACCGACTCGTCCACCTGCAGCGTCCCCAGGACGTCAGCCATGAGGCGAACGCGTCCCGCCGGCGCCGACGCGTAGATGCGCGTGTACATGTCCTCGGGATCGACGCCGCAAGCCAGGAGCTGCGCCGCGACGGCCAGACACCGCGGCGTGGTGTTGCTGAAGCGGAAGCCTCCGGTGTCGGTCAGCATCCCGGTGTAGAGCGAGCGGGCCATCGCCGCGTTCAGCGGCCAGCCCAGCACCGCGGCGACGTCGTACACCAGCTCGGCCGTCGCGCAGGCGCTCGTGTCCGCGACGACGATCGGCCCCGCCGGCTCGTCCGAATCGATGTGGTGGTCGATCACCAGCTTGGGAACGGTGAGGGCGCGCACGGCCTCCGTGAG
Source organism: Gemmatimonadaceae bacterium (assembly GCA_013361335.1). Classification (GTDB taxonomy): domain Bacteria; phylum Gemmatimonadota; class Gemmatimonadetes; order Gemmatimonadales; family Gemmatimonadaceae; genus AG11. Next base: position 43,605 of record JABFYH010000040.1, on the reverse strand, counting down.
CACGCCGAGCCGCTTCACGTCGCTGATGTCGAGCACGATCAACAGGTCGACGTCGCGCAGCGCCTTCGAGCCCCGAGCGGTCTGGTCGTCCACGTCGTCGCCGAGGAGAAAGTCGAACATCTCCGGCCACGGGGTGGGATTGACGATGCGCGGGGTCAGACCCTGCGCGGTGAGCATGCGCGCGAGCGCGGTCTCCGAGCCGCAGCCGTCGCCGTCGGCGTTCAGGTGCGTGCTGAGGGCCACGCGCCGGCCCGGCACGAGGTGCGGGGCCAGCGACGCGATCGCGGCGCGGCGCGCGGCGGGGACGGCGAGGAGATCGGCGGACACGACGTCGGGACGGTGGGAAACGAGAACGGCGTCCCGAAGGACGCCGTCTCAAATCTAGTGCGGGGCGGCTCAGTCGCCCATGCTGTGCGCGGTGCCGCCGCGTCCGATGTGCGAGTGCTTCCGGCTGTACATGAAGTACACGATGAGGCCGAGCGCCAACCAGACGATGAGGCGGATCCAGGTGTCCTTGGGAAGGCCGGCCATCAGGCCGAAGCAGCTCACGATGCCGAGGAGCGGCACGATGGGCACGAGTGGCGTCTTGAAGGCACGCGGGATCTCCGGCGAGCGGACGCGGAGGATCCAGACGCCGGCGCAGACGATCACGAACGCCAGCAGCGTTCCGATGCTGACGAGCTGACCGAGCAGGCCGATCGGGAAGAGACCGGCGACGATGGCGGCGATGGTGCCCGTCATGATCGTCGTGATGTACGGCGTCTTGTAGCGTGGGTGCACCTTGCCGAACACCGGCGGCAGCAGGCCGTCGCGCGCCATGGAGAAGAAGACGCGCGGCTGGCCCATGAGCATGACCAGCACCACCGATGCGAGCCCGAGCAGCGAGCCGACTTCGACGGCGTAGCGGAGCCAGGCGAGCGACGGGCCCGCCGCCGCGACGGCGACGAGGATCGGGGCCGGATCGTTGAGCTTGGAGTAGTGCACCATCCCGGTCATGACGAGCGCCATGAGGACGTAGAGGATCGTGCAGATGAAGAGCGAGCCCAGGATGCCGATCGGCATGTCCTTCTGGGGATTGCGCGCCTCCTGCGCCGCGGTGCTCACCGCATCGAAGCCGATGTAGGCGAAGAAGATCACGCCGGCGCCGCGCAGGATGCCGCTCCACCCGAACTCGCCGAAGCGGCCCGCATTGGGCGGGATGAACGGGTGCCAGTTGGCGGTGTTCACGTACATGAAGCCGAAGCCGATCACCAGGAAGATGATCGCCATCTTGAGGAACACGATCACGTTGTTGAAGCGCGCCGACTCCTTGATCCCGATGACGAGGATCCAGGTCATCAGCGCGACGAGCACCATCGCCGGCACGTTGAACACGGCGCCGGGAACGCGGGAGAAGTTGTTGGCGGCGTCCACGGCGAAGGGCGCATTGGCGTACGCCGCCGGGAAGGTGATGCCGAACTCCTTCAGGAAGGGGACGAAGTTGCCCGACCACCCCACGGCCACCGTCGCCGCGCCGAAGAGGTACTCGAGCATCAGGTCCCACCCGATGATCCAGGCGACGAACTCGCCCAGCGTGGCGTAGCCGTAGGTGTAGGCGGAGCCGGCGATCGGGATCATGCTCGCGAACTCCGCGTAGCAGAGCCCCGCGAAGCCGCAGGCGATGCCGGCGGCGAGCATGGAGAGCACCACGGCCGGACCCGCGTACTGCGCCGCGGCGTTGCCGGTGAGGACGAAGATCCCGGCGCCGATGATGGCGCCGATACCGAGCAACGTCAGGTTGGCCGCGGACAGCGTACGCCGAAGCCCCTGCTCACCCTCTTCCGCGGCCTCGCGCTGGAGCACCGCAATACTCTTTCTCGACCACAAACCCATCGGGGAGTCTCCGCCGTCGGTGGTGCTGAAATGACCCGAGATTGTATACAGAAAATGGACGCGACAACTTCGTCGCGCGAGGCGAGCTTGTCAAGAACTGTCGGCGGAGCGGATGAACGGAGGAACGGACGAGCGGTGCCGCGTCAACCGCAGTCACGCTCATCCGCTCATCCGCTGCTCGTTCGTCCGACCCTACAAGCTGTAATTCGGCGCTTCTCGGGTGATCGTCACGTCGTGCGGGTGGGACTCCCGCAGCCCCGCAGCCGTGATGCGGACGAAGTCCGTGTTCGTGCGCAGCTCGTCGATCGTGCCGCACCCCACGTAGCCCATGCCGCTGCGCAGGCCACCCACCACCTGGAAGAGCACGTCCGCCACCGGGCCGCGGTAGGGCACGCGCCCCTCGATCCCCTCGGGAACGAGCTTCTTCGGCGAGAGCTCGCCCTCCTGGAAGTAGCGGTCGGCGCTTCCGTCCTGCATCGCGCTCAGCGACCCCATCCCGCGCACCATCTTGAACCGCCGCCCCTCGAGCAGGAAAGTCTCGCCCGGGCTCTCCTCCGTGCCGGCGAGCATGCTCCCCATCATCACGCTGCACGCGCCGGCCGCGAGCGCCTTGACGGCATCGCCGGAGTACTTGATGCCGCCGTCGGCGATGACCGGCACGTCGCCGGCGCCTTCGACGGCGTCGAACACCGCAGTGAGCTGCGGAACGCCGACCCCCGTCACGACGCGCGTCGTGCAGATCGAGCCCGGCCCGACGCCGACCTTCACCGCGTCGACGCCGCGCTCGACGAGCGCCCGAGCCCCCTCTCGGCTCGCGACGTTGCCGACGACGAGCTCGATGTCAGGGAACGCTTCACGCACCCGAGCCGTCGCCTCGAGCACTCCCTCGGCGTGGCCATGCGCGGTGTCGATGATCAGCGCGTCCACACCGGCGTCGACGAGCGCCTTCGCCCGCGCGAGATAGTCGCCCGCCGCGCCGATGGCCGCGGCGACGCGCAGGCGCCCATGCGAGTCCTTGTTCGCCGTGGGGTATTGACGGCGCTTGTGGATGTCCTTGACGGTGATCAACCCCTTCAGCCGCCGCTCGCCGTCGACGACCGGCAGCTTCTCCACCCGATGCTTCGCCAGGATCCGCTCCGCTTCGTCGAGCGTGGTCCCGACAGGTGCGGTGACGAGCCGGTCGCGCGTCATCGCCTCGGCGAGCGGGCGGTCGAGGCTCTTCTCGAACTGCAGGTCGCGGTTCGTGATGATCCCTACCAGCCGTCCGTCGCCGTCCACGATCGGCACGCCGCTCACGCGGAAGCGCGTCATCAGGTTGCTGGCCTCGCGCAGCGAGGCCGTCTCCGGAAGCGTGTACGGGTTGATGATCATCCCGCTCTCGCTGCGCTTCACGATGTCCACCTGCATCCCCTGCCGGTCGATGGACATGTTCTTGTGCAGGACCCCGATGCCGCCGGCGCGCGCCATGGCGATGGCCATCTCCGCTTCCGTCACGGTGTCCATGGCCGCCGAGACGAGCGGAATGTTGAGCTCGATGCGGCGGGAGAAACGGGACCGGGTGGAAACGTCCTTCGGGTGCGTCACCGAGTGCCGCGGGGTGAGCAGGACGTCGTCGAAGGTCAGCGCGACGTCGTCGCGCACGCGGGAGGCCCCATTGCGCGACGGCCCGCGCTCAGACGAGGTCTGGGCAGCGGGCCGGGTGGCATTGGGCGAATCGGAACGAAATGTGGTCGCCATAGCGAAACGTAGGCGCCGCCGCCGCTTTGCGCCAGCGCCCCGCCGCTATCCGCGCCCTATCACCTTCAGACGGCGGCGAATGCCCCGCGGGAGGAAGAACGCGGCGGCCGCCAGCGCCTCTTTGAGGTTGAGATCCGCCAGGTCCTCCAACGCCCCAGTCCAGTGGGCCAGGAGCACGTTCCGGCCTGCGTTGGCCACGAGCCGTTGCAGCGCCATGACGAGGATGAAGACGTCGTCCACCTCGCCGATGAAGGGGATGAAGTCGGGGATCAGGTCGGTCGGAAGAGCGATGTACGCCATCGCCCCGGCGACCAGAAGCTTGTCCACGGCGCTCACCCGGCGGTCGGTCAAGAGCCCGCCCAGCAGGCGCAGATAGGCGGGCAGCTGTTTCATGTAATAGATCACGGTGCGCCGAGCGCCCGTCCGTGGCGATTCCATGGGACGCGCCCGCGCCGTGGATCCGCTCGCGCTCGCGCTGGCCCGCTTGGCGCGCGCCCGGCTTCCCGTCGTCGTTGCCACTCGTGTGCTCCCGTTGCCTGGTGGTGGTGCCGGCCTCGCCTAGTTGCCGGGGGCCGGTGGAGTGCCGCCGGGAGTCGTGTTCGATCCCGCCGTGCCACCGCCAGTCGCACCACTCGTGCCGTTTGGGGCCGCTGGCCCGGTCCCGGGCCGGGGGGCCGCCGGTGTGCTGGCGGCGGTGGTCGCGGCGTCGACGACGCGCGACGTGGCGCTCATGAGATCGTTCGCCACCGATTTCCCGGCGGCCGCGGCGCCGCTCAACACCCCCATCGCCTTGTTCATGAGGCCCATCGTCTCGGCGACCGCCGTGGCGCTCACCTTTCCGGCGCGCAGGCGCTCCTCCACTGCGTCGGCGAAGCGCGACAGCGGATTGCCCGCGGCGGCCGCCGCCGCGCGCTCGGCGTACTTCGACTCGAGGAACTCGACGTAGTCGAGCACCTGATACCCGCGCTCGTCGGAGAGGGAGTCGAGCTTCTGGAGGAGCTTGTCGCGGAGATAGGCGTTCATCGGGAGCTCTTGAATGGGGGCTGACCACTCAAAGCTCGGCAGGGTCAGGCTCCCGCGCCAGCCTGATCCGTCATCCCGTCCAGCGCGACCGTTTGCCCCGGGTGTCGATGTGCAGGTAGGGCGTGCGGTAGCGGCGCGAGGTGTAGATCCCGAGCCCGCCCACGAGGTCGGGATGCGCACGCTCGACGCGGTCCACGGCCAGCATCACCCGGATCTCGTCGGTCAACGTGATCTTGCCGTCGCCGTTCGCGTCGATCTGCACGTCGGCGGCATCGCCGTACTGGTGACGGCTGTCGCTGGCGGCGCGCCGGACCTCGCGGTTGTGCGAGGGCGAGCGGAAGCCGGAGTGCACGTCGATCGCGAGCTCCGGGCGCGCCGCGCCGCCGAGGTCGGAGAGGACGAGCTCCAGCTTGTCGAGCAGTCGCGGATTCAGCGCGACGTACTTCGGCCACACGTTGTCCTGATCGTCGTGGGTCACGAAGTCGGCGAGCTTGAGGTGCTTGCTCAGCGGCAGGTCGAGCAGCTCCGGCTTCACTTCGACGAAGCCCACCGGCACCTCGGGACGCCCGCGCGTATGGCCGATGCGCTCGGAGAGGTAGGTGCCGATGCGATAGCCGTTGAGCCAGTTGCCGAGCTTCCGGTCGAAGGGCACCATCACCGCGAGCGCCGGCTCGCTGACGATCGTGCGCGCGGAGTCGCGGACGATCGCGATGCGGTAGAAGCCGGGCAGCTTGGGTGCGATCGGGCGCTCGGTCGTGAGCGGGCGGGGCTCGCCCACCGCGACCGAATCGCTCACCGTGACCCACTGGTACTGGAGCGCGTCGGCGTTGCCGCCGATGGCGAGGGGAAACTCGATGGGCTCGCCGGGCAGGGTGAAGCGCACCTTGACCTCGCCGCTCCGTCCGAAGGCGTCGGGAGTCGGCTCGGCCGAGGGTGCGAGCTCCGGCGCGATGGCGGCGGAGAGGTTGGCGAAGGATTCGGTGGTGACGTCGTGCGAGTCCCGGACCAGCTGCATCCCGCCGACGGCGGAGAGGCCGAGCAGCACCACGGCACCGATGCCGGTGCGCGACCGGCGCGCGCCGCGCGGCGGACGTCGCCGCTCGACGTACGAGGCCCGGGCCGGCGCGGTCATAACAGCCCCCACCGGGCGCGGCGGCCGCGAACGTCGACGTGGGCGAAGGGGCCGTGCGAGGAGGTGGCGCGATAGACGCCGACCCCGCCGGCGACGTCAGGGTGCGCGCGCTCGACCCGCTCCGCTGCGTCGAGGATGACCTGGGCGTCACGGTAGTCCACGCGCCCGTCTCCATTGAGGTCGTCCATGCGGCCGTCGCCGTCGTTGTCGACGAACACGTCCGCCGCGTCGCCGTACATGTGCCGGCTCAGGGAAGCGCGCCCGCCGGTCTCGCCCCCGGTGGCGTTGTACTGCGGGGTCCGGAAGCCGCTCATCACGCTCATGTGGCGCACCGGATGGCCGCTCGCCTCGAGCTGGGCGATCACGAGCTCCAGCTTGTCCACGAGATCCTCGCGCAGCACGAGGTATTTCGGCCACACGCTCGCCTGGTCGTGGGTGAGGAAATCGCTCAGGCGAAAGTGCTCGGAGACCTGCGTCGCCGCGTTCTCCGGAGTGACCTCGATGAACCCGGCCGGGTTGCCGTAGCTGCCGCCGAGGGGCTGACCCTGCTCCGCCGGCCAGTAGCCGATGTGATAGCCGCCGATGCGGCCGTCGCGCTTGTCGGCGAAATCGCGCATGGTGATGACGGCGAAGCGCGCCGTGCCCGCGCTGTCCCTCAGGTCGTGCACGCCGGGGATGCGCACGGTGGTATCGCCGTCGAACAGCCGCGCGAAGAGCGGGAACCGCCAGGACGAGCGAGCCACCTGCCGGGCGAGAAGCTTCCCGCTGCGCCCGCGGAGCGAGTCGATGGCCGCGGACAGGCGCTCGCGCTCCACGACGCGCGGGCGTGGGGCCGCGTCGCGGAAGGCGGCGACGGGCGCGCTCAGAGCGCAAACGATGAGGACGCGACCAAGGCGGCGGCCGCGCGACATGCGCTTCGACATTGCGGAGTGCCCTCCCTGGCAACAGACGGACGATGACGGGACGCCGGCGCCTTTCGGCGCTCCGACCCCCGGGGACCGGACTTGGGGGTGCCGTACGACGACAAACCTCCGCGGGGAGCGGAGGCGGTGGTGCGACGAACGATCAGACGAACATATCCATGAAGCGGACGAACGGAAGCGGTGCCGGGCAACTCGCTCCTCCAGTACTGACCGAATAGCCAGGAACCGCCCATCCCGTTGTCAATTGCCGAGTTCGAATTCCAGGCTAGTAGATATAAACAGGTGTTCCGACCTCGACCATGCCATAAAGCGCCGCGATGTCCTCGTTCCGGAGTCGCACGCAGCCGTGGCTGACCGATCGGCCAATAGATTCGGGTTTGTCCGTCCCGTGAAGGGCGTAGCCGTCGCCCAGGACGAGGCGGTGGGTGCCCAGCACCCCCTTGTACTTCCGCTGGTTGGTGCCGAAGGGGGGAATCAGCAGGTTCCCGCCGAGCACGATCTCATGCCCCTCCTTCCCCTCCCCCATCGATTGCTCGCGTCCGTCGGCGTATCGGCGCACGATGTCGGCGCCGGACACGATGATCTCCGAGCCGTCCCCCGCCGGGATCGACTGCCCGCGATTGAGACGGACGATGCCCAGCCCGCGCTTGCGTGCCTGTTCGACGAAGTGCCAGTCCGGGGGGATCCAGGCGGGATCCTGCTCCTTGGCCTGGACGACGAGGCGGCCGCGTGGCGTCTCGAACTTCCACTGTGCGCCGGCGGGGCCGCTCTCGAGCACCTTGCCGCTCCCCGTGGCCACCTCGGTGGTGAACAGCACGCTGTCGCGCAGCTTGTACCAGAGCCGATGGTCTTCGATGCTGACGACGATGTAGGGGGTCGTCGCCGGCGGCGCGGCCGTCGCCGTGGCCACCATGGTCGAGGCGAGGCTGTCGTCGAGGGCTCCGCTGCTCTTCCGAACCTCGTCGAGGAGCTGGAGGTTGTCGTTGAACACCATCCGGCTCACGTCGCGCTCGTGGCGCACCAGCGCCGTGCGCGCGAAGAGCGCGCTGCTGCCGGCCATCAGCAGGAGGAGCGCGCCGATCAGCGCCCAGGCCAGCACGCCGCCGCTGCGGAAGAATCTCACGACGCCCATTCAGCTCCTCGAGTTCATGGTGTCTGCCAGGACGGCGTGGGCGCCGCGTCGCAACCCCGTCAGTAGAAGTACACTGCTACACCAGGGTGCAGGTTCGGTGCGATGGCCTTGAGGTCGGACGCCCGTACCCGGATCGCGCCGGGCATCACGTACGCCGAATCGTTGAGCGGGCCCACGCTCGGCAGGGAGTAGATGACGGTGCCGCCGTCGAGGGCGAGCGCCGCCGGACCCAGCGCGCCGGTGAGCGCCGTGGAGGCGGGGGCGACGCCGCGATCCTGGAAGACCCAGGCGGGAAGCGGCCATGGGTCGGCCTCGCCGAGGAGTCGCTCCACGGTGCGCTTGCCGCGCGGGGCGGCGATGTGGAGGGTGTCGGGCGGCGTGCCGACGCGTCGCTCCGGTCCGATGGTGATCGGCATCTCGCGCAGCAGCGCACCGTCGCGCTCGAGGTACATGACGCCGCTGTCGAGCGAGACGCTCAGATGGAGCGACGGGTCGAGCTTCGCCTGCCGCTTGAACAGCGCTACCATGACCCTGACGCGGTTCTCCTCCTGCGCGAGGAGCGCGTCTGTGCGCTTGCGCTCCACGTCCGTCATCGACGCGCGCAGCGCCGCGGTCTCTCGAACGTACCGGCGATAGCGCAGATACAACCAACCGTCGGCGGCGAGGAGGGCGGCGATCGCGATCACCATCGTGGCGATGATGCCCGGGTAGCTGCGGCGGAACTCGCGCCAGCCGACGCGGCGGCGGTCGGTGCGCGGGCGCAGAAGGTCCCGTCGGCGCCCCGGGTCCCAGTCTGGCTCGTCGTGCGGTGGTGGGTTGGTCATGCAGGTAGGAGGGTCGCGAGCTACATTTCCCGCGTCCAAGCTCTCGCCCGCGCGCGGGCGCGCAAGCCCGTCAGCCCCTCACTGTCCATGGCCGCAGCTCCACGTTCCGCTCCCGTCGTGCTCCTGGTCCTCGACGGCTGGGGCTACCGTGCCGAACGAGAGGGGAACGCGATCGCGATGGCGACGGTGCCGACCTGGGACCGGCTGTGGGCGCGCGCACCGCGCACCCTGCTCGAGGCGTCGGGCGAGGCCGTCGGCCTGCCCTGCGGCCAGATCGGCAACAGCGAGGTCGGGCATCTCAACCTGGGCGCGGGTCGGGTGGTGAAGCAGGATCTCGTCCGCATCTCCCAGTCGATCGCCGACGGCAGCTTCTTCACCAACCCGGTGTTCGTCGACGCCTGTCGGACGGTGAAGCAGAACGGCGGCACGCTGCATCTCGTCGGGCTGATCGGCACCGGCGGGGTGCACGCCATCGACACGCACCTCGTCGCGCTGCTCGACCTGGCGGAGCGGCAGGGCGTGCCACGGGTGGCGATCCAGGTGATGCTCGACGGCCGCGACACCATGCCGCGCTCGGGGCTCGCATATCTGGAGCAGGTCGTGGCCTCGGCGCGCGGGCGCGCGGTCATCGGCAGCGTCGGCGGACGCTACTTCGGGATGGACCGCGACCACCGCTGGGACCGGACCGAGAAGTGGTATCGCGCCGCGGTGCTCGGCACCCCGCCGAGCGCGACCGATCCGGTGGCGGTGGTGCGCGAGGCGTACGAGCGGGGGGAGACCGACGAGTTCATCACGCCGACGACGATCGTCGACGCCGCGGGGAAGGCGGTGGCGCCGATGCGCGACGGCGACGCCGTGATCTGCGTGAACTATCGCTCGGACCGGATGCGGCAGATCGTGCGGGCGCTGGCGCAGCCCGACTTCGCCGGGTTCGCCGCGGGCCAGCGGCCGGGGGTGACGGTAGCGACGATGACGCTGTACGACCAGGCCTTCGGCGACTGGGGGGTGCGGGTCGCCTTCGCGCCGCAGTCGATGGCGCGGATCGTGGGCGAGGTGCTGTCGTCGGCGGGGCGGACCAATCTGCGCACGGCGGAAACCGAGAAGTACGCGCATGTGACATACTTCTTCAACGGCGGGATCGAGGCGCCCTTTCCCGGTGAAGAGCGCCGGCTCGTGCCGAGCCAGAAGGTGGCGACGTACGATCTGGCGCCGGAGATGAGCGCCAACGCCATCACCGAGGTCCTCTGCGGGGCGATCGCGGCGCGGGAGCACGACTTCATCCTCTGCAACTACGCGAACGCCGACATGGTCGGACACACGGGATCGATCCCGGCGACGTTGAAGGCGGTGGAGACGGTCGACGCCTGCCTGGCGCGCGTGATCGACGCGGCGACGAAGGTCGGCGCGCGGCTGCTCGTCACCGCCGATCATGGCAACTGCGAGATGATGATCGATCCCGAGACCGGTGGTCCCCACACCGCGCACACGACGAACCCGGTTCCCTTCCTCGTCGTCGACGAGGGCCGCGCGCACGCGCTCCGCTCCGGCGGCGCGCTGTGCGACGTCGGCCCGACGATCCTCGGGCTGCTCGGCATCGAGCAGCCCGCCGAGATGACGGGACGCGACCTGCGTCTCGCCTGATTCTCATTTCATCCGCTCATTCGGAGTGAACGCGTGAAGGCACTTCTGTACGGCGTCGTGGCACTGCTGGCCGCTGGTCCCGCGGCGGCGCAGGTGGGTCACGACCCCGCGCACAGCCCGTATCGGGACCTCGAGCACAAGCAGGAATTCACCTGGCTGTTCGGCTACACGCGGGCGCGCCACGATCCCGCGGGGGTGGAGCCGCGGAGCGCGGCGGTGACCGGCCTGCGCTACGAGATCAACCTCGCCGGCCCGCTCGCCCTGAGCGCGGACTTCACCCGACTCTTCGCCGAGCGCAACGTGCTCGACCCGGCGAAGCCGCTGGCCACCAGAAGTCTGGGGACGGAGAGCGCGCCGGTGTATGCGGCGGACGTCGCGCTCGCGCTCGATCTCACGGGCCGCAAGAGCTGGAACCATCTCGTGCCGCAGCTCCGTGGCGGACTCGGTCTGGTCTCGAGCAGCGCCAAGGACGACTCCTCGGGGTTCTCGTTCGGCACCCCCTTTGCATTCACCTTCGGCGGCGGACTGAAGTTCGTGCCCGGGGGACGGCTGCAGCTGCGCGCCGACGTCACCGACCGCGTGTTCAAGGTGTCGTACCCGGACTCGTACTATCGGAAGGCCTCCGACAACACGTCGGTGCTCTCGGATCCCACGCCCCGGTCGTTCTACACGCATCACACCGCGCTGACGGTGGGCGTGTCGTACCTCTTCGGGCGCTGATCCGGCCGAGCCGCCGGCGATTCACCCTCGACGGCGGCGGCGATCATGGCACGCGAGCGCGACTACGAAAACATCGACGACATCGACGAGCTGGATGACCGCGAGCTGCGCGATCTGGTACGGGAGCGGCTCGCCGAGCATACGGCGCTCGACATCGACGACATCACGGTGCGGGTCCAGGACGGGAACGTCGTGCTGGCCGGCCGGGTCGGCACCGACGGCGAGCGGCGCGTGGCGGAGCACGTGCTCACCGACGTGCTGGGGCTCGTCGACTACACGAACGACCTGGTCGTCGATCCGCTGCGGCGTGCCGAGAGCCCGCTCGACATCGACGAGCACCTCGCTGACGAGGAGCTGCGCGCCGGCACGCTGCTCGGCGACGTTCCGGTTCCGCAGAGCGACGAGGTCGCGCTGGCGGCATCGACGGACGAGGACCTCGCCGGCACGACCGACTTCCAGCGGTCGATCTCCGAGGGGTTGAGCTGGAACCCGCCCGAGTCACCGACGCCGGAGGGGTATCGCGGCAGCGATGCCGGCCCCGAAGAGATGGGGGAAGCGCACTGACGTGAACCGTGAACGGTGAACCGTAAGGGCGGCGAGGGACGTGAGGGGCACATCGGAGCGAGTCCGGTGTGCCCCTCGTCGTCACGGATCACGGTTCACGGATCACGGATCACGGATCACGGTTAACTTTTCTCGATGCCCACCTTCCTCACCCGTCGCGTCGCCTTCGCGGCGGCGCACCGCTATCGCATCGCCGAGTGGAGCGAGGAGCGCAACGCGGCCACCTTCGGGCTGTGCGCGCGGCCGAACTACCATGGACACAGCTATGTCTGCGACGTCACGGTCACCGGCACGGTCGATCCGGTGACCGGCTTCGTCGCCGACCTCGGCGTCCTCGACGACGTGCTGCAGCGCGAGGTGCGCGCTCGGCTCGACCACGCGAACATCAACCTCGACGTGCCCGAGTTCGCCGACGGACGCCTGGTGCCGACGGGGGAGAATCTCGCGCGCTTCATCGCCGAGCGCGTGCAGGGTGCGCTTGGCAACGCGGCACGAGTCACGCGGGTGACGGTCGCGGAGGATTCCACGCTCAGCGCGACGTACGAGCCCGGCTGAGGCCGGCGAGTGACCTTCACCGACCTCGGTCGTGCTAGAGGCGGCGCGGAGCACCGCGGGCAGAGGGCCCGCCACGTACCCGCGCCTCTGGAGGAGCCTTGCCGACCGCGTCACCCGCCCGCCCCACCACTGTCCGTACGACGCTCGCCGAGCAGTTCGCGCCGGTGCTGCACGTTCACGCCGAGCTGCTCGCCGACTGTGTCCCCGCCGTCGATGCCGACGAGGCGCAACGACGAATCCGCAACGGCCAGATCGGCTACGACGCCCTCCGCGTGCTTCGGTCGTGCGGCGACCTGCGCCCACGCTTCGCCCGCGTCGTCGACGCCTTCGAGGTGTCGGGGTTCATCTCGAACGACGACCGCCGGGCCCTGCTCGACGGCGACCTCGACGTGGACGATCTGGTGAGCGGGTGGTTCACCGGAGATCGGACGCCGCGCGATCCGCGCCGGCGCGTCGCCCGCCAGGCGGCGATCGTCGTCGGCAACGCGCTGCTCCGCGCGGCGAGCGCGCGCGTCGGTCCGGCGGCGACGTGGAAGGCCTGGACGCGCACCGCGTGCCCATGCTGCGGCGGCTCGCCGGACATCGCGCTCGTGGAGCGCGGCACCCAGCGCATCCTCGTGTGTGCCCGCTGCGATTCGCAGTGGAGCGCCCGACGCGACGGCTGCCTGGGCTGCGACACCGACGATTCTCCGGCGATCGCACGCATCGGCAACCCGGAGCTCGACTACGACCTCGTGATGTGCAACGCCTGCGGACGCTTTCTCAAGGAGCGTCCGCGCCGCGGGGTGGAGTCGTTCATCGTGGAGCGCGCCCTGACGACGGAGCTGGATCTCGCGGCCGAGCAGCGCGGGCTGCGGATCTGACCGATCGGGCGGTGAGCTCGTCGTGCGTCGGCGTCCTCCTGGCGGGGGGCGCCGCGCGTCGTTTTGGGGGACACCCCAAAGGGCTCGCGCGGCTGGGCGGCGTCCGGATCGCCGATCTCGCTCTCGCCGCCCTGAGGGGCGCCACGACGAGCCAGCTCGTCGTCGCCAACGACCCACGGGCGGCGGCCTGGTTCCCGGGGCTGCGCATCGTCGCCGACGAGGTGCGCGACGTCGGACCGCTGGCCGGGCTCGCGACCGCGCTCACCGCCGCGGCCGGCGCTTCCGTGCTCGTCGTCGCCTGGGACATGCCGTACGTGACGGCCGAGCTGCTCGCCGAGCTACGCCGCCGGGGTGAACGGGGGGCGAGCGCCGTCGTGCCGGTGCACGGCGCCGCACGGCAGCCCGAGCCGCTGTGCGCCTGGTACGGGCCCGAAGCGCTGGCCCCCTGCCTCGCCCTGCTCGAGCGGGGCGAGCGGCGAGCCGCCGCGATGCTCGAGACCCTGCCAGGCGCTGAGGTGCTCGGCGAGGGCGCGCTCGCCCGCTTCGGCTCGCCGACGCGACTGTTCACGAGCGTCGACACGCGCGACGCGCTGGCCGCGCTGGGCGGCACCGTCGATCCATCTGCCGGCTGACGCTCGACCCGGGCGCGCGCGGTACCCATCTTTCCCGCTCTCGCGCGCACTCCTTTCCGCCGGCTGCCATGCACCGCTCTCTTCCGCTGCTTCGTCTCGCAGTGCTCACTTCGCTGGCCGGCTGCGCATCGCTCGCACCGGTCGCGACCACCGCCACCCCGGGCGCGCCGGCAGACAGTCGAGCCGCGTTGCGCCGTCTGGTCGACTCGCTCATCAGCGCTCCAGAGTTCCGCAGCATGCACTGGGGGATCCTCATCGTGGATCCGGGGCGCGGGGAGACGCTGTACTCACACAACGCGGACAAGCTGTTCATGCCCGCGTCCAACCAGAAGCTGCTCACCGGCTCCACCGCGCTGACGCAGCTCGGCCCCGACTATCGGTGGCCCACCACGCTCTGGGCACGCGGTGCGGTGCGCGAGGGTGTGCTCGAGGGCGATCTCGTCGTGCGCGGGCAGGGCGATCCGACCGTCAGCGCGCACGCACACGCGGGCGACGCTCTCGCTCCGCTGCGTGCGCTCGGCGATTCGCTCCGCGCGCGCGGCATCACGCGGATCAGGGGCCGCATCGTGGCGGCGGCGTCGCCCTTCACCGATTCCCCGCTGGGATTCGGGTGGTCGTTCGACGACCTCGACGCGGCGTATTCGGCCGGAGTCGACGCGCTGTACTTCAACGAGGGCTTCAGCGAGGTCGTCGTGTACGGCGGCGCGAAGGCCGGCGACTCCGTCCGCGCCGTCACCCGGCCGGCGACGACCTACCCGACGTTGATCGTCCGCGCGCGGACGGTCGCCCGTGCCCCCGCGGGCGCGTCGGCCGCCGATTCCCTCGCGGCACGGCCGAGGATCACCGTCGGACAGGACTCGTCGCACACGGGCGTGCTCGTCGCCGGCACGATCGCCGCCGGCGATAGCGTGGTCGAGGAGATCGCCTTCCGCGATCAGAGCGGCGCCTACGTCGCCGCGATGCGGGAGGCGTTCCGCGCGCAGGGCATCATCGTCGACGAGGCCCCATCGGACACCACGGCGCGCCTCGACTCGCTCGCCGGGATGTGGTCGCCGACGCTGCGCGACATCATGCCGCTGTTCGAGAAGCCGTCGCAGAACCAGATCGGCGAGATCCTCTTCAAGTCGCTCGCGCTCGCGAAGACCGGCGTGGGCACGGCCGACAGCGCGCAGCAGGTCGTGAGCCGCCAGCTGCTCGCGTGGGGCGCGCCGCCCGACGGCTTCGTCGTGCGCGACGGGAGTGGGCTCTCACGGCACGACTACGTGTCGCCGCGGACCATCGTCACGGTGCTCGACGTGATGCGCCGGTCTCCGGACTTCCGGCTCTTCTACGACGCGCTGCCGATCGCCGGCGTCGACGGCACGATCCGCAATCGCATGAAGGGCACACCGGCCGAGGGAAACCTCCACGCCAAGACGGGGACGCTGGACAAGGCTCGTTCACTCTCCGGCTACGTCACGACCGCCGATGGTCGGATGCTGCTCTTCAGCGCGCTCGCCAACAACTACACGGTGCCGACGCGGCGCGTCGATCAGGTGACCGACGCGCTCGGCGCGTGGCTCGCCGGACTCCGGCTGGACCGGTAGTGACCGTCACGCGACTCGGCGTCGCCGACGCGAGCCGGCACATGCTCGCCGGCGTCGAGCCGCTGCCGGGAGAGGAGGTGACGCTGGAGCGTGCGCTCGGCCGCGTGCTCGCTCGAGACGTGGTCTCGACGATCACGCTGCCGCCGTGGAACAACGCGAGCATGGACGGCTTCGCGCTTCGCGGCGCCGACGTAGCCGGCGCATCCGCCGAGCGCCCGGTGCGACTGCGGGTGGTGGAGACGATCGCGGCAGGGCGGCGCGGCACGCGCGACGTCGGACCGGGTGAGGCGACGCGCATCATGACCGGCGCGCCGGTGCCGCCGGGTGCGGACTCGGTGGTGCGCGTCGAGGACACCGACGGCGGCGCCGACCCGGGGACGGTGATGGTGCGCGACGACCGCGACGCGGGCCGCAACGTGAGGGCGCGAGGAGAAGACATTCGTGCCGACAGCGTCGTCCTCACGGCGGGCACGGCGATCGCGGCCGCACACGTGGGCGTGCTGTCCTCCGTCGGGTGTGCCGCGCCTTTCGTGCACCGGCGGCCGCGTGTGGCCGTGCTGGCTACCGGCGACGAGCTGGTTCCCCTCGAGCGGTTCGCCGAGGTGCAGGCCGGCGAGCGGATCGTGTCGTCGAACAGCTATTCGCTCGCCGCCGCCGTCGAGGCGGCGGGAGGCGAGCCCGTGCCCCTTGGCATCGCCCCCGACGATCCCGGCGCGCTCGCGCACTGTCTGCGGAGGGCCGACGGTTGCGACATGGTGCTCACGTCAGGCGGGGTGTCGGTCGGCGACTTCGACTATACTCGCGCAGTGGTCGGCACGCTCGGCGGGGAGCTGTCGCTCTGGCGGGTGCGCATGCGACCAGGCGCGCCGCTCGGGTTCGGTCGGCTGTTCAGCGTGCCGTGGCTCGGCCTTCCGGGGAACCCGGTGTCGGCGCTCGTGACCTTCGAGCTGTTCGCGCGGCCGCTGCTCCGCGTCCTCGCCGGTCACCGCTGCCCGCACCGGCCGACCGTGCAGGTCGTGCTCGGCCAGAACGTGGAGCTCGCGGCGCCGCTCACCCACTATCTTCGCGCCGTGTTCGCCGTAGAGGAGGATGGGCGTCTCGTGGCGACGCTGACCGGTGCGCAGAGCTCGGGGATGCTGACGTCGATGGCGCTGGCGGATGGCCTGCTCGTGCTGCCCGGTGACCGCGCGAGCTACGCCGCGGGGACGCTGGCCTCGGCGGTGATGTTGGACGGTGACCTGAAGGGGAGCGTCCGCTTTCCCGGATGACGCACGTCGTGAAGCCTCAGCCTGTCGACGTCGAGGCGTTGCGCGCCGACCTCGAGCGTCGCTTCCGCACCACGCGGCGCGTTCTGCAGCTTGGCGGCCGGGACATCGAGCTGCTGAGTCCCGCCAACGCCGATGAGCTGATCAGCGAAGACGACTACGTGAAGGACGAGCGGCTGCCGTATTGGGCGGATCTCTGGCCCTCCGCGCAGATCCTCGCGCGCGAGGTACGTGAGATGCGGGTGGCCGGCCTGCGCGTGCTCGAGCTGGGATGCGGGCTCGGACTCGTCGCGGTGGGGGCGACGCTCGCCGGCGCGCTGGTGACGGCGACCGACTATTACGACGACGCGCTGCTCTTCGCCACGCTGAACGTCGCCGAGTCGACCGGGAGGACCATCGCGACGCGCATGGTCGACTGGACGGCGCTGCCGGAGGACCTCGGCAGATTCGACGTCGTGCTGACCTCGGACGTGCTGTACGAGCCACGCTACGCGGCACTGGTCGCCGGCGCCATCGCCGGGACGCTCCGGCGCGGCGGCGAAGCGATCGTGGCGGATCCGGGGCGGATCGCCTGCGCGGACTTCCTGAAGGAATGCCAGGCGCGCGGTCTGGTGGTCAGCGGTTCAGCGGCGCACGCGTATGCGGAGGGTGACATCCGACAGACGATCACGCTCTACCGGCTGCGCTGGGGGACCGACTAGGCTCGCAGTTGTCCGGCGACGACCTCCGAGATGTCGAGCACGGGGACCTCGGACCCGCTCGCCTTGACGCCATCGGTCATCATCGTCATGCAGAAGGGGCAGGCCACGGCGATCGTGTCCGCGCCGGTGGCGAGAAGCTCTTCCGTGCGCTCGATGTTGATGCGCTTGCCGGTACGCTCCTCCATGAACATCCGTCCGCCGCCGGCGCCGCAGCACAGGCCGCGATCCTTCGTCCGTGGCGGCTCGACGAGATCGATCACCGGCAAGGCGCGCTTCATCGTCTGCCGGGGCGCGTCGTAGACGTCGTTGTAGCGGCCGAGATAGCAGCTGTCGTGGTACGCGACGGTGAGGCGCTGGCCATCGGCGGACTTGAGCGGCACGCGCTCCTCCTGCAGCAGGCGCTCGATGTACGTCGAGTGATGGATCACCTCGTAGTGCCCGCCGAGCTGCGGGAACTCGTTGCCGAGCTGGTGGAAGCAGTGCGGGCAGTGCGTGATGATCGTGCGCACCTCGTAGCGGTCCAGCGTCTCGACCATGCCCTTGGCGAGGATCTGGTAGAGGTATTCGTTGCCCATGCGGCGTGCCGGATCGCCGTGGCAGGTCTCCTCCTGCCCCAGGATGGCGAACCGTACGCCGCACGCCTGGAGGATCCGCGCGACGGCGACGGTGATCTTCTTCGCCCGGTCATCGAACGACCCCATGCAGCCGACCCAGAACAGGACGTCCGGCGTCTCGCCGCGCGCGTGCAGGTCGGCCATCGTCGGGATGTCGAGCCCCTCAGCCCACGCCGCACGATCCGCCGCCTGGAAGGCCCAGGGCGAGCCGTTGCGCTCGAGCGACTGGAACACCGGCTGGAGCTCCTCGGGGAAGCGCGACTCGGTGAGGACCAGCTCGCGCCGGAGCGCGTTGATCACGTCGAGCTGGTCGATCGAGACCGGACATTCGACGACGCAGGCGCGGCAGCTGGTGCAGGCCCAGAGCTCGTCCTCCGTGATGTACGTGTCGAGCAGGCGGTGGCCCATGACCTCCTCGACCGTCGTCGCGCCGGCGTCCGCACCCTCGCCGTGCAGCAGCGCGGGACGGAGAAACTCCATCCGGTCGCCGGTGACGACGGGCGCCTTCTCCATCAATCGCTGGCGCGTGTTGACGATGATCTTGCGCGGGCTGAGCGGCTTCCCGGTGATGTTGGCCGGACAGGCGGAGGTGCAGCGCCCGCATTCTGTGCACGAGTAGCCGTCGAGCAGGTTCTTCCAGGAGAGGTGCTCCACGTCGCTCGCGCCGAACTGCTCGACGTCCGCCTCGAGATCCATTGGCCGCATCGCGCCGCGGATGCCGGGGCCACTCGTGTTGGAGAAGTAGACGTTGATGAGCGACGACGCGACGTGCAGGTGCTTCGAGTAGGGGAGGTAGTTGAGGAAGGTGAGGATCAGCAGCGCATGGGCCCACCAGAAGACGTGGAAACCCGTCGTCGCCGCGGTCGGCGACAGCACCGCGCCGAGCGCCAGCGCCAGCGGCCGCGAAACGACCTTCTCGTTGCCGAACGCCGTGGGCTCGATCACGAGCAGGCAGCCGGTCGCGAGGAGCAGGGTGACCATCAGCCCCATGATCATGCTCAGGATGATCAGGGCGTCGGTGTGCTCGAGGTTGTCCCCCTCGAGCCGCCGCGGATGCAGCACCAGCCGGCGGTAGAGGGCGAAGCCGACCGCGCCGACGACGAGCAGCGCGAAGACGTCCTGCGAGTTGGAGTAGCCGCGGTAGAGCACGTCGGGGAGCAGCAGCCGGTACGAGAAGCTGGGGAACACTCCCTGGATCAGGATCTCCACCGTGCCGGCGGTCAGTACCATGAAGCCCCAGAAGATCAGCGCGTGCATCGGACCGGCCACGGGATCGCGGAGAATCTTCTTCTGCGCGATGCCGATCGTCAGCACGTTCCGGATGCGCGTCAGCGCGTGGTCCGTCCGGTTCTCCGCCACGCCCACCCGGAGGTAGCTCACGAGCCGCTGGACGTTCAGGGCGAAGAACCCCGCGGCGAGGGTGAGGACGAAGAGGAAAACGACGCTCCCTACGGTCATCAGCTGGCGCTCCGTGCGGTGGGCCGCGCGCCTCGTGGCGCACGCGAGCGGAAGCTACGGACGTGACGTCAGGGGTACAACCGCTCTTGTCCGCGCCCGGCCATGGCGTAGAATGGTCGGCGTCGACTTCGAGGAGAGACATGCAGCGTCGAGACATCCTGCGCGCCTTCGGTGCCGCGGCGGCGGCACAGCTGTTGGCCCCCGCCGCGCGAGCCGGCGGCGGGCGCGGGCCCGGCCGCCATGCCGGACGGCTCAAGCACTCGGTCTCGCGCTGGTGCTACGGCAAGATCCCGATCGACGACCTGTGCGAGGCCGCCAAGGGGATCGGCTACCGGTCGGTGGAGCTGCTCGACGAGGCCGACTGGCCCGTGCCTGCGCGCCACGGCATGGTGTGCGCGATGGCCAACGGCTTCGGCACCATCCCGGTCGGGTTCAACCGTCCCGATCAGCACGATCGGCTCGTCGCCGCCGCGGAGCGCATGATCCCGCGCGCTGCCGCCGCGGGCGTGCCCAACATCGTCTGCTTCAGCGGCAACCGCGGCGGCATGTCGGACGGCGAAGGGATCGCCAACTGCATCACCGGCTTCAAGCGCATCACGCCGGTGGCGGAGCGCCATGGTGTCACGCTCTGCCTCGAGCTCCTCAACAGCAAGGTCGACCACGCCGACTATCAGGCCGACCACACCGCGTGGGGCGCGCAGGTGGTCCAGGGCGTGGGCTCGCCGCGGCTCAAGGTGCTGTACGACATCTACCACATGCAGATCATGGAGGGCGACGTCATCGCCACGATCCGCGCGAACATCGCTCACATCGCGCACTTCCACACCGGCGGCGTTCCCGGGCGTCACGAGATCGACGACACCCAGGAGCTCAACTACCGGCGCGTCATGCAGACGATCGCCGACCTCGGCTTCACCGGCTTCGTCGCCCAGGAGTTCGTGCCGGCGCGGGAGCCGGCGCTCGCGTCGCTCCGTCAGGCATTCGAGATCTGCGACGTGTAGCCGGGCGGCGCGAGGTGGGCGGGGGCGCGGCGCTCAGCGCCCTGGTCGGATCGTGATGTTCCGATACTCGATCGGTCCGTGGTCCCCCTGAAGGAGCAGCGGACCCGGCTCGCCCTCGTTGCTGTCGAGCGCGCCGCCGGTGATGCCGGGGATCTCACGGTTGCAGATCACGGTCTTCCCGTTCGCCACCACGGTGATCATCCGGCCGACGAGCGTGATGTCGTACGTCTGCCACTCGCCGGGCTGCTTCGCCATCACGACGCTCGGCGCGATGAATCCGTACACACCCCCGAGCAGGTCGTTCTGCGGCTCGGTCGTGACGCTGTCCTCGATCTGCACCTCGTACCGGCCGCGCTGGTACACACCGCTGTTGCTCCCCTTCGGGTAGCGGAACTCCAGGTGGAGCTGGTAGTCGGTGAAGGTACGGTCCGTGACGATGTTGGAGCCCGACTTCGGGCTCTGGAGCACGCCGTTCACGGCCCGCCATTGATTCGGGCCCAGCGCGTGCCAGCCCGTGAGGTCGGTGCCGTTGAAGAGCCGCATCGGGGCGCCCCACCGCGGCGTCCCCGTACGAAGAAGCGCGGGCGCGCGCTTCCCCGTCCAGGTGCGGCGCGTGCCGTCGGGAAAGATCATCGTGCCGGCGAGGACGTCACCAGTGAGCCGTCCCTCGACCTGCAGGTCGCCCGCGCCCTGCTCCCACTGCGGCGGAATGGCGAAGCGCAGCGCGCCGTCGGCGAACTCGACGCGCGCGATCGGTCGCGCGCTCCCGACGATGCCGACGAACTGTCCGACGAGGTAGCCGTTGCCGGACGGCCGGACCTCGAGCCACGACGGGAGCGGTCGATCGGGGGCATCGATCGCGATGTCCCACCGCCCGACGACGGACGCCGGAGCGACCGGCGGCCGCGGCGCCGAGTCGCGCGACGCTGTGGAAGACGACACGACGAGCGCGATCAAGCCCAGCGGGAAGCGCCACATGGCCCAGCTCCGTGCGTTGAGGATGAGATCAGGGACGTGACGCCGTCACCGTTCAGGGTTGACCGTTCACGGTTCACGGCTCACGGTTCACGGTTCACGGTTCACGGCGGTTCAGTGCCCCTTCCGCGCCTCCTTCACCGCCGCGGTCAGCGCTGGCACGACCTCCAGAACATCGCCCACGATCCCGTAGTCGGCCACCTTGAAGATCGGGGCCTCCTTGTCCTTGTTGATCGCGACGATCGTCTTCGACGTGCGCATGCCGGCGAGGTGCTGGATCGCGCCGCTGATCCCGACGGCGACGTAGAGCTGGGGGCTCACCTGCCGGCCCGTCTGTCCGATCTGATCGGCGTGCGGACGCCAGCCGTCGTCGGTCACGGCGCGCGTGGCGCCGACCGCGGCGTTGCCGAAGGCGTCGGCGAGCTCCTCGATCAGCTTGAAGTTCTCCCTGGCCTTGAGCCCTCGGCCCCCGGACACGATGATCGACGCCTCGCCGAGATCCGGGCGGCCCTTCGCCCCCTCCTTCACTTCCGTTACGCGGACCGTCGGGCCCGACGCCGGCGTCGCCTGCCCCTGCTCCACACGTCCCGCCTTGGGCGTCTCGGCGGCGGTGAAGGCGCTGGGCCGCACGCTGAGCACGACCGGCGCGCCGCTGAGCGTCAGCGTCACGATGACCTTGTTCGCGTAGCCGGGATGCTTCGCCGTGATCGTGTCGCCCGTCACGGCGAGCTCGGTGACGTCGGCGGCGATCGGCGCGTCGAGCCGCGCGGCGATGCGCGGACCGAGGTCGCGTCCCTGCGACGAAAAGCCGAGCACGACGGCGCGATAGCGGCCCGCCCGGGCGCGGTCGGCCGCCGTGGCGGCGAGCGACTCGCGCGCGAACTGCGCGAAGTCGGCGCTCTCCACGACGATGACGACGTCGGCGCCGTAGCGGGCGAGCTGCTCCGCCTTTCCGCCGATTCCCGCGGGACCGGCGAGCAGCGCGTGCACCTCGCCGCCGCCGCTCGCGTCGGCCAGCTTGCGGCCCGCCGTCACCGCTTCGAAGGCCACCTTGCGGAGCTCGCCGTTGCGCGTCTCCGCAACCACCAGAACGTTCGCCATCAGAGCACCTTCGCTTCGTTCTGCAGGAGCCGCACGAGCTCCGGGATGGCGGCCGTCCCTTCGCCGAGAATGCGGCCGGCGGGACGTTCGGGGGGAAGCTCCATGCGGGCGATCGTGACGCGCACGGCACCGAGCTGCGCCGGCTTCGACTCGAGCGGCTTCTTCTTCGCCGCCATGATGCCCTTGAGCGACGGATAGCGCGGGCGGGCGACCCCTTCGTCGATCGTCACCACGGCGGGCAGGGGAAACTCCACGAGCTCGGCCGCGCCTTCCAGCTCGCGGCGCGCCGTGCCCTTGCCGGCGCTGACGTTCAGCTCCGACGCCGCGGTCACGCAGGGGAGACCGAGCAGCTCGGCCGTCGCGGTCCCGACGACGCCGGCGGAATTGTCGAAGGAGTGCTTGCCGAAGAGCACGAGGTCGTAGCCGCCGCTCTTGAGCTCCGCGGCCAGGGCGCGGGCGACGGCGATGCCGTCGGCGACGGGATCGGCCTTGAGCTGCACGGCGCGGTCGGCGCCCATGCTCATGGCCTTGCGCAGCGACTCCTGCACCGAGTCCGGCCCGACGGCATAGACGACCGTCTCACCGCCGCCACCCTTCTCGTTGATCTGGAGCGCCGCTTCGACGGCGTAGCTGGCGAAGTCGTCGAGGTCGAACTTCAGCCCGGTCTCGTCGATGCCGGCGGCCGAGGCCGCGACCTTGAAGCGTGACTCGGAGTCGGGCGTGCGCTTTATGCAGACGGCAATCTTCACCGTCGGTCTCCCATGTGAAAAAGTTCACATAAGTGTAATGCCGGCGCTGGTGGCGGGATAGACGGTGAGACGGTGAACCGGTGAGACGGTAAAGGGCACGCCGGTTTGGTCTGGCGTGCCCTTCGCCCGTTCACCGTGCGCCTCAATCCGCCCCGCGACCCGGACCGTCCCCCGCCTCCTCCTGATTCCCCTCGATCGCACCACCCGAGTTCTGGGTCGCGCCACCAGGCCGCGCCACTGCCCCCTGCTCGGTCGCGATGCGCACGTTCTGCCGCGCCCCACCCGGCGCACCTGCCTGGCGCTCGCCCAACTCCCGCGTGCGCTCCATCTCTTCGTGCTCGGTGCCGCCCGTCTGATCGTCCATCACTCGCCTCCTGAGGTTCGCTCCGACAGAGGGCAAGCCCGGTGCCGTTCGGGCGTGCGGCAGATCACCGGGCTCGACGCACCGCTCAGCGGATCTCGATCCGCCGCGCCCGCGATCGCTCCTGCGGCAACGGCACCGTCACCTCGAGCACGCCATCGGTGAAGCGCGCCTGGCACGCCTCCTCGTCGGTCCCGGGGGGCAGCGGGATCGATCGGCTGAAGCGGCCGTAGCTGCGCTCGGAATGATACAGCCCCTCCTCCTCGCTCTCGGACTCGTAGCGACGCTCGCCGCTGATCGTGAGCAGGTCGTCGTCGATCTCGACGTGCACGTCCTCACGCCGGAGCCCCGGCAGGTCGGCGCGCAGCACCAGGTCACTGCCGCGCTGTAGCACCTCCACCTGCGGCATCCAGCTGCTGCGCGAGCCGACCGCCCCCGACGACCGGGGACGGCTCATCGCGCTGCCGCTCGCGCCAGCCGCCTGGTTGCGCCCCTCGACGCCGCTTCCGCCGCTGCGTGGCGCATTCGCGTTCAGCGAGAGCGACGAGCGCCCACTCGACCCGGGCCAGCCGAGGAGGCTGAGCTGCGACTCGATGCCCGGCGGTCCGAACCCGAAGTCGGAGAAGAGCCGGTCCATCTCCTCGCCGAAGCGGCGCATGAAGGCGAAGGGGGTGCCGTATGCCTGTCCGCTCGCCTGCATGCTTCCCTGCGGGCTGCTCTGCGAGGCGCTCGGCGATCGCGCCGATCCCCTGCTCTGCTGCTGCCCCTCGCGGCCGATCGGCACCTGACGCTCGGCGTCCATCCCGCTCGCCGACGACTGTGCTCCGATGTCCTGCCGCGACGGCGACGCGCCGCCGCCGGTGGCGCTCGCGCCCGCCGAGCCGGTCGACGCGCCGAGACCAGCCGATCCGCTCACGCGAGCCGAGCCGCCGCTCAGGCTGGCCGAGCCGCCGATCTCGATGCCGCCGGCGCCGCCGCTCCCCGACACGCTCGCGCCCGACGACGCCTCACGCGCGCTGGCGCCACGAGCGCCTGCCTGCGACTCCCCTCGTGATCCGCGTGCGGCGTTCGCGGCGCTCGCGCTGCTCCCGGCGCGCGCACTTCCGGAACCGGCGCGGGATCCCGCACCACTGCCCTGTGAAGACCGCCCCGTACCTGCCATCGATGCCTCCAGTCGGTTTCGTGGCCGATGGCGGCAAAGCGAATGCCAGCAAGCGCGAGGATCCCGAGCCCTGGTTCGCCTCTGCGGGGGTGGCGGGGCGCTACCGGCCCGCCGTCACTTGAAGGCGTTCATCCCGGTGATCGCCTGACCGAGGATGAGCGCGTGGACGTCGTGCGTCCCCTCGTAGGTGTACACGCTCTCGAGGTTCGCCATGTGGCGCATGGCGGAATACTCGGCGAGGATGCCGTTCGCGCCGAGCAGGCGGCGCGCCTCCCGCGCGATGTCCGTCGCCATGCTCACGTTGTTGCGCTTGGCGAGCGACACCTGCTGCGGCGTCATCGTGCCGGCGTCCTTCAGGCGGCCCAGGTGCAGACAGACGAGCTGCGCCTTCACGATCTCGGTCAGCATGTCGGCGAGACGCACCTGCTGGATCTGGAACCCGCCGATCGGCTTGTCGAACATCACGCGCTGCTGCGCGTAGCTCGACGCCTCCTCGAAGCACGCCATGGCGGCGCCCATCGCGCCCCACGAGATCCCGTAGCGCGCCTGCGTCAGGCACATCAGCGGGCTCTTGAGCCCCGCCGACGACGGCAGGATCGCGTCCTTTGGCAGGTGCACGTCCTGGAACACCAGCTCGCTCGTGTCGCTCGCGCGCAGCGAGAGCTTCCCCTTCTGGTCCTTGGCCGTGAAGCCCTTGCTGTCCGTTGGGACGACGAAGCCGCGGATCGACTTGTCGCTGGGATCGCCATTGGTCTTGGCCCACACCACGGCGATATGCGCCGTGGAGCCGTTGGTGATCCACATCTTGGCGCCGTTGAGGATCCAGCTGCCGTCCGGCTGCTCCTTCGCCATCGTGATCATGCCGCTCGGGTTGGACCCGTAGTCGGGCTCCGTGAGCCCGAAGCAGCCGATGATCTCGCCCGTCGCCATCTTCGGCAGGTACTTCTGCTTCTGCTCCTCGGAGCCGAACGCGTAGATGGGATACATCGCGAGCGCGCCCTGGACGCTGGCGAACGACCGGACGCCCGAGTCGCCGCGCTCCAGCTCCTGCATGATCAGCCCGTACTGCACATTGTTGAGCCCCGCGCAGCCGTACTTCTCCGGCAGGTTCGCCCCGAACACCCCCAGCTCGCCCATCTCGGGGATGAGCTCCTTGGGGAAGCGACCCTGGACGTAGGCGTCGCCGATGAGGGGAAGCACGCGCTCGTCCACGAAGCGGCGCACGCTGTCGCGCACGGCGCGCTCTTCTTCCGAGAGAACGCTGTCGATGTGATAGAAGTCGAGCATTTCGAGAGTTCCGGGAGGATGGGAAGGCCCGGGAAAGGTAATCTTCGGCGGCGCGTCGTGCGTACGGCAACGCGTCTTCCTGAGCTGTCCGTACGAGGTGGTCGACGCGGAGCGGATCGAAAGCCGCTCGGCGATCGGCTCCGTAAGGAGCGAGAGCTAACGGGCGGCCGACCGCCTCATCGAATCACATCCACCCAGTTGCCCTCGTTCGAGATGAGAGCCGTGGCGCCCGACGCATCGAAGGCGATCCGCCGCGGTACCCCGCCGACGGGGTAGAGCTTGATCGAGGCGCCGGCCGCGCGGTCGTACACGCCGACCAGCCCGTTGGTCGGCGACGTGACATAGAGCTGCGCACCGTCCGGAGTGACCGCGAGCCCGAACGGAGACAGACCCGTAGTCACCACGCTCTCAAGCGTCTGCAGCGTGGTCGCGTCGAGGACTCGAATGGTCCCGGACTCAATGGCCACGAAGAGCCGCGTTCCATCGGGGGACGCGGCGACATCCTGCGCGCCCGCGCCGACCTGTCGGGATGCCAGAACGTCCAGCGTGCGCGCATCGAGTCGCCAAGCCAACCCCGCGGTATTGCTCACCACCACGCTCCCCGCGTCGGGCTGGAGCGCGATGCCCTGCAACGCGCCTCCGAGCTGGATCGATCGGGTCGGCGTCGACCCACGTACATCGACGGCATAGAGCCGACCACTCGTCGACGTGACGTAGAGCAGCGAGTCGTCGGATGACAGGGCAAGCCGATACGCATTTCCGGGGTCGACGTGAAGCAGCTTGATGGATCGACCGGCGGCGACGTCGAGCACGTTCACGGTGCCGTCGTAGAAGTTGCTCACGAACGCCGTCGCCCCACCGCGGGAAAAGACCACGTCACCAGGATCGCCACCGACGACTATGGCCTGACTGGGAGCGGGATCATCGAGGCGGTAGCGCGCGACGGAGTTCAAATCCTGTTGCGTGACGTACACGTCGCCACCGATCGAGACGCGAATGCCGAACGGCCGGCCGGCCAGATCCGGCCGGCGAGACATGGCAGTTCCCGTCGGATGTGTCGCGGTGGCGGAACCTGGTCCGGTCGGCCCGCTGTGACAGGCCACGAGCGGGGCAACGACGGCGGCGAGGACTCGGGCGGCGCGCAGGCGCATACGCAAGGGAACGGGGGTGAGGGAGGGCGCGCGCGCAGTCGACGCGCGCCCCAGTATATACGCCACCCCGCGCGGCCGACGAGGCCCAAAATGGCTGGATATTCGCCCGGCACTGCGGTCATATTGGCTAGCCACCGCGTCGGTCCCGCCTCTCCAGACATCGAGTCCGCCCATGCTGCTACGTATCTCTTCCCGCGCCGTTCGTGGTGTCTGGTTCGCACTGGTCGCCGGGCCGGTCCTTGCGCAGGCGCCGGCGCGCCGTGTCCTGCGCCCAAACGACGTCTATCAGCTCCGCACGGTCAGCGATCCGCAGCTCTCCCCCGACGGTGCCTGGGTGGCGTACAGCGTCACCACCGCCGACTCGGCGAAGGACAAGTCGGACAGCGACGTGTGGATGACGAGCTGGGACGGCTCGCAGACGATCCGCCTCACGTCGTCGCCGGACGGGGAGAGCACACCGCGCTGGAGTCCCGACAACCGGTATCTCGCCTTCGTGTCCGGCCGGCAGGAGGCCAAGGGC
Source organism: Gemmatimonadaceae bacterium (assembly GCA_013361335.1). Lineage (GTDB taxonomy): Bacteria > Gemmatimonadota > Gemmatimonadetes > Gemmatimonadales > Gemmatimonadaceae > AG11. The sequence continues at coordinate 16,056 of JABFYH010000040.1, read as the reverse complement.
GGGCAGGTGTGGCTGCTCGACCGGCGCGGCGGCGAGGCACAACGCCTGACGATGGTCAAGGGGGGCATCGAGGAGTTCGCGTGGTCCCCGGACTCGAAGCGGCTCGTCCTCGTGCTCGAGGAGGAGACCGACTCCGTCGCGCGCAAGGACACGGCGGAGAAGAAGACGCCGAAGCCGGTCGTCATCGACCGCTACAACTTCAAGCGGGACATCGCGGGCTATCTGGGGACGAAGCGCACGCATCTCGCGCTCTTCGACGTGGCGACGAAGAAGCTCGACACCCTCACCAGCGAGCTGCACGACGACGAGTCGCCGAGCTGGTCCCCCGACGGTACGCGCATCGCCTTCGTGCGGGAGGATCCCGCCGAGCCCGGGAAGGCGCGCGACTCGGACATTTACGTGATCGAGGCGCGGGCGGGAGCGCGCGCCAGGGCGCTCACCGACTTCGATGGCCCCGACGGTGGCCGCCCCTCCTGGTCTCCCGACGGGAAGTGGCTCGCCTTCACCCGCGGCGACGAGCCGAAGTACTCGGCCTACCACCTGAATCGCCTCGCCGTCGTGCCGAGCGACGGGAGCGCGCCGGCGCGGGTGGTGACGTCCGCCTTCGATCGCCCGCTATCGCAGGTGCGCTTCCTCGCCGACGGGCGCTCCGTCTCGGCCATCGTCGCCGACGACCGGCAGGAGCAGCTGGTGCGCGTGCGTGTCGCCGACGGCGCGATCGAGCGCGTCGTCGAGGGCCGTCGTGTCGTCGCCGGCTACAGCGCGCTGCCGGATGGCCGCACGGCGCTGCTGCTCGCGTCGCCCGATCGCGCGCCCGAGGTGTTCGCCCGCGACGCCGCGACGGGCGCCGTGCGCCAGCTCTCGCACCACAACGACTCGCTGTTCGCGCAGCTCCAGCTCGCGAGCGTGAGCGACTTCACGTCGAGGAGCGACGACGGCACCGAGGTGCACTCACTGCTCTATCGTCCGGCCGGTGCCGCCGCGGCGGCGCGGCTGCCGCTCGTGCTCTTCATCCACGGCGGCCCGAACGGTCAGGATGCGTACCGGTTCGACTTCGAGCGGCAGCTCTTTGCGGCGAACGGATACGCCGTGCTCGCGGTGAACTACCGCGGATCGAACGGCCGGGGGTCCGCGTACCAGAAGGCCATCTTCGCGGACTGGGGCAACAAGGAGGTGAAGGATCTGCTCGGCGCCGTGGACGAAGCGGTGCGGCAGGGGATCGCCGATCCGGAGCGGCTGGGCATCGGTGGCTGGAGCTACGGCGGCATCCTCACCGACTACACAATCGCCACGACAGCGCGCTTCAAGGCGGCGGTGAGTGGTGCGGGGAGCGCGCTCCAGCTCGCGATGTACGGCACCGATCAGTACATCGCGCAGTACGACCTGGAGATCGGCGCGCCGTGGAAGGCGCAGGACACCTGGATCAGGATCTCGTACCCCTTCTTCCACGCCGACCGCATTCGCACGCCGACGCTGTTCATGGGTGGGCAGAGCGATTTCAACGTCCCGATCATCGGCGGCGAGCAGATGTACCAGGCGCTGCGCACGCTCGGCGTCGAGACGCAGCTCGTCATCTACCCGAGCCAGTATCACGGCATCACGGTGCCGAGCTATCGCGTCGATCGGTTGCGGCGGTATGTGGCGTGGTACGACCGGTTCCTGAAGCCGGCGGCCACCGCCGCCGCCGGTCGGTAGCGCTCGTCCAACCTATCCCTTTCTCGCTGCCCGGCGCCCGAGGGTCGTCGAGCCCTCGCCGCGGCCCGGCCGCGTCGCGAGCACGCGGCGCGCGTAGGGCGCGATCCCGACCGCACGCGCCTTGGCGCGGAAGGTCGCGCCGTGGTCGATGGTGTGGCCGGTTTCGTCCTGCCACTGATGCACCATCTCGTGCAGCAGGGTGTGGAGCGCCTCCGGCCAGCCGTGGCGCCGGACGTGCGCGCGGCTGATCGCGATCTCGGCCGCTTCGCCCCCGGCGGTCGCCGCGGTGTAGTGGCCGAGCCGCGTCTTCATCCGGCGCGACACGCGAATCTCGATCGGTTTGAGCCCGCCATCGAAGTGGCGCGCGTTGTACCGCGCATGCCAGCCCGTGAGCTGCGCCGCCATCTCGACGTCGTCGGGGTGGGTACGCTCGCGCCGCGACGCCGGCCGCGGCGAGCGCACCGGAAAGGCGACGATCGCCCGCTGCGCCTCCCGCCGGTCGGCCCGCGTGCGCCCTTCGACGAACGTCACGATCGCGCGGAGCACGGACTCCGGCGCGGCCAGGTAGCCCTCGTGCACGCGGAGCGTGCCGCCGGCGAAGCTCACCATCACGTTTCGATTGCGGGTGAGCCGGCAGCACGTGATGCGCCGCAGGCCGAGCTGTCGCAACCGCTCGAGCAGCTCGTCGGCGTTGTGCGGCGTCCCGCCGCTGAACGCCAGCTCCAGCTGGGCGAGATCGCGGCGCGGACGGAAGAAGCGGGTCAGCGCTTGAAGCATTTGACAGGACCAGCGACGAATGCGGAATCCGAGTCGGACCAGACGAGGGTCGAGACCTCGATCTGGTCCGGCGAGATACGAATGCTGTTCACGGACGAGGGGCGGCCGCCGCGCATGCGGTTCGACAGCGTCCCCGCGGTTGAGATGACCGTGCCCTTGCGGGTGTGCTCGATGTAGTGGATCGCGTCCTGATGATCGTGCCCGCAGAGCACGAGGTCGGCCTGGAGATCGGCGAACGCTCCCAGCGCACGCGCCGTGTCCTTGAGCCCGTGCCGCTGCGAGAGCTCGCCTTTCATGGGATTGTGATGCATGACGATCACACGGGCGTCATCGGGCCGAACGTCGGTGAAGACTTTCCGGAGGCGCTCGATCTGCGCGCGCCGGACGATCCCGATGATCGAGATGTCCCGCAGCCGCCAGGTGAGCGTCTGTCGCGTGACGCCGTGCGAGGTGTTGAGCCCCGCGAACACTGCACCGGGCACGCGCAGCACGGGCTCGATGTCCGCGTTCACCCACCGCCGGTACGACGCGAGGATCGCTCCGTCGTCGCCCAGGCCGAGCGGCGCCTTCCACCATTGCACGTCATGGTTCCCGGGAATGCAGAGGACCTTGCTCGTCCGCTCGGCGTGCCGGATGAAGGCGCGCGCGCGCTGGAACTCCCCCGACCGCGCCCGCTGCGTCAGATCGCCGGAGATCGCCACGACGTCGTAGCGCCGCTCGGCGATCAGCGTCTCCATCGCCTCGTACTGCGCGGGCACCGCGGGATGCCCGAAGTGCAGGTCGGAGCAGTGGAAGACGGTTACGGTCGTCACGGCGGGCTCACAACCGCGCGATGATCGCGTCGGTGAACTGGTCCGTCGACGCGGAGCCGCCGAGATCGCGCGTCACCGTCTTCCGCTCGCGGATCGTCGACTCCAGGGCGTCGCGGATCCGCCGCGCCCGCTCACCATCGGTCATGTACTCCAGCATCATGCACGCGGCGAGGATCAACGCGCTCGGATTGGCGATTCCCTTCCCCGCGATGTCGGGGGCGGTGCCGTGCACCGCCTCGAAGATCGCGCCGCCGAGGCCGATGTTCGCACCCGGCGCGAGCCCCAGCCCGCCGACCAGCCCGGAGATGAGATCCGACAGGATGTCACCGAACAGGTTGGTGGTCACGATGACGTCGTAGCGCTGCGGCTTGAGCACGAGGTTCATCGCCATCGCGTCGACGATCACCTCGTCGAACTCGATCCCGTCGTACTCCTGCGCGATCTGCCGCCCCACGTCGAGGAAGAGCCCCTGCGAGAACTTGAGGATGTTCGCCTTGTGGACGAGCGTCACCTTCTTCCGGCCGTGCTTGCAGGCGTAATCGAACGCGTAGCGGACGATGCGCTCCGAACCGGCGCGGGTGATGATCGCGACCGACTCCGCCGCCGCGCGTGGATCGCTCCCCATCTTGATGTAATGCTCGATGCCGACGTAGAGCCCCTCGGTGTTCTCGCGCACGAGCACGAGGTCGATGTCCTCGTACCGCCCGCCCTGGACGATCGTGTGCGCGGGGCGGACGTTGGCATACAGATCGAAGGTCTTTCGCAGGGCGACGTTGATCGAGCGGAACCCCTCCCCGACAGGGGTCTCCAGTGGCCCCTTGAGGGCGAGGCGCGTGCGCTTGATCGAGTCGAGCGTCGCGTCGGGGATCGGGTCGCCGTGCTTGGCGACGCCAGCCTGTCCCGCGTACTGCACGTCCCAATCGATCTGGGCGCCCGCCGCCTCGAGGACGCGGACGGTGGCGCTGCTGATCGACGGACCGATGCCGTCGCCGGAGATGAGTGTGACGGGTGTTCCCATGTCGTATGCCTTGCTCGGCCTCAGGGGGCCGCGAACAGGTCTGCGGTGTGCGCGACGAGACTCGTCACGAGCTCGCGCGAAAAGCTGGCCTGCGGCGTGCCGCGCACGTCGCCGATCCAGCGGATCTCGGTCGTGCGCCCGTCCACGAGCGCGAGCCGGACGACGGCGACGCCCTGGCCGTCCGGCGTCCGGTCGAACCAGAGCTCCGCCGGAATGAGCACCGCGCGCGCCGACTCCTGCAGCGCGACCATCGTGCGCAGCTGCCCGGCGAGCGGATCGGCCACCCGGACGCCCACCGCCGCCGACGGGCTCCGCAGCGGCCCCGCAGCCAGCGCGTACGGGTCCACCGCGTACGACGGGCTGTTCCGTCCCGCCTGCACCAGCGCCGGCGGATACACCCACCGCGACGAGAGGCCCCGGGCGCCCAGCTCCGCCTGCAGCGCTTCGTCGAAGGCGCGCATGAACTCACGCGACCGCGGGATCTGCTGCGTCCAGCCCAGCGCGTCCGCCTCGCGCAACCGGTTCAGCGGGGCGACGACGAGCTGCTGCGTGGCGAGAAAGGCCAGCGGCCGCGCGGGCTCGGCGACCGGCGCCGACTGCTCCGCGCCACCCGACGGTCGGCAGGCACCCAGGACGATCAACAGGCTGTAGAGGAGGCGAAAGGGCGGGCGCACGGCGGGAGCGTTGAGGTGGTCTCGAAAGCTAAACGGCAGACCGGAGGGGGGCGACGCCTCGCGCCTCCACTTCCGGCGTCCCGTGCGGGATTCCAACTTGGCGCCCATGCCTTCGCTCGCCCCTCGCTCCCTCGCGCCGCGCACCCCTCTGGCCGCGCTCGGCTGGGCCCTCGTCGCGGTGTCCGGTGCCGGCGCGCTGGCCCTGGTCGCCCTGTCGCGGGGCGAGCCGGTCAGCGCCATCTGGCTCCTCGTCGCCGCGCTGTGCATCTACGCCATCGGCTATCGCTTCTACAGCGCCTTCATCGCCGCCCGCATCTTCGCCCTCGACGACCGGCGCGCCACCCCCGCGGTGCGCCTCTCCGACGGCCGGGATTTCGTGCCCACCAACCGCTGGATCGTCTTCGGCCACCACTTCGCGGCGATCGCCGGCCCGGGGCCGCTGGTCGGCCCCACCCTCGCCGCCCAGTTCGGCTACCTGCCCGGCATCCTGTGGATCGTCGTCGGGGTCGTGCTCGGCGGCGCGGTACAGGACTTCGTGATCCTCTGCGCCTCCATGCGGCGCGACGGCAAGTCGCTCGGCCAGATGGCGAAGGAGGAGATCGGTCCGATCGCCGGCTTCACCGGCATGGTCGCGGTGCTCGGCATCATGATCGTCCTCATCGCCGTGCTCGGGCTGGTGGTGGTCAACGCGCTGCGCTCCAGCCCGTGGGGCACGGTGACGATCGGCCTCACGATCCCGATCGCGATGCTGATGGGCCTCTACATGCGCTGGCTGCGGCCTGGCCGCGTGCTCGAGACGAGCGCGATCGGGCTCGTGCTCCTGATGGCGTCGCTGTTCGCTGGCCGGTGGGTCGCCGAGCATTTGTCGCTCGCCCAGCTGTTCACGTTGGACGGGCGGACGCTGGCCGTGCTGATCATGGTGTACAGCTTCGCCGCGTCGGTGCTGCCGGTGTGGCTGCTCCTCGCGCCGCGCGACTACCTCTCGGCGTTCGTCAAGATCGGCGTCGTCGTGGCGCTCGCGATCGGGATCCTCGTCGCGCTTCCGCCCCTGCAGATGCCGGCCCTCACCCGGTTCACCGACGGCACCGGACCCGTGTTCGCCGGGAAGCTCTTTCCCTTCGGGTTCATCACCATCGCCTGCGGGGCGATCTCCGGCTTCCACGCCCTGATCGCCTCGGGGACGACGCCGAAGCTGGTCGAACGCGAGACCGACGCCAGGCTCGTGGGCTACGGCGCAATGCTCGTCGAGTCGTTCGTGGCGGTGATGGCGCTCATCGCCGCCTGCGCGCTCACGCCCGGCGTGTACTTCGCGATCAATGCGCCGGCCGGCGCGCTCGGCACGTCGGCGCAGAGCGCGGCCACCACCATCGCGAGCTGGGGGTTCACCGTCACGCCGGCGGAGATGATCGAGCTCGCGCGACAGGTCGGGGAGACGTCGCTGCTGTCGCGCACGGGAGGGGCGCCCAGCCTCGCCGTCGGCATGGCGCACATCTTCTCCGGCATGCTGGGGGGCGGCGGCGCGATGGCGCTGTGGTACCACTTCGCCATCATGTTCGAGGCGCTGTTCATCCTCACCACTCTCGATGCGGGCACTCGCGTCGGACGGTTCATGCTCCAGGATATCGGCCGGCACCTGTGGCCTCGCTTCGGCAGCACGTCGTCCGGGCCGATCGTCGTGCTGTCGAGCGCGTTGTTCGTCGCGATGTGGGGCTGGTTCCTCTGGCAGGGCGTGGTGGATCCGCTCGGCGGGATCAATTCCCTCTGGCCGCTGTTCGGCATCTCGAACCAGCTCCTCGCCGCCGTCGCCCTCTGCGTCGCGACGACCGTCATCGTCAAGATGGGCAAGGCGCGCTACGCCTGGACCACACTGCTTCCACTGGCATGGCTCGCCATCGTCACGATGACCGCGGGGTGGCACAAGCTCTTCTCACCCCTCCCCAAGCTCGGCTTCCTCGCCCATGCACGTGCTCTGCAGGCCGCGAGCGCAGCAGGCACCCTTCCACCGGGAATTCATTCCAGCGGCGAGCTCGCCCGCCTCATCGCGAACGACTATCTGGACGCGGCGGTCGCGGCCTTCTTCCTGGTGTCGGTGCTCGTGGTGATCGCCGATAGCGCCCGAGAGTGGCGCGCCGTCCTCGGTGGCAAGCCGGCACGGTCGACCGAGACGCCGTTCGACTCTCGCGTCGTCGCCGGCGACTGATGCGACCCCGTCGCTTCCGGCGGATCGCTGACCTCCTCGCCCGCGCGGGGTGGGTGATCCGGCGCGTGCTCGGCGCGCCGGACTACGCGGCGTACGTCGAACATGTGCACCGCGTCCATCCGGATCGCACGCCCCTCACGGCCGACGCCTTCGCGCGCGACGCGCTGGCCCGGCGCTACGACCGACCAGGCTCCCGCTGCTGCTGAGCTGAGGCGCCGCTCGTCGATCCGTCGGCCGCGATCGCGAAGCAGCACCGTGGCCGCGCGCGGCGGTCGCAGCATTCCCGCACCGACGACTCGAGCAGCTCGGCGAGGAGACTCTCCATCGCGCGGCATACCTCCGGCCGGCCATGGATCGCCTCCGCGAGCAGGCAGCCGTGGCCGCGGATGACGAAGCCGCCATCGAGCGTCTCCACCTCGTTCACCGCGCCGAGCTCCTCCAGGAGTCGCGACGCCTCCTTGACGCGGTGGCCGAGTGGCCCGCGCAGCCGCGGCCACTCCGCGCCAAGACGTCGACCGACCGTGCGCATCACTTCGTCCAGCTCGCCTTCGGCGAGGCGCTGCTGCAACACCTGCACGAGCTGCGCGACGAAGGGGATGTAGGCGTGCGAGAACACCGCCTCCGCCTCCGGCAGCAGCTCATAGACGACCGCCGGTCGGCTCGCGCTCGGCTGCAGGCTCGCCTGTCGGATCACACCGTCGCGCTGGAGGACCGTCAGATGGCTGCGCACGGCGTTGTGGGTCAGCCCCAGCTGGGCCGCGATCTCGTTGGCCGTCGACGCCTTGCGGCGGAGCACCGCGACGATGCGCTCGCGGGTGCCCTTCAGGGCGCGGGACCCTCGTGAGGAATCACGCATCGGTCACGGTCCGGTCGGCCGCGACGGGAACCGCGGGATCGGATATTGCAGAAACTTAAAGAAAATCTTCACTAACTCCCCTATAGAGCTGGTGGCGCAGCCGCCGCCGAGGGTACCGGGGGGAAGCTACCGCCGCCGCGAGTGTTCTCCATGGTGAAGCCATCGCACGTTCCGCTCCGCGCCGCACGAACCTGCATCGCCGCGCTCTCCCTGCTCGTCGTCGCCCCCGGGTGTCGGCAGTTTCCCGAGACCGCCGTGACGAACGATCTCGAGGCGCGCGGTCGCGACATCTTCCGCGACGACACCTTCGGCGACGAGCGGTTCTGGACCGACACCGCCAGGCTGCACGAGCTCGTCGCCCGCGAGATCGAGCCGCTCGAGGCCCTCGGCCTCGGCGTCAAGGTCGACATGGATCGCCTCAACCTGCTCAAGTTCGTCGCGCACAATCCGTTCGGCACGGGCGGCACCAAGGAGTTGTTGCGCCAGGGCGCGGTCGTGGGCATGCGCGGCACCTTCGACGAAAGCGGTAACCTCGTCAAGGTGGGCATCACCTGCGCGCTCTGCCATTCCACCGTCGATAACGCCCTTCTCCCCGGCATCGGTCACCGCCTGGACGGCTGGCCCAACCGCGACCTCGAGGTGGGAAAGATCCTCTCGAAGCTGCCGATCTTCACCCCGCAGCAGAAGGCCGTCCTCGCGTCGTGGCCGCCAGGCTACTACGACCCGCGCTTCAACTTCGACGGCAAGAGCACGCCGCTCACCCTGCCGCCGGCGCACGGCCTGGCTCAGGTGAAGAACGAGACCTACACCGCGGAAGGCCCGATTTCGTACTGGAACGCGTACGTCGCCGTCACGCAGATGCACGGCCATGGCAGCTTCTCCGATCCCCGCCTCGGCATCAACATCGTGCAGACGCCGGACGACGTCACCCCGAAGCTCGCCGCGCTGCGCGCCTATCAGCACAGCATCCCGGCGCCGCCGACGCCGGGCGCGTCGTACGATCGCGGCGCCGCAGACCGCGGCAAGCGCGTGTTCGACGCGAACTGCGCGAGCTGTCACGTCGGTGGCAGCCTCACCGACAACAACGACGGCGTCCTCCACGCCCCGTCCGAGACCGGGATGGACTCGGCGTACGCGGCGCGCACGACGCAGAAGCGGTATCGCACGACGCCACTCCGCGCGCTGTGGCAGCATGCGCCGTACTTCCACGACGGCAGCGCGAAGACGCTGGAGGACGTCGTCGATCACTACGTGCAGGTGCGCCGGTTCCAGCTCAGCCGCGGCGAGCGCCGGGATCTGGTGGAGTATCTGAAGTCGCTCTGACCCGCGATCGACCATCACTCGAACGAGGACGACGTCCATGCGACGGTGGCTTCTCACGGCAGCCTGCGCGATGCTGTTCGCGCCCGTGGCAGTCGAAGCGCAGCGCCCACTCTCGATCGGCCTGGGTGGCGGCGCCACGATTCCCACCGGCGACCTGCGCACGAACGCGAACACGGGATGGAACGCCCTCGGAACCGTGGCACTGGGTTCGCTCATGCAGCCCATCGGGCTCCGGCTGGACGTGGCCTACAACCGATTCGGCGGGCGCGGCATTCCGGCGGCGGGGGCATCCGGCAATCTCTCGGTAGGATCGGCGACGCTGAACGCCAGCTATCGCCTCCCGATGACCGACTCGCCCCTCTCGCCCTATGTGATCTCCGGGCTCGGTGCATATCGCACCGATTGCTCGGGGGCGCTCGCCTGCGGCGCGACGACGCGGTACGGCTGGAACGTCGGACTCGGCACGAAGTTGAACCTGCTCGGCGCGCAGACCTTTCTCGAGGCGCGGTATCATCGCACGAAACGCTCGGGAAGCACCGTCCAGTTCTTCCCGATCACGGTGGGGCTGATGCTCTGACGGCCGAGCCTCGCTATTTCACGCGACGCTCGGCTTCCTCGTACGCGATCGCTCCGCGCTCCGGCACCACCCCCCGCCCGAACCGCTCCGCCCACAGCTCGGTGAACTCCGCCCCGAAGAGGAGGATCATCGACGTGTAATAGACCCAGATGAGCACCACGGCGAGGGACCCCGCTGCGCCATACGCGCTGCCGGGGTTCGTGCCGCCCAGGTATTGGCTGAGGACCGTCTTGCCAAGGACGAAGAGGAGGGCGCTCCCGACGGCGCCCGCTCGCACGTCACGCCAGGCGATGCGCGCGTCCGGGAGGTAGCGGTACATCACGGCGAAGAGGCCGGTGATGAACCCGAACCCGACGATGGACGTCAGGATGTCGAGCGCCATCGGCGGGGTGCCGAGCATCGTCGTCACGCGGCCCGCCGCCGCCGCGAACGCGGTGCTGAGCACGAGCGACACGAGCAGAAGGAACGACACCGTGATGACGATGCCGAACGAGAAGACCCGCTTGACGAGGAAGACGCGAAGCTGATTGCGTCGGGGATCCGGCTTCACTCCCCAGATGCGGTTGAGGGCATCCTGGAGCTGCGCGAAGGTCGTCGTGGCGCCGAACGCCAGAGCGAGCACGCTCAGCAGCGTCGCGACCGACGCCGGACCGTCGCCCTGCTTGGCGTGGCTGAGGATCGCGCCGACCTGCTCCGAGCCCGCGGCGCCGATCAATCCACCCACCTGCGCGATGATCGCCTCCTGCACGCGCGTCGGGTCCATCGCCTTGCCGATGAGCGTGAGCAGGAGCGTGAGCAGCGCGGGCAGCGAGAAGAAGGTGTAGAAGGAGAGCGCCGCCGCCATCGTCCCGCAGCTGTCGCTGAAGAACTTGAAGATCGTGGCCCACAGCAGGCCGAGGAATCCGCGCGCGTGCGCGAGAATCCCCTTCCGTGCCGCGGGGCCGACCGTCGCCGGCGTGATGGCTGGCTTCTCTCCTTCGTGCTGGGTCATCGCACGAGCGTTCGTCGTGGAACCACGAGAAGCATGCCGACTGCGGCGGCGAGGGCAAGCGATGCCCCCATGATGAACGCCGTCGGCGCGCCGGCGTGATCCCACACCCATCCGAAGAGCAGCGACGCCGGCAGCGCCCCGAGCCCGATCGACAGATTGTACCACCCGAAGGCCGTCCCCCGCCGCTCCGGCGCCACGAGATCGGCCATCAACGCCCGCTCGGCCCCCTCGGTCAGGCCGAAGAACACGCCGTAGACCGCGAACAGCGCCCAGGCCTGCCACGCCGCGGTCGCGCGCGCGAAGCCAAAGTACACCAGCGCGTACAGCGTCCATCCCATGATCAGCGTCGGCCGGCGGCCGATGCGGTCGGACAACGCGCCCCCGGGAGTGCTCGAGAGCGACTTCACGACGTGCAGCGCCGCCCAGAGGATCGGGGCGAGCGCCACCGCTACCCCCAGCTGATTCGCCCGGAGCAGTAGGAAGGCATCCGTGGAGTTGCCCAGCGTGAAGACGAAGATCACGCCGAGCACCCGCCAGAAGCGCGCCCCCAGCGGGAGCGAGAGGTCGGGGCCCGTACTCACCGGCGCCACGTGAGAGCGTTCAATCTCGCGCACGAACACCACCAGCACGACGAACGACAGCACACCCGGGATCGCGGCCAGCCAGAACACCGTGCGGATGGGCGCCCACTGGTACGTGAGCGCCGCGAAGGCGATGAGCGGACCGAGCACACCCCCGGCATGATCCGCCGCCCGGTGAAAGCCGAATGCCTTGCCGCGAATGCTCGGGTCGACCGATTCCGCGATCAGCGCATCGCGCGGCGCGTTGCGGATCCCCTTCCCCACGCGATCGGCGACGCGGATGAGCAGCACCTGCACCGCCGACTGGGCGATGGCGACGAGCGGTCGCATGAAAGTCGCGATGCCGTAGCCGAGCACCACGAGCGGCTTACGTCGCCGCACCCGGTCCGACCACCACCCGCTCGCCAGCTTGAGCAGCGCCGCGGTGGTTTCGGCTGCGCCCTCGATCGCGCCGATGAAGCTCGCGTTCGCCCCCAGCACTGTCGTCAGAAACACCGGCAGAAGTGGATAGATCATCTCGCTCGACACGTCCGTCAGAAAGCTGACCGCGGAGAGCGCCATCACGTTTCGGCCCAGCTTCGGCTGTTCGGCGGAGGGCATCAGAGGCGGGGTGTGAGCAGGAGATGTGGTCGGTTCGTGAGCGGGGAGCTTGCGCGGCGCACCCCGAACACGCCATAGATAGCGGATGCGCGCCACCTTCCGCGACCTGCCCGCCTCCGCCGAGCCGTCGGCGTCCCTCGACGGGGCGCTGCTGTTCGACCTGTTGGCGCCGGCGCGCGCGCGACTCGCACAGGGTGACGAGCGCCTGCTGCGCACCCAGATCGCCATCTCGGAGATTCCCGCGCCGACCGGTGGCGAGAAGGCTCGTGGCGCCTCGGTGGCGGCGCGGTTCCGCGCGCTGGGGCTCGACAACGTCTACACCGACGACGTCGGCAACATCGTCGCCCAGCGGAGCGGCACCACGGACGACGCCCCGGTGCTGGTGTGCGCGCATCTCGACACGGTCTTCCCCGAGGGCACCGCCGTGGGCGTCGCGCGCGACGGCCGTCAGCTCGCGGGGCCGGGCATCGTCGACAACTCGCGCGGGCTCGCCGCGATGCTCGCGCTGGCGGAGGCGGTCGACGGCACGACGCTGCGCACGCGGCGCCCGATCATCTTCGCCGCGACCGTCGGCGAAGAGGGCGCCGGCGATCTCCGCGGCGCGAAGCATCTGTTCGCGCAGCTCGACGGCATGCCGGCGGCCTGCATCGCCCTCGACGGCGCCGGCGACGACCGGATCGTGCACCGCGCCCTCGGCGCCCGCCGGCTGCGCGTGACCTTCCAGGGCGTCGGCGGACACAGTTGGGCGGCCTTCGGCGTCCCGAACCCCGTGCACGCCGCGGGCGCCGCCGCGGCGAAGCTCGCCGCGCTCCCGCTCCCGCGCACGCCGCGCACGACGCTCTCGGTCTGCCGCATCGGCGGCGGGATCAGCGTCAATGCCATTCCCGAAGATGCCTGGATCGAGATCGACCTGCGATCGTCATCGAGCGAGGTCCTCGAGCGCACCTCGGCGGAGATCGAGCTGGTCCTTCGCGCCGCGGTGCGCGAGGAGAATCTCCGCCGCGCACCTGGCACCACCCCCCTCGGCTTCCTGGTGGAGACGATCGGCGACCGGCCCTGCGGCGAGCTGCCCAAGGAGCATCCGCTCGTGCGCGCCGCCGCGGAGGCGACCTACGCCATCGGTCGCACGCCGGAGCTCGTGACCGCCTCGACCGACGCCAACATCCCGATCAGCCTCGGCGTGCCGGCGATCGCGATCGGCGCCGGCGGACGTGGTGGCGGCGTGCACACGCCGGCCGAGTGGTACGACAACACCGATGGCGCGCTGGGCGTCGCCCGCGCGCTCACCGTGCTCGTCGCCGCGGCGGGGCTGGCCGGCTGACCACCAGGCCGTATGCCCTCCGCCGCACGGCCGTCATGCGGTGCCGCGGATCTCGGAGTGATCGGTCACCGTGAGCTCGCCCTTGAGCCCCTCGATCGTCACGTCGTCGCCGATGAGGGAGTTCTTGAGCGTCGACCCCTTCACGTTGGCTTTCTTGCCGACGATCGTGTGCGACAGCGTCGAGCCCTCGATCCGGCTCCCCGCGCCGATGGAGACGTTGGGGCCCACGGTGGACTTCGAGAGGGTGACGTCGTCCTCGATGTATACCGGATCCTTGATCGTCACCCCCTCCGGCACCGCCTTCGGCCGGCGGGCCCGGCCCATCTTGGACAGCACCGTCTCGTTGGTCTCGAGCAGCGTGTCCAGCTTCCCCGCGTCGTACCAGCCCTCGACGTCCACCACCTGGAGCTTGGCTCCCTTGTCGATCATGTACTGGAAGGCGTCGGTCAGGTAGTACTCGCCCTTGTGCTTGGGTTGCGTGAGAGTGTAGTCGATCCCCTCGAACAGCAGCGGCGAGTTCTTGATGTAGTACAGGCCGATGTTCGCGCGCTTGGAGATCGGCGTCGACGGCTTCTCGACGATCTTCGTCATGTTGCCGTCCTTGTCGGTGACCACCACGCCGAAGCGCTGGTAATCCTCGACCTCCTTCACCCAGATGATCCCGTCGGCGGTGGTCTTGCGGATCTGGGTCAGGTCCGTCTCGAAGATCGTGTCGACGAAGATGATCAGCACGTCCTCGCCCTTCACGAACGGCTCGGCGAGCTTCACCGCGCCCGCCGTCCCGTCCTGCACCGTCTGCTCGACGAACTTGGCGGGCAGCGAGGGGAACTGCGTCCGGGCGTAGTCCTCGACCTTCTCCTTGAGATGCCCGGTGACGTAGATGACCTCGGTCACGGTGCCGAGCTTCACCAGGTCCTCGAGGATGTAGGCCATCACCGGCTTGCCGGCGATCTTCAACATCGGCTTCGGGACGAGATGCGTGTGCGGCCGCAGCCGCGTGCCCTTCCCCGCCAACGGGATGATGACTTTCATGGTGCGCTCGTTCCCTCGCGTCCGTATCGGTCCTGGAGGCGCACGACGTCGTCGAGGTGCGGGGTGCTCGCCTCGAGCACGTCGCAATCGGTGACCGCCTCCATGTAGTGAATCGTGCCGGGGGTGATCCGGAAGGCCTCGCCGACCTTCAGCATCACGTCTTCCGGACGATCGCTTCCCTCCAGCTGCACGCAGTACTTCAGCTGCCCCGAGAGCAGATACACGGTCTCGTCCTTCACCCGATGGTACTGCTTCGAGAGCGCGTGCCCCGCGGTGATGTGAATGATCTTGCCAACGTAGAGGTCGTTCGCCGCCCAGATCGTCTCGTGGCCCCAGGGCTTCGAGACTCGGCGTACCTCGGTGCGACCGCTCATGGTGTCCAGGCGTCGGAGTGGCGCGTCCGGCGAGCACCGCCGGTGCAAAGCCCGCGCCGGGCAGCGGTGCGGGAAGGGTGCGGAATATCGCCGCGTTGCGCGCCGAGCGAAACTGTCGCGCCCCCGCCTCACGCGCCCGTCCGCCGTCCACGCCTTGACGGCCCCCGAGCTGCCCCGTAGGTTATATAACGTTTCGTTTACCTATATTCATGCCAAGACCCTCTGCCAGCGCCGATCCCTTCCTCGCCGTCGCCGATCCCACCCGCCGGGCGATCCTCGACCGGCTCCGTGACGGCGACGCGCCGGTGGCGCAGCTCGCCGCGGGGTTCGACATGACACGCCCCGCGATCTCGCGGCACCTGCGCGTGCTGCGCGAAGCACGGCTGGTGCGGGAGCATCGCGGCGGGGAGGACGGCCGGCAGCGCATCTACCAGCTCACCCCCGGTCCGATGCGCGAGGTGGCGCGCTGGGCGCAGAGCTACGAGATCTTCTGGCAGGACAGTCTGGCGCGCCTCAAGCGCCACGTCGAACAGGGCGTCCGCTGACGGACGCGGAGGTAGTCACCGATGACCGCTCCGATGGAATTTCCCGACGCACACGGCTCGCTGCGCACGATCGTCGAGATCGCCGCGCCCCCCGACGCCGTGTTCACCGCCCTCTCCGACGAGCGTGAGCTCGCCGCGTGGCTCGGCGGCGACGCCGCATCGCCGGCCGAGCGGCAGCCGTCCTTCTACGCGCCGGCCGTCGCCATCCCCGGCCAGCCCTGGCGCGTCGGCGCCCTCGCCCCCGACGGATCGCGAGGCACGATCGAAGGAGAGTTCCTCCTCGTCGACCGGCCGCACCGGCTGGAGAGCACCTGGCGCGCGAGCTGGGATGGCTTCGCCCCCGACCGCGTCTGCTTCGAGCTCACCCCCATTCCGGTCCCTGGCGGCGCGAGAACCAGGCTGACCGTCACCCACACGCGCGCCGGCGGTCGCCTGCGCGTCACCGCGATGGCCTCGCGAAGCAGCGCCAGCGAGTGGCCGGCGATCCTCGCGCGCCTCGGCGCGTGGGTCTCGCCCCGCACCCTTTTCGGAGTCGCCCGATGACCGTCTACATGCCGTCCGTCATCGAACGGACCAGCCGCGGCGAGCGCATCTACGACGTGTTCTCGCGCCTCCTCATGGACCGCATCATCTTCCTGGGTGCGCCGGTGGACGACGACGTCGCGAACGTCATCATCGCG